>JBDGTL010000026.1:0-25770 GCA_042216905.1 Halodesulfurarchaeum sp.
ATTATTATTATTATTATTATTATTATTATTATTATTATTATTATTATTATTATTGTTGTTGTTGTTGTTGTTGTTATAATTATTATTAAATAACAGTATTTATAAATGTTGTCGAAATTAATTTATTTATTTAATATTGCTTAAATGCATCATATATTTATTGTTTACTATCTGTAATTTTCTTGTCCCATATTTGGATGAATAACTAAATTTTAATCATTTTTCAAGATTTATTATTGATTATATCAATTCGTAATTTGTTTCACTATTTTCACCAAATTGGAATTGTAAATTGAATAATAGAGGAGAAAATGCTGAGAGAATGCATGAATGTGGATAGCAGGGGAACAAAAAGGACGTACGACACGGAGAATGAAAACGTGAATGTCGTCAAGTGAGAACCCGAGAGTACAAATTCGACCCCCACAGTCGAGTAATACTGATTCTGGCCCGGATCAGTATATGAGTGTCTCGTCGTTCTCCGCCATGTAAAGCGTCCTCGCTGCGATGTTGACGGAGTGGTCACCGATCCGTTCGAGGTCACGGATCGTGAGAAAGAGCCGGGAGACGTCCGCCATGAGTTGCTCGATTTCGTCTTCGGGAGTCTCCTCGTCGATTTCCTGTTCGATCAGGTCACGGACGACGCGTTCGGAGGCGAGTCGACACTGTTCGTCCAGGTCGTCATCGGCGTCCGCGATCTCGTAACAGGCGTCGGATTTCTCGTTTTCGTAGGCATCCATCGCCCGTTCCAACATGCGGAGGGCCTCCTGGCCGATCGCCTGAACGTCCACCTCCGGAAAGATTGCCCGGTCGGCCTCGAGCGTGTAATCGCCCAGGTTCACGGCAAGATCCGCGATCCGTTCGAGATCGGTGATGATCTTGAAGGACGCGGCGATAAAGCGGAGGTCCGAGGCGACCGGTTGCTGGAGTGCAAGGAGGTCGATGCAGTCGTTTTCCAGTTCCAGGTACAACTCGTTTACCTCGTCGTCGCCCTCGATTACCCGCCGTGCCGCTTCTTTGTCCTTCGATTCGAGTGCGGAAAGGGCAATGCGGAGTCTGTCGGAGACCATCTCCGCCATGAAGAGGACGTCGGTGCGCAACTTGTCGAGTTGTTCCTGGAAGCTCTTCCGGGCCATACTGGGTTCCCCGAGCGTCGCCATTATGTAGTCTTCGACACCGTGCGTTCGACGTAGATACAATTCCAAACGTCTATCGAGTGACCGTCCGAAATCTTAGGGTCGATCTGGTGATGTGGCAATCTGTCGGCGTATCTATCTGTCGGTGTGGCGATCTGTCAATGTGGCGTTCGGACCAGATGGAATAGCGGGGAGGGGCGGCGCGGGGCGAGGCAGTACGATCCGTCGGCAATCCGGATACCACTGTAAACGACCCACCGACAGCCCGGAACGGTCGTACTCGAAACCGAACTGCGGACGTGTCTCTTCCAAGGAGTCGGGACGGTACGTCTATCGACGATTCTGGACACACTCGTCGTCATCTGGACCCGGACCCCCGACAGCCCCTCCATTCACCGTATTGCGACGCGATCGTGTCTCTATTATTGGAAGTGAATCTATATAGAAAGTAATCAATTTATTGTGTTCGAGGCCCGATCCGTCCGCATGGAACGACGGAAGGTCCAGGTCACGGGCGGGTCGACGTACACGGTCTCGATACCGAAGGACTGGGCGCGTGAGAACCACGTCGAGGCGGGCGACGAGATAGGATTCCACCCGGACAGCGGTTCGCTGTTACTCACACCGATTACCGACGCGGACCCCCGGGCCGGGTCACTGGATATTTCGGACCTCGAGGGGGAATCACTGGTCCGGGCCGTTATGACGATGTACGTGAGCGGGTTCGACGTAATCGAACTCACCGCAGAGCGGATTACCTCCGCGCAACGCTCGCTCGTCCGAGATGCGACCCAGGGACTGGTCGGACTCGAGGTCGTCGAGGAAACCGGCGGCACCGTTCTCATCCGGGACTTGCTCGACTCCTCGGAGTTGTCCATTCAGTCGGCGGTCCGCAGGATGCGACTCATCGCCCTCTCGATGCTCGAAGACGCAGTCGTTGCCGTGCGAGAGAACGACGACGAGGTCGCAGAGGACGTGATCGAACGCGACGACGACGTGGACCGGCTCTGGTACGTCGTCTCGCGGATTTTCCGGAGAACGCTCCGGTCACCGGCAATGGCCCAGGAGATCGGGATCTCCCGGGAGGACTGCTTCGATTTCCACACGAGCGCTCGACAACTCGAGCGAATCGCGGACCACGCGGTGAAGATCAGTCGGGTGGCCATCGAACTCGACGGCGGGATTCCCGAACCGGTCGTGGACTCCATCTCGTCGTTGCACGAGGAAAGCGCCGAGGCCATCGCCACGGCTATGGACGCGATTTTCGAGTCGGACGCCGAGGACGCGACCAGGCTCGCGAATACCGTCCGGGAGACGGTTACGGATATCGACGGACGGGCCAGAGCCATCGACGATTACCTCCGGCAACTCGAACCGGAACAGGCACGACACGTTGGATTGATCGTCGACTCGCTCTCCCGGAGCGGTGATTACGGAGGGAACATCGCGGAGGCTGCACTGCAGAACGCAGCACCGACACCCAGTCCATAGAAACCCGTTTCTCACCCAGTCCATAGAAACCCGTTTCTTTATCAGTTCCGATTGCCAACCCGGGAACAATGCGAGACGGGTTTCCAGCGTACGTGGACGTCGATTACACCGACGGCGATGGGCAGAATGCCGAGGACTACCCATCGCTCGAAGCGAAAATTGAAAAGGCAGTCGACGTGGTGAGACAGGGGCTCAAAACCTACGAGCGACCCGCTGTGATGTGGACCGGCGGGAAAGACTCGACTCTCACGCTCTACTTCGTCAGGGAGGTCGCCACCGAGTTCGGATACGACATGCCCCCGGCGGTTTTCATCGATCACTTCCAGCACTTCGACGACCTGCTTGACTTCGTCGACCGGTGGGCCCGTGCCTGGGACGTCGAGGTCCTCACCGCCCGGAACGACGACGTCGGTGCCCTGGCCGAGGAACCTGGTGATACGATCCGGGTCGAGGACCTGAACGAACAGAACCAGCACCACGTCAGGAACATCCTCGAGTACGAGGACGACACGTTCCCGTTCCTCCTTGATACGTACGTCGGGAACCACCTCCTCAAAACGGTTGCTCTCAACAACGCACTCGAGGAACACGGGATCGACGGCATCATCTCGGGAGTCCGGTGGGACGAACAGGAAGCTCGCGCCGAGGAGACCTTCTTCAGCCCCCGACACGACCCCGACATCTATCCCCCGCACGACCGCATTCAGCCGATCCTGCAGTTCACGGAGCGAGACGTCTGGGACGCCTTCTGGCACTACGTCGTTCCCGAATCCGTCCCGGCGTTCCCCGAGGAGGGCTACGTTCCACAGACCTACGACGACCTCCCGAACGGGCTCTCTCACGAGGACATTCCCGTTTCGCCGAAGTACTTCGAGGGCTATCGTTCGCTTGGAAGCGAGGTGAGCACGGAACGTGCCGACGAGGAACCCGCCTGGATACAGGATCTCGAGGAGACGGTCGAACGCGCGGGTCGCGCCCAGGACAAGGAGAACCTCATGCAACGACTCCGCGACCTCGGGTACATGTGATCGATCGACGAGTCTCGAGTTGCGAGCCCCGGCGCAACCGGAACGGTCGCTTTACTGAATAAGGACGTCACGCAACGCTCTAATCTGCTCTGTTCGGTCAGGTACACCATCGTATCGTTGAAACGAATCCATTTCCTGGCCGAAATCCCTCTCAATTTCTCTCAAAGTCTATCTCGCTATCTCTCCATCCCTCACTGTATCTCGCTCTCCCTCTCAATCTCTATCTCTATGTGTGACTGTGACCAGTAGCAAAACCGCTTTGGCCCCTTTCCCATTATACAGTGGGGAATTTCGACGAGAGAGGGACGTCTTCACAGCGGGAACGCACAGCGCTTTTGCCCCTGTTCGAGCAACTATCAATAGTATGGTCGGTGAAGCGAAAACTGCTACGGGGGAGTCCCCACCCCTGTCGGACGTCACTGTTCTGGACGCGAGTCGAGTGCTCGCGGGGCCGTTTTGTACGATGCAACTGGGCGACCTCGGGGCTGACGTGATCAAAGTCGAACGGCCAGGAACCGGAGACCAGACCAGGGGATGGACCCCACCCACGTACGGCGACAGCGACGTGAGTTCGTACTACCTCTCGATCAACCGGAACAAGCGTTCGATAACCCTCAATTTGAAATCCGAGGGAGGTCGCGAAATCTTCCGCGACCTGGCGAGCGAGGCGGACGTCCTCGTCGAGAACTTCAGGGTCGGGACCATGGAAGACTGGGGAATCGGGTACGAGGACCTCAGGCAGGAGAACCCGGGACTCATCTACGCCAAAATAAGCGGATACGGCGAGTGGGGTCCACACCGCGACCGGCCGGCCTACGACATCGTCCTGCAAGCCGAGGGTGGAATGATGAGCATCACGGGCCCAGAGGACGGGCCGCCAGTGAGAGTCGGAGTCGCCGAAGCCGATCTGGCCGCCGGGATGTACGCCACACAGGGGATTCTCGCATCGCTTCTCGATCGGGAACTGGGCGATGGAACCGGCCAGAAAATCGACGTGAGCCTCCTCGACGGACAGGTCGCGTGGATGTCCTATATGGCAGAGAGTTACCTGGCCACCGGGGAATCCCCCGGTCGGATGGGAAGCAAACACCCGAATATCGTTCCGTACCAGGCCTTCGAGACGGCGGACGGATACGTCGTCGTCGCCGTCGCTTCACAGCACATGTGGCCGCGATTTTGTACCGCGATCGGCCGCGAGGACCTCGAGGACGACGACCGCTTCCAGACCAACGAAGACCGGGTGAACAATCGCGACGAACTCGATCGTATCCTGATGGACGAGTTCCAGCACCGGAACTCGGCGTCCGTCGTCGAAACGCTCCGGGAGCACGACGTCCCCGCGAGCGAAGTAAACGACATGGAGGCGCTGTTCGAGCATCCACAGGTACTCGCGAGAAACATGTCTCAGTCGATCGACCACCCATCGGCGGGCGACGTCGACATCCCGGGAAGTCCGATGCACCTCTCCGAATCCCCAACCGTCTTCGACCGCCACCCGCCGGAACTGGGAGAACACACGGAGGAGATCCTCTCGGAGTACGGCTACTCCGAATCGGATATCTCGTCCTTCGAGGAGTCAGGCGCGATCTGATCGCTACCAGGGAGCAAAGGGCGGATCCACCTGGCGCTCGCGGCGCTCGATTCCGTCTATCGTCTCGATGTCCCCCTCCTCGAGTTCCACGTCGAGACTGGCGAAGTTGTCTGCAATGTGATCGTGGCTGGTCGCTTTCGGAATCGGATACACGTCTTTTTCCAACAACCAGGCGAGGCTGATCTGGGCCTCGGAAACGCCGTGTTTCTCGGCGATCGACTGGATCTCGGGCACGTCGAACACCGCTCCGCGGGCGAGCGGCGAGTAGGCGACGAGTTCGACGTCCACGCTCGATTGGTACTCGCGGAGGTCCTCCTGGGGGAGCAACGGGTGCATCTCGACCTGGTTCGCGAAAACCGGGACGTCGAGGATCGACCGGGCCTCCGCGAGGTGCTCTCGCTCGAAGTTACTGACGCCCACGTTCTCGATGATTCCCTCCTCGTAGAGTTCCTGGAATGCCGGGAGGGTTTCGTCGGGATCGTAGGATCTGGCGGGCCAGTGAACGTACAGGAGGTCGAGATAGTCCACCCCGAGCCGGTCCATGCTTTCCTCGGTCGTCGATTTGACGTCCTCCGGCCGAAGACTGTCGATGTACACTTTCGTGGCGAGAAATACGTCCGACCGATCGATGGAGGCGGCCTCGATGCCGCGGCCCACGGCCGATTCGTTGTCGTAGGCCTGTGCCGTATCGACGTGCCGGTATCCCAGCTCCAGCGCAGTTTGGACGGCGTTCTTGCATGCGTCCGGGTCTGTGTTTTGCCAGGTCCCGATACCGATCGGTGGGATGTCAGAAACAGTCACGGTTCGATCCGCGTGGTCGCTTTGGTCCATACAACGAGGGTCGACTGGGACCTGGAAAACCGTTGTGCACCGGCGCAGTCGACGTTAGTACTTCGGATCGGCACCGGTTATCTCGTAGACCTCGTCGTAGATTTCGTCCCGTCGCTCCTGCCACTCGGCGAACTCCTCGGGATCGGACGGGTACTGCGCGTAGATCGACTTCAATTCGCTCGCCCGCGTGTGGACCTGATACAGTTCGTAGAGGGTTCTCCAGTGGCCGTAGGTCCCGAGAAGGGTCTGGAGTTTCAGCGACAGTGACATTCCCTCCGCGTCTCCCGCGAGTGCATCGACGAGTGCCTGGCCCGGCAGTGCGGTGACGATTTCGGTGAGTTCCTCCACGGTGTGCGTCCCGGCCCACACGTTGTACAGGTCGATGGCGGCGAATCGTCTGCCGAAGTTATGCATCACGAGTTCGTTGTACTCCCAGAGCGCCTCTTCGCTGAGGTCTCCCGCCTCGATGGCGTCAATCGCTGCGTTTGCTGCCCAGTGTCCGGCTTTCGCCGCTCCCGGGATCCCACCTCCGGTGGCCGGGTTGACGTGACCGGCGGCGTCACCGACGGCTGCAAAGCCCGGGGCGACGGCCGAATCGAAGGGTCGTCTGGTCGGAAGGGCCGCGCCGAGTTTGTCGACGACCCGGGCGTTCTCGAACTCGGGCCGGTTCGAAACTTCGCGCTTGAGGACGTCGACGAGTTTCATCGGGGGTCGGTTCATCTGGAATCCGAGGCCGGCGTTGATTTCGGTTTCCGTCCGGGGGAAGTACCAGAGGTACCCGAGTTCGTCCGTCGGCATGAACACGATTGCGTCGCCGTAGTCGACCGGTCGGTCCGTCTCGATGACTTCCCGGTAGGCAGAACAGTACTGGCGGTAGTTGACGTTCGTATCGAAGGTCGCATCCGAGAAGTCACCCTTGTCCTGCAAGATAGAGAGCGCACCCGCTGCGTCGATGACTATGTCTGCCTCGAATGTCTTTCCCGATCCGTTCTCCTTCGTTCGGACGCCGACGACCTGGCCGTCGTCCTGAATGACGTCCTGCACGAGCGTGTTGTACCTTACGTCGGTCCCAATCCGTTCGGCCTCTTCGAGGAGAACCTCGCCGTAGCGTTTCCGATCCACGACGGCTCCCGGTTTGTCAAATGGAATGTCGATCGCTTCGCCGTCGTCTGGATTCTCGAACCGGGCCCGGGTGATGTTCTCATTCGTGAACGCCTCCTGTCGGAGGTATTCCAGGTCGATAACGTCGGGGAACGTGGCTTTCCCCTTTACCGCATCGCCACACGCGATGTGCCCCGCTTCTTCCTCCGACTTTCGTTCGAGGAGGACGACGTCGAGACCCGCATCCGCAATCGTCGACGCGGCAAAGGTGCCCGCCGTCCCGCCACCGACGACGATCACGTCGTGGGACTCAGAAGGCATGTACTTCTTTGTCCACGGTACAGTATCAAAAAGGTCGCGGGATATCCGTCCCCTTGCCGGTAACTGTTTCCGGTTCTATGTACTGGTGGGCCGATTGATCGTGCTGTTCTGTGGGGAACCGATTGATCGTGCTGTTCTGTGGGGAACCGATTGATCGTGCCGTTCTGGGTAGAACCGACTGATCCTCTCGACCTACTGCGGTATTCTCTGTCGAAATCCTAATTCGTGAACCGCCTCGGTGTCACGCCCCGAGGCACTCGGCCCGCTCCGCCTGTAGATGATGGTAATCGGACAATTACCGTTCGTAATATGACTGACCATCTGAATTGTACACGGGCAACCGTTCTTCGTAAAGTATACTATTAAATATAGTACTGACCGGGTCAGTAGAACTCGTCGACCAGGTCCCCTGCTTCGGCCGGTGGCCAGTCGGCGATTTCGGTCTTATCTCCGAGGGCGTCCTGGGCCTCCTCGTACGATTCGGCGTCGGGATCCTCGTAGAGAATACCCATGTACTCGCCGTCGCTATCGAGAATCTTCGAGACGGCCTGGTTGTAGTCCGTCGGATCGTGGTCCTGTTCGGCGACGTCGACGAGGTTCTCCTTGTAGTAATCGTAGGTGTCCACGTCGTTGAACGTGACACAGGGACTGAAGGTGTTCACCAGCGCGAACCCGTCGTGGTCCATCGCCGCCTCGAGAATTTCGACGTGGCGTTGGGCGTCCGAGGAGAACGATTGGGCGATGAACGTCCCGCCGGCCGCCAGCGCGAGGGCGAGCGGGTTGATCGGCGGTTGCTGGGGCCCTTCGGGCGTCGTACTCGTCTCGAAGTCCGGACGAGAGGTCGGCGACGCCTGACCCTTCGTCAGACCATAGATCCTGTTGTCCATGACGACGTAGGTGAGATCGACGTTCCGGCGTGCGGCGTGGATGAAGTGGTTCCCGCCGATCGAATACCCGTCACCGTCCCCACCGGCCGCGATGACCTCGAGGTCGGGGTTCGCCAGTTTGACACCAGTCGCCACCGGAAGGGCACGACCGTGGACGCCGTGAAGCGCGTTGGCACCCATGTACGTCCCGATCTTGCCCGAGCAACCGATGCCGGCGACCACGAATGCGTCTTTCGGGTGGAGGCCCCGGTTCGCGAGGGCACGCATAATTCCGTTCATCGTCCCGAAGTCGCCGCAACCGGGACACCAGGTCGGCTGTTCGTCTGACTTGAAGTCGGTGAATGAAACCTCGGTACTCATGCTGTAACCTCCTCTTCCTGTTCGATGATAGCACCGATATCCTCGGCGAGTTCGTCGGCGTTGAAGGGAACGCCGGTGTACTTGTTGATCCGTTCGACCCGTGTGAGCGTATCGTACTCGAGGAGGTTGGCGAACTGTCCCTTCGCATTTGCCTCCACGACGATTGTCGTCTCGGCGGATTCGACCTCGTCGCTGAGGTCAGCCCGCGGGAAGACGTACGGCACGGAGAGGAAGTGCACCTCTTTTCCGTCCTCCTCGAGGAGGTCCATCGCTTCGAGTATGGCGCCCTCGTTCGACCCCCAGGAGACCACGAGCGTGTCAGAGTCCGGGTTCCCGTAGGATTCGGGCGACCAGTCCTCTTGTTCTTTCGCGGTTTCGACCTTCCGTTCGCGCTTGTCTACCTGTTCGACGCGGATCTCCTCGTCCTCCGTCCGACGGCCGAGTGCGTTGTGTTCGAGACCGGTCGACATGTGGATGCCGCCCTCCGTTCCCGGAAGGGCCCGCGGGCTGATGCCATCCTCCGTGGGCAGGTGGGGCTGGAAGCGTCCCTCGTCGTCCTGGTATTGCTCGACCTCGCTCTCATCGACGATCTTGCCTCTGTCGATCTCGACCTCGTCCATGTCGAACTCCTCGGGCGGATATGTCCGCTCGGTAACGGACATGGCCAGGTCGATCGCGACGTAAACCGGCGTCTGATACTTCTCGGCCAGATTGAAGGCCTCGATCGTCTTGTGGAACGCGTCCGCCACGTCGGTCGGTGTGATGATGAACCGCGGTATCTCGCCGTGACTGCCGTAAAGCATCATCTCGAGGTCGCCCTGCTCCTGTTTCGTCGGCATGCCCGTCGAGGGGCCGGAGCGCATGACGTTGGCGATCACGAGTGGCGTCTCGCTCTGTGCGACGAGGCCGAACGTCTCCGACATCAGGTCGATCCCCGGCCCGGACGTCCCGGTCATCGCCCGTGCACCAGCACGAGCCGCGCCGAGTGCCAAGTTGATGGCAGCCAGTTCGTCTTCGGCCTGGACGACGTGTCCTCCGAATTTCTCGATGCGTCCAGTGAGGTACTCCATAATAGCCGTCGCCGGCGTAATGGGGTACCCGGAGTAGAACTTGCACCCTGCGGCGATGGCACCCATTCCGATGGCCTGATCACCGTTCAGCAGGACGTAATCGTTGTCCGTCGTCTCGAGTTCGTACGGGAAGGACTCCGCGTTCTCCCTGACGTACTCCGCGCCCTTCCGGGCGGCTTCCTTGTTGTTCTCGACCAGTTTCTCGCCTTTTCCTCCGAAGCGCTTCTCCAGGGACTCATCGAGGTACTCCACGGGGAAATCTGCGACCTCGCACACTGCGCCCAGGGCGACGACGTTTCGCATGATCGCCCCGCCTGCTTCCTCAGCCAGGTCGGTCAGCGGGACCGAAACGGCAGTCATCTCGCCGGGCGCCTCGAAGTCCGACATCGCCGGCCGTTCCCCGTCGTAGATGATGACGCTGTCGTCGTGCAGTTCGTCGAGGTTCTCGTCGACGGTCCGTTCTGTGAGTGCAATGAGGATATCCAGTCGATCCACGACACTCTGGACCGTCGAGACCGCTGTCCTGATCTTGTACGCGGTATACCCGCCGCGAATTCGCGAGGCGAAGTCCTTCGAGGTGTAGACGTGTCGCCCCGCTCGGGACAGGGCCTGTGCGAAGATCTTGCCGGTGGAGTCGATTCCGTCTCCCGCCTCTCCGCCGATGGCCCAGTTCAAGTCCTCGTGCATGTGTTCTGAAGGTTGTTGACCGACCCGCAAAAACCCTTCTAAAACCC
This sequence comes from Halodesulfurarchaeum sp., assembly GCA_042216905.1. Lineage (GTDB taxonomy): Archaea > Halobacteriota > Halobacteria > Halobacteriales > Halobacteriaceae > Halodesulfurarchaeum. The sequence goes on from JBDGTL010000026.1 coordinate 10,551, forward strand.
CACGAGGGCGGTCGATACGGCCCAAATTCCTATTCATCGTGATTTTATTGGACAAATAGCCACGAGAAGTCCGTCTACCGAAGCGAATTACGGTAATTAATGCCGCCTTTCGAAAGCATGTTCGATTTCTGCCGGGGAGGTGGCTCCTTTACCCGTGGGCCGGAAAACCATGGCATGAACGACGTTGCGGTTCCCGTTCGATCAGTTTCGACGGTTGGCCCGACGAGTGTCGCAGTTGCCTTCGAGACCCCAGCCGGATTCGACGCTTTCCCTGGACAGTTCGTCCAGGTGTCGGCCAGGATCGACGGCGAACTCGTCCAGCGGTTCTTCACGCTCTCCTCAAAAGACGTCGAGGAGACCGTCGAGATTACTGTCGGTGTCGATCCGTCGGGAACCCTCAGTCCGTGGTTGGCAGACCGGGAACCGGGTGACACCGTTAGGATCTCCGGACCGTTCGGTGAGGTCTATTACGAGGGGGATTCCCCGGCGGTGGTCCTCGGGGCCGGGCCGGGAATCGGACCCGCCGTCGGGATCGGAGAGCGAGCACTCGAGGAAGACGAACCGATCGGCATCGTCCATCCGGAGGAGACCGACGTTCATCGGGATCGACTGGACGCCCTGGAGAAGCGGGGAGCGTTCATCTATACTGTCGAGGACGACCTGGAAACCGCGATCCAATCGGCCATGGACGAGGTAGATGGGGCCCTATACGTGTACGGATTTTCACCGTTCGTCACGAAGGCCGTCCGGGGAATCGAGGCCGCGGGCTACGATTCCGACGCGGCCAACATCGAGAGTTTCGGGCCCGGGCCCTGACCCCCCTTCCCACGAGGGAGGGATGTTCACGCAGGGCTCAATCGTTACTCAACTGGGTCTGTTCCGGATGGTCCTCGACGAACACGGTCGTGTGTTCGGGAACGTCTTCGGTGATCCAGGAGTCCGCACCGATACTCACGTGGTCGCCGATTTCGATCGGGCCCATGATGTTCGATCCCGATCCGATTACGACGTGGTTTCCGATGTCGGGATGGCGCTTGTACCCCTTCTTCAGCATCTTCTCCTCGTCCTCCTCTTCCTCGAAGTGAAGCGCACCCAGGGTGACCGATTGATAAATGCGGACCCAGTCACCGACGGTCGCCGTCTCGCCGATCACTACACCCGTGCCGTGGTCGATGAAGAAGTACTCCCCGATGTCGGCCCCCGGGTGGATGTCGATACCCGTCTCCGTTTTGGCATACTCCGATATCTCTCGAGCGTACTCCCGGGCCCCGGCCTCGTAGAGGGCGTGGGCAACGCGGTACACCATGGTGGCGTGAAACCCGGGATACGACCGGATCACTTCGAGGTAACTCTTCGCTGCCGGATCGCCCTTGTACGCCGCTTCCACGTCCTTTTTCAACTGCGTTCGGATGGCCGGGAGGTCCGCAATTACTGCATCTACGATGTTCCCGGGGTCGCCTTCAACGTACGGCTTGGTTCCAGTATAGAAGACTGAGGCGAGTTCGTCGAGGTGCTCGTGGATCGGCCCGGGCGTGTTCGTCAGTTCCCCGGCGTTCCAGCAACGGGGGAAGAACAGGCGTTTGATGAGGCCGACCTCGTCACGCAGGTGATCGCGACGGGGAAAGGCCATGGTCTCGTCAGTCGGAAATGGCGACTCGTCGTCGGCGTAGGAGTCGAGAAACGTTCGGTGGGTGCTCCCGGTGTACGAATACCCCATGCGAGGCTCTACTCCGGGCGTAAGCGAGACTGGCGGATAAATGCATACATTACCGACCGACGCGCCGCTGCCCACCACTACTCACGGTACCATGTCCCGGAGGCATACCAGGTGACAATTGACAGTGGTGGGAATCAGATCGCAATTGACAGCGTCTGGAAATCGCGTGGCCGTCGAGGGGTTACTCGACTCTCGCTTCGGCCCCCACCATCTCCTCGAGAACTTTGATGACCGCGGAGTGGTCATCGCGACCGTATCCCTTCTCTTCCATCGCTTTGTACATCTCGTGGACGAGTTCGGTCGCCGGCATCGGGGCGCCGTACGCTTCGCCAGTGTCAGTGGCGATCCGCAGGTCCTTGTAATGGTAGGACGCGAAGAACCCGGGCTCGAAGTTACCTTCAATGACGCGGGGAGCGCGATTGTCCAGGGCCCAGCAGGCCGCGGCACCGCCGCTAATCGCATTCAGAACTGCCTCCAGGTCAGCACCCGCCCGTTTGGCGAGCAAGAGCGCCTCACCCATCGCTTGCATCTGGATGCCAACCATGACCTGGTTGGCTGCCTTGGTCACCTGGCCCGCCCCGTGGTCGCCACAGTACGTAATCGTCTCGCCCATCGCCTCGAAGAGGGGCTTTCGCTCCTCGAAGACTGCTTCCTCGCCCCCCACCATTATGGATAAGGTGCCCGTAATTGCACCCTCTTCCCCGCCGCTTATTGGTGCGTCGAGCATCGAAGCGCCCTCGTCGGCGAGTTTTTCGGCGAACACTTCGGTCTCGACCGGGGAGATCGTCGACATATCGATCAGGAGATCGCCGTCATCGATCCCGTCGATGACGCCGTCCTCACCCAGCACCACCGTCTCGACGGCGTCGGTGTCGGGGAGCACGGTGATCACCACGTCGGATTCCCGGGCCACTTCGCTGGGTGATTCTGCTGGGGTGGCTCCCTCGGAAGCGAGTTCCTCCACTGGTTCACGGGAGCGGTTATGTGCTACGACTGGATACCCCGCGTCCATGACGTTCTTCGCCATCGGTTTTCCCATGATACCAAGTCCGACGAAACCGATCGTATCGCGGTCCGAAGCAGACATCGTATAGACGGTCTGTGTCCTGGGTCAAATAGCTTGACCCACCCGTAGTCGATGAATCCACACCAGTATATAATACGAACGACGGTGCCCTGCAGGCTGATAAGGAAACCGGGACCATCCTGTCCAGCACACGAGCACCTGGCCTCCTCGTCCCTCTTCGAACCCAAGCACGGTCACTCGGTAGCCAGCATCGTCTCCTCAAACAGTAATGTCTCGGCAGGGTTCTCCTCGTCAGGTAGTATCCGGTTCAGAGTGTGATCCCACGTCAGGCGCTATCGTCTCGACGCCCCGTGTCGTACTTGTACGAGGCCGTTCGGGGATCGATCCCGAAGTCCTCGGGCCGTTCACCGTTTCGTTCCTCGTCGTCCCCGCCGTCGTGGAATCGGCGCCTGAGTCGGGGTGGCATCTCGAATTCGTCCGTCTCGATAACCATCGGAACGGCGTCTGGATGGCCCTCTCTGACCTGCTCGAACCGGTCCCAAAGGGCTCCGGAGAGGGTCTCGGGGTCCGTTTCGACGAAGCCAAACTGCGAACAGTACTGCGGAACCGGTGAGAAGGAGACGACGGTCTCGAAGTTCTGGTCCCTCGCCAGTTCGGTCAACCGTTCGAGTATGTGTGCGCCGACACCCTGTCCCCGCCAGTCCGGAAGCACACCGATGTGCGCAAGTTCACATCGCTTCCCCGTTTCGAGAGAGTGGACGCGAAGGCGACCGAATCCCGTCTTTTTCCCGATTTCCTCCTCGATGGCGAAAACGTAATCGCGGGAGCGAAACGCCGAGTCCTCGAACCCGAACTCCTCGAGTCGGTCGAGGAGCCACACCTCCTCGTGTTTTTTCGCGTCCCGGATGTGCATGTGCGGGTCTTGTCTCCCCTGGGGAAAAGCGTTTGCGGGGCCGGGCCAGTCTCGGTTCTCGACGGACCGAAGGGGTATCTGTCGGTCTGTCTGATTCAGTTTCGGTTCAACCCGGTGGGTCCCCGGAAGCCGTCCGGGATCAGGGTCGGGCCAGATCCGGGTCGAGTCGTTCGGGCTCGGGACAGGAGTCACTGGCGACAGCGACAGTTCCCGTGGTTTCACCGTCCGGAAGCAGTATCGTCGCATCCGCCTGAAGCGGTGCAACGACCCCCGAAACGACGGTTCCAGGATTGGAAAACGAATCGCGAACGGCGAGGACGGTTTCGCGGTCGAACGAGGCTGAAACAGACGAAGCAGTGTCGACGACCGTCCGCTGGGTCAGCGTCACTTCGTTCGACAGGAACGGAACGTCAGCGCGTGAATCGGTGTCCGGGAACGACGGATTTTCGCTCCACGCCTGTCGTTCGAAGAACACCCAGGACGGGTCGGATGGGGCGGTACCGAATCCGATCGGCGTCGCCCCCGGCGGGAGTTCGGCGGACGGAAGGGATGAAGTCGGCCCGACGACGACCCCTGCCTCCTCCATGGGGTCGGTCCCGACGTGCACAGTAGCACCGAGGAGACCGGCACCCATGATCGTGAATACCGTTTCGGGAGCGTCGACGTCGAGGACCGAAACTACCGATCCCTCGTGCACTCCCCGATGCCGCAGAAGGTTTCCGGTCTTGTACGACATCCGGCGAAATCGCTCGCCAGAGTAGCGTCGCGACCCGTGAACGAGTGCCGGGGTTTCAGTGCCGCCGATGGCGTCGAGAACGCCGGAAATAGAGTGGATCTCCATGACGGGCCGGCACGCTCACAGCCCCTTCCTGATTCGCTCGAAGATTCCGTCTTCGACCTCGATGTCCTCGCCACTGGCAGCAGCGAACGCCTTGAGCGCATCTTTCTGTTCCTCCGTCAGGTCCTCGGGTGTGACGACCTGGACGTCGACGTACAAGTCCCCGTGTCCGCGTCCCCGGAGACGCGGCATGCCCTTCCCCCGAAGCCTGAATGTCTCCCCGCTTTGGGTCCCCGAGGGAACGTCGAGTTCGACGGATCCGGACAGCGTCGGAACGTCGACGGTGTCTCCGAAGACGGCCTGCGGGAACGAGAGAGGCTGGGTGCGATACAGATCGTCGCCCTCCCGGTCGAAATCGGGATGATCGCGAACCTGTATTTCCACGAGGAGGTCGCCGTTCCGACCGCCCCGGTCGCCCGGTGCCCCTTCGCCTTCCATTCTGAGTGTTTGCCCGCTTTGAATGCCGGCCGGAATATCGACCGACAGCGTCGCTTCACGCCGTACAGTGCCCTGGCCACTGCACTCGCGGCAGGTTTCCTCGTACAGTTCTCCTTCGCCTTCGCACTGGGGACAGGTCTGTGTCTGTTGCATCCGGCCAAACGGCGTCCGGCGGACCTGGGCGACCTGTCCCTGTCCGTTGCACTCCGGACAGGTCCGTGCCTCTGCGTCGGGTGGGTGACCCCGTCCATCACAGGACGGGCACGTTTCGGGTCGGCGGATAGAGAGTTGTTTCGTCACTCCCTCGTACGCGTCTTCGAGGTCGATCCGGAGGGTCGTTCGAAGGTCCCGACCGCTTTGCGGGCGCGACTGCCCACTGCCCCCGCCGAAGAATTGCTCGAAGATGTCTCCGATGTTCCCACCACTCATGCCACCGCCCATGCCACCCATCCCACCGAAGGGGTCGCCGCCACCGCGGGCCTGGGCGCCACCGGTATCCGTCGCTCCCTTCTTCTCTGCCTCCATGAAGCGTTCGTGCCCGAGTTGGTCGTAGAGTTGCCGCTTCTGGTCGTCGGTCAGGACCTCCTTTGCCTTCTGGAGTTTCTTGAAGCGCTCCTCTGCGTCGGGATCGTCGCTGACGTCGGGGTGATTCTTCGCCGCCTTTCTCCGGTATGCCTGCTTTATCTCCTCCTCGTCCGCATCGCGGCTGACACCCAGCACGTCGTAAAAATCCTCGGGCATCGGTTCGTATCCTATTGATATCGGGTGAGGAACTTAATCCTCTTCCTCGTCGTCGACGTCCTCGAAGTCGGCGTCGATGTACTCCTCGCCGCTCGATCCGCCCTCACCCGTGGCACCTGCTCCGGCTGCACCGGCGCCCGCTCCGGCAGCACCCGGACCCGCACCACCGGGGCCGGCTTGCGCACCGGAAGCGCCCTGGGCAGCCTGTTGTTGATAGGCTTGTTTGCCGATTTCCTGCAGCTGGTCTGAGAGCGCCTCGGTGGCCTCCTCGAGTTCCTCCTTCGTTGCGTCCTCGTCGTCGAGAACCTCCTCGACGGTTTCCATTTCCACCCGAATGTCCTCTTCGAGGTCCTCGTCGATCATCTCCTCGTTCTCCTCGAGGAGTCGTTCGGCGCGCTGGACCGCACTTTCGGCCTCGTTTCTGGCCTCGATCCGTTCTCGGCGCCGCCGATCCTCTTCCTCGTGCTCTTCGGCTTCTTGCTTCATCTCCTCGATTTCGTCGTCGGAGAGACCCACGCCGCCTTCGATCGTGATGTCCTCTTTGCTCCCCGATCCCTTGTCCTCGGCTTCGACGTTCACGATGCCGTCGGTATCGATCGAGAATGTAACCTCGATCTCCGGGGTTCCGGCGGGTGCCGGGGGAATCCCGGTGAGCATGAACTCGCCGAGCAGTTCGTTCTCCTCGGCGATCTCCCGCTCGCCCTGGAAGACGCGGATCTGGACCGACGTCTGGTTGTCGACGGCTGTGGTGAAGACCTTCGATTCCTCCGTGGGAATAGTCGTGTTCCGGTCGATAAGACGTTCGAAGAGACCTCCCTTGACCTCGACTCCAAGGGACAACGGAGTCACGTCGAGGAGGACGATGTCCTCCACTTCGCCGGCGAGAACGCCGCCCTGGATCGCCGCTCCCAGGGCCACGGCTTCGTCCGGATTGACGTTCTTCTTCGGTTCCTGCCCGGTCAGTTCTTCGACTTTCTCCTGCACCTGGGGCATCCGGGTCGACCCACCCACCAGGATGACTTCGTCGATATCACCCTTCGAGAGGTCGGCGTCGTCGAGTGCCTGTTGGGTCGGGCCGACCGTCCGCTCGAGGAGGTCCTGGGTCAGCGATTCGAACTTGGCACGGGTGAGATCCTCTTCGAGGTGGATGGGGCCGTCGTCGGTTGCGGTGATGAAGGGGAGGTTGATCGTCGTTTCCTTCCGGGAGGAGAGTTCGATCTTCGCCTCCTCCGCGGCGTCTTTGAGTCGCTGGAGAGCCTGTCGGTCCTCGCGGAGGTCGACCCCCTGTTCCTTCTCGAAGTTGTTCGCGAGCCAGTCGATGATCGCCTCGTCCCAGTCGTCTCCGCCGAGTGTGTTGTCACCGTTCGTCGCGACGACCTCGTACACGCCACCACCGAGTTCGAGGATCGAGACGTCGAAGGTTCCGCCGCCGAGGTCGAATACGAGAACGGTTTGCTCTGACTCGTCGTCGAGTCCGTACGCCATGCTGGCCGCCGTCGGTTCGTTGATGATTCGTTCGACTTCGAGGCCGGCGATTTCCCCGGCGTCTTTCGTGGCCTGGCGCTGTTTGTCGTTGAAGTACGCCGGGACGGTAATAACCGCCTTCTCGACGTCCTGGCCGAGGTAGTCCTCTGCGTCCCGTTTGAGTTTCTGGAGGATCATCGAGGAGATCTGTTCGGGCGTGTACTCCTCGTCCTCCAGTTCGACGCTGTGGTCCTCGCCCATGTGTCGTTTGATCGACTCTACTGTCTCCTCGGGGTTCTGGATCGCCTGGTTCTTGGCCGCTTTGCCGACCAGCCGTTCCCCATCGTCGAACGCCACGACGGAGGGCGTCGTTCGGTCGCCTTCGGCATTCACGATGATCTCTGGATCGCCACCTTCCATGACCGCCATCGCGCTGTTCGTCGTCCCCAGGTCGATCCCGAGAATCTTCTCGCTCGCCATCTTTGACGGTGTTTGCTCGTTCTTCCCTTTAAGCCTTGCTAGTGAGAGGAACTCATAGAGAATCCCACCTCGTCGCTTTCGTGCGGTTTTTACAAATCGGGGATCGCCCGGTCACAGGATATATGATGACCGCAATCCCACTGCTCATACCAACTGAGCGCCCCACTATCGAGCTGTCACCCGGTCAAGGCCTCGCACTATTCTTTCAGATTTTCGTCCCCTCATCCCGTTTCCCCATTCCCGAGGACAAGTTCTACCGCGGCGTTCTTCTGACTCATTCAAGACTCGACGCACTTCGAATACATCCGAAATACAGTGACACGTCCTGTTGGTCTTCTTTCGTCTGGAAAACCAAGGGAGTGGATAGTGAATATTCAACCAATTTTTCGACGGTATAATGTATATTACCGTTATAATAACTGTATTTAATAAGGTCATTTCATTGTACTCTGTATATGTAAAAATGGGTTAGTTTATTAAACTAGTTTTTTTTTTTTAATTTTAATATAGTTTAGATTATTAATAATTTAGGTATAAATTTTTCATATATATTTATATTAATTATTGTATCAATATTTATTAATTATTGCTTTAATATTTATTAATTATTGCTTTAATATTTATTAATTATTGCTTTAATATTTATTAATTGTACCATTAATATTTATTAATTATTACTTTAATATTTATATCCCGTTTATATATTTAATATTGGTTTAAATATAATATTGGTTCAGATAAAATATTGATTCAAATCTACTGTGGGTATGGTCGATCAATGGGGCGTATCGGGGAACTGTCGGGGAGAGAAAGAGACCTCAAGCAGTCGACCTATTCGATGGTGTCGTTCCCATCGTCCGGGTCCTGGGCCGTGTCGCCCTGATCGGCTGACGAGCCATCCCGGGATACACCAACGGAGTCGGGTTGTTCATCATCTGCGTCCTTCCCAGTCGAGCCCTCCGCATCCGGGTGGTCATCGGACGATGCACTTCCCTCGCTGACAGTCACCTGCGCGGGACGCAACACCTTCCCGGCCATTTCGTATCCCGGTCGGTAGACCGAGGCGATCGTGTCCGGCGGGTGACCGTTTTCGACCCGATGGACGACCTCGTGTCGATTCGCATCGACAGCCGTCCCTGGATCTGGTTCGATTCGCTCGACGTCCTCCGCGTCGAGTACCCGGTCGAATTGCTTCCGTGTCAGTTTCACCCCTTCCCGGAGGGAGGCGACGTCCTCCGACTCTTCTTCGAGTGCGCGCGTAAGGTTGTCCCGAACGTCGAGGAGGCGTTCGACCAGGTCCTCCGTCGCTCGCTCCTTCACCTCCTCCTGTTTCCGCTTCGCCCGTTTCTTGTAGTTCTGGAAGTCGGCCCGGGTGTGTTCAAGTCGGTCCGTGACCGTTTCCAGTTCGGACTCCACCTCGTCCAGTTCGTCCTCGAGTTCGTCGATCCGATCGTAGAGGTCGGCGACGTCCGCCGCCAGTTTCTCGTCGTAAGCGGCCACCTCGGCGACCAGGTCCTCCGGCGGAGAATTCGGTTGCTGCTCCGCCAGTGACTCCTCGGCGTCGGTCATATCCGGGAACCAATACGCGAACGCGTTTAAGGATATAGCAATCGATTCGAAGAAGACCGGGTTCTGGACGATCGAAAACCCGGCCCGGATGCCGACACCGGGTATTGTTCCCCCACTGTCGTCAGTCACACACTCTACGGGCCCAAGTCCCCAGTCGATCACCCCACGGACATGAGCCGTCGGTCGGTCACTCCTCAGGCCTGAATCGGTCAATCGATCCTTATACGGACCGGAGCCGTCAGTCGATCATTCCACAGGTCTGAGATCGGTCCGTGGTGAGAACTCCGAGACGTTTCCGACTGTGACGTCGTACACGATGGAAATCCGGGTCGTCTCGTGCGCTCCGAGGTGAACGTCCCGAACCCGCACCAGATCCCGTCCGTTCAATTCGGCGGTGACGTAGAGGGTGCCATTCTGTGGCGAATTCCCCGGGTTCGAGACCGTGACGTTGAGTACGAGTTTGTTTTCGCTCGTCCGGCCGATATCCTGGCTGGTGACCCGCATCGTGAATTCGTCCGTCTGGTTTCCGACACACCCGGCGAGCGTCCCGAGGAGAACGCCACCGCCGAGGCGGAGCAGCGTCCGCCGATTCATCGTATCGAACGTGTCCGGCAGGCCCGCAAGTATCTTCTGGCTTGGGATGGAAACGGCCCTCATTACACGTCCCGTCTCCGGCCCTTTGGAATCATGGACTGGAGTTCGCCGTACGTGAACAACCCGACGCCGAGTGGGGCCGACTGGCCGGCAACCTCGTGGGAAACGACGAGATATCCCCAGTCACCGTCCCAGTCGACCTCGACCGTCTCCCCGGCGAAAAACCATTTAGCGGACTCGTCGCCGAGTTCTATCACATTCTTTCTCGCCGACCCGCCGAACCGCTGGACGGCGTCGGTCGTCGGTTTCCAGTGCTCCTGGCGGGTCCGGAGGACCAGCATACCGAGGGACTGTATTTCTGGAGAGCCAACCAGATCGTAATCGAGTGCCCAAATCTTTCCCGCTCCCTTTTCCCAAAACGTGTATCCTTCGAACGTCGACTGTGGAATGCCGAACCGGCGTTTCCAGTAGGAGAGCACCTCCGTTCGGGTGGGCCGACCTGGAACCCCCCGGTCGGCCTCCGTCTCGGGAAGCCGCTCGAACCGGTCGCTGAGGTTTGAAGTCACCCGATCACCCCCATCGACACACGGACACTCATCCAGTCACCACCAGTTTTGCGACGTAGAATCCACCAGTATCGTTCCGGTGTGGATAGTACCGGTGGGTGTTCGAAAGCGCGTTCGCGTAGGTCTGCTCCCGCCACTCTGTAATACCGGGATCGTGATCCAGACCCACGTCGAATGGCTCGATTCGACAGTCGGTACGCGAGAGGACGTGGTCGACGACCCCCTCGTTTTCCTCCGGAGCGAACGTACACGTCGAGTAGACGACGGTCCCGCCGGGTGTCGTGAGTCTCACTGCGCGTTCGAGAATATCGCGTTGAACCTCGGCCATGGTCCGACTCGCCTCCCCGCCCGTCCCCGCCAGGGCGTCCGGGGCCTTTCGCAGCGTTCCCTCGCCAGTGCAGGGTGCATCGACGAGCGAGTGATCGACTTCATCGAACGGAAATTTTCGCACAGAGAAGTGTCGTGCGTCCTGATTCGTCACAGCCATCGACGTGACCCCGAGTCGGTCGGCGTTCGTCCTGAGGGCGGAGAGTCGCCCGAGGTTGTCGTCGTTGGCGATGACGAGTCCCCTGTCGTCCATCAGGTCGGCGAGTTGCGTGGCCTTCCCACCCGGTGCCGCGGCCGCCGCCCAGACGACTGCTCCAGGTTCCGGGTCCACGACGAGCGGAGGAACCGTCGACACGTCCTCTTGCCCGTGGATCCATCCGTGGACGTAGGGCCAGGTATTCCCGGGTTTCTCGGTACCGAGTTCGAGCACAGACGGATTCCACTCCCGCGGTCGAACCGAGACGTCCGCCTCGAGAAGCGCGTCGATGGCTGTCTCGCGGTCTGCTTTGATCCCGTTGACCCGAACAGTGGTGGGTAGCGGTCGCTTGAGCGCCGAAAGAAATCGATCGAAGTTCGGGACAATAGGCTCGTATCGAGCCAACGCCTCCATCGTTCTGTGGTCCGACGAGCGGCGGTTAATTCGTTTCGATGATTCCCGACACGAATCGGTGTGAATCGTTCGACGCTAACCCACAATTACCATGGACCACGTCCGGGTTCGGGGACGGGATGCGGACAATGTACCGCGACAGAACGGAAATCGTTGAATGCCAAAATCGGACGAGAACGGTCGCAATAGATCAGACTGAATTCCTGGATTGGATCAGACGGGAACTCGATTGGATCGCATCGGATCCCTGGATCAAATCACACTGGTACCCCTGTATTCGACCCACACGAAACCCGGATTCCCGGTCGGCCAGAGGTTTAATCTCTGTTCGGCTTCATGTCGTGATATGGCAGAGATAACGATCGACAGTGCTGTCGAACTCGATCAACCGACGCTCGTCGAGGGGCTCCCGGGTGTGGGACTGGTGGGGAAGATTGCCACCGATCACGTGGTCGATACCCTCGACATGGACCAGATCGGAACGATCGACTGTGAGGGACTGCCAAAAATCGCCATCTACGGCGAGGAGACGCGTAACGTCCAGCTCCCCGTCAGGCTGTACGCCGACGAGGAACGGGACCTCCTCGCGCTCCAGAGTGACATTCCGGTTTCACGGGATCTCTCTCCAGGATTCTCCCGGACCGTTACGGAATGGGTGAGCGACGTGAACGCGGTCCCACTCTACCTGTCTGGGCTCCCGAACGAAGACCAAGACCCGGCAGCCGTTCCCGACGTGTTCGGCATATCCACCGGGGATACAAGCGAGGTACTCGACGAATACGGCATCGAGACCCCACCAGAACGAGGAGCGATCGGTGGGCCGACCGGGGCCCTCGTCAACGAGGCGAAGGCGACTGGGCTAGAGTCCTACGGGATCATCGTCGAGAGCGATCCCCAGTTCCCCGACCCGGCAGCGGCACGGCAGTTGATCACCCAGGCTATCGAACCACTTGCCGGCATCTCTGTCGACACCGAGCAACTCGTCGAGCGGGCCGAAGATATCAGGGACCAGAAGGAGAAACTCGCAAAGCGGATGCAGGACGCGGGCGAGGCCGAATCGAGTCAGGCCCAGCCCCTCCGGATGTTCCAGTAACGAGACGAGCGACAATCCGTACACTTAATTGGCCAGTCCGCACCGGAGCACGTATGGCCGAGTTCTCGAGTCGAGTGGAGCGGGTATCGATCAGCGGGATCCGCGAAGTGTTCGAGGCCGCAGGAGAGGAGGCTATCAACCTGGGACTCGGGCAACCCGATTTCCCAACTCCGGATCACGCTCGAGAGGCCGCAAGAGAGGCTATTTCCAACGGAAAGGCAGACGGGTACACCTCGAACTACGGCACGAAATCGCTCCGATCGGCGATCTGCGAGAAACACGAGCGGGACAACGGATTCGATATCGGGGAGACGAACGTCATCGCGACGGCTGGTGGAAGCGAAGCCCTGCACATCGTCATGGAGGCCCACGTGGAACAGGGCGATGACGTACTGATCCCGGATCCAGGATTCGTTTCCTACGAGGCGCTGACAGAGATCGCCGGCGGGAATCCCGTTGGTTTGCCCCTCCGCGAGGACCTGACGCTCGACCCCCACACTGTCGAGGAGCACATTACCGATTCGACGGCGGCGTTCGTAATCAACAGTCCGGCGAATCCCACAGGGGCGGTCCAGTCTGAAGCGGACATGCGGGAATTCGCCCGGATCGCTGACGAATACGACGTCCTCCTCATCTCCGATGAAGTGTACGAGAAGATCATGTACGAGGGAACACACCGATCTCCGCTGGAATTCGCGGAGTCGGATAACGTCGTCGTGGTGAACGCCGCATCGAAGACCTACTCGATGACGGGATGGCGACTCGGGTGGGTCGTCGCGAGCGAGCGGCGGATCGAACGGATGCTTCGCGTCCACCAGTACGCCCAGGCATGTGCGAGCGCACCGTCGCAGTACGCGGCGGAAGCGGCATTGAACGGCCCCCAGGACCGGGTCGCCGAAATGGTCGACGCCTTCGAGGAACGCCGTGACGTTCTCGTCGACGGTCTGACCGACATGGGCCTCCGGGTTCCCACGCCGGAGGGTGCGTTTTACGTAATGCCCGAGGTTCCGGAAGGCTGGGTCGATGCGGTCCTGGACAGGGGCGTCGTCGTGGTCCCGGGAAGCGCATTCGGGGCGAACGGGGCTGGGTACGCCCGGATATCGTACGCCGCGAGTATGGGGGACATACAGGACGCACTCGACGTGATGCGCCGGGCAACTCGGGAAATTTCCTGAACGCCGGGTGTCCGAATCACATGTCCAATGGGTTCATTTCGGCACCTGGACGAAATACGTTGCTGTCGAGCCGTCGGAGTAATCTAGACTCAGGACGAACCAGTCCGAGGAATCGATCTTGGCATCATCTTCATCACTGTCCTTGAACGCCAATGAGGGTCGACTCGCTGTCTGGCCCGGTACCTCGATTTCCGGGTCGAGCGAGCGATATCCCCTCCCGAACGGTAGTTCGACTGTCTCCTCGCCATCCGGATTCTGCAAAATCGCGTAATGAGGAACCTTTTGATCCGTGTTTCCCCCACCCGACCCATTCCCGTTCGATGGTTTGTTTCCCCCTTCAGCCTTCACGTCTTGGTAAAAATTGATCCGGGCGCGCTGGATTCGAACATCGGAGGAGCCGGTATTGTTCAGGGTTATGGTAACGACGTTGTCGTCACGGGATTCGTTTTCTAGAATGATGGCTCCCTGTCCGCTCGGATTGATGTCTCCGCCGGTATCGTTCTGGTCGGTGTGGACGGTTGGATTCACGTTTGGATGGGTCCCGACCCCGACTGGCGTACAGGCTACGCGGTACGTTCCCGATTCCAGTACGATGTCGACGGCAGACGGCCTCGAGGTATTCATCGTGACCTCCTCGACCCGACTCGTCGAATCGTTCAGTAATCGTTCCCACGTCTCGTCCGAGAGTCGGGTCGGAATCGTCACCGTCAGCGGTCCATCGACCAGGGTCGACCCGGTGGCGTCGCCGTAGAAATCGACGACCGTCGATCCTGTTCCCCCTCGGGAGAGGTTCCCCAGCAGTGGCATGACGTGTATCGTCGATCCGGACACCAGGGTCTGGCCCGATTCCAAAATGACCGCCCCGTCCCCGGTCATTCGATAGAGCACGGAATTTTCGTAATAAATCGGCGGGGTGCCCCCGAGATAATTGTAATGGGGGGTATAGACGATCGATTTGGTGGTCGTGGGTGGGCCGAACCCGCAGACAGCACCTTCCTCCACCGGGCCTGACCCGCCCCAGATTTCGATACGGCCCGACCCGATTGTCCCCGTCGAAAGTCGTCCCCCGGCTCCTGGCGGTTGGACTGCGAACACCCGACTGGGATAGGCCGTTCCCAACTGGACCCGGACCGATCTTGGAGAATCTCCTTCGTCGACGGAACGGATCGCGTTCCGTACCTCCTGAAGATCCCCCTGGACGTTCTGATAATGCCGAAGTTCGACCTTCTCGTTTTCGGCTGGAACCACCTGGGCGTGGTAGATCGAGAGCGCGATGATGAGAATTGCAAACACGAGGATCGCACCCACGACGGTAGACACACCGCGCTCGTCCTCGAGAACGTCCATTATCGATGTAACTCCTTCAGATGACGTTACAGGACCGCTCCATTAGGTGTTTTGGAGCGTATCTGCAGCCGACGTGATACCGCCATCCTGTCGGCTGCTCACGTGAGAAAAGCTTCGGACAGATATCGAGTCAGAGTGACGACGAAGCCTGAACCCCAGGAGAGGGCATACCTGGTAGGTCGTTTCAATGAAGGACGTTTCAGTGAAGGGAGTGCCAGGGGAAGACGTTCCAGTGAAGGACGTATCGATGAAAGACGTTTCAGTGGAGGATGTTCCTGTGGAATATGTTCCAGTGGAGGCCGTTTCAGTGGAAGATGTTTC
>JBDGTL010000026.1:25870-45214 GCA_042216905.1 Halodesulfurarchaeum sp.
AGGATGTTCCTGTGGAATATGTTCCAGTGGAGGCCGTTTCAGTGGAAGATGTTTCAGTGGAAGATGTTTCTGTGGAAGGTGTTTCTGTGGATGGTGTTTCAGTGGAAGATGTTTCTGTGGAAGATGTTTCTGTGGAAGGTGTTTCTGTGGAAGGTGTTTCTGTGGAGGACCTTTCATTAGACGGCGTTTCAATGGAAATCAGCCAAGTAGTGGAAACGTCGCTGGTCGACGATTTGCTGATGTATAGAACGATTCGTCTCCAAGAACAATATCGGAGAAACGAGGGCCGAGGTCTAGGCCCGGACGGAAGACGTTTTCCGTGACCCGCTTGGCCGGTGACGGTCTTAGCCGGGTTTTCACCGGCGGTTGACAGCCGACCTGGCTCAATCCCGGAATCGCACGGGATGCTGCGAGCACCGATCTAGTTCGGTGATCGGCAGTGCCGCTTTCGACTGCCTTTAGCTGGGTTCTCACCAGCTTTTGCCGTCTGTGGTTCCCGAGGCCCGTTTACACGTACCCCGGTACTCGGCCTCATCCCCTCACCACCATGGCGGTGAGGTACTGGGCCACTGCGGTTCTCCTTCGGAGCCGTATCCTTGTTGCCCTCTTACGGGCACTTCGGTTTTGGCCCCTACCTCGGACCATCTCGACCGGTGTCGGCCGATCTGGACCTGAGGCGTCCAGTGTACCTCCTCGGCTCTCGCCTCGGGAATTAAATGTAGACCGGGGGAGATAATAAATGCATCGAAAGATTTCTGATATATTTCGACATATTTCTATCAAATCAAACAAATATGATCTCGTCGTCACGGTGCCCTCCTGCGTTTCCACGATCGTGTATTATTTCGATTGGGAAACGCCAGTGTTGTTCATGTATTTGATACCAACGGGTCGTGATTCGGAGCGGGCGTCCGTGTGAACACCCCTAACTGACCCCGGTCACCAGTCGTTTCACAGTCGAAAATAGTCACAGTGCAACCGGGCAGTCACATCCTCACACATCAATCGGACAGCCCAGTCATCTCACGTCGATCGGGCAGTCAATAATTGTCGGAATCCGTTCGATCACCTCGCAGTGCTTTCGATCTTGATGACATCGCCTTCTTCCAGTTCGTAGTCGTCACCGATCTCTCTCCCGGTCCTCGCGTCCACCGCGTGCAGGTACCCGTCCCCGATGTCACTGTGGACTGCGTACGCGAGGTCACGAGGTGTTGACCCGGAAGGCAGGAGAAACGCGTCGGGGAGAACGTTCCCCTGGCCATCAGTCCACTTCCCGGCGTCCTGGACCGGGAACACGGTTACGTGGTCCAGTCGGTCGTAGACAGCCGTATCGAGAGCACGCTGAACGCCCGTCGAGCCCCACCGTTCCATCGTCTCCGAGAGTTTCTCGAGAAGAGAGCGCTGCTCGTCGCTGACCGCGCCGGTAATCGTGAAATCGGGATCCCCCGGATCGTATTCGATAGCGCCTTGTTCGGCCCCCCGACGGAGGGCCAGTTCCCCCTGGGCTGTCGCCGGAACCACGGTCGTCTCGAGATCCATGAGGCGTTGGACGTTCTCCGCCGGCGCCACGTCGATCTTGTTCGCCACGACGACAATCGGTTTCGTCCGCTGCCTGATTTCCGTTGCGAGCGATGCACGCTGATCGTCGGTCCAGTCCCTGGGATTCTCCGGGTATTCCAGTTCCCGGAGACTTGCCGCGACGTCGGCTTCGGTTGCACCGAGACCCGTCAGCATCTCCGTGAGCGACTCGTCGATGTCGAATCCGGGTGATCGAGATTGCCGTTCGATCGTCTCCCAGTTCCGGTCGACGATACCCGCCAGCCACAGATCCATCTCCGTCTCCACGAAATCCACGTCCTCGATTGGGTCGTGGCTCCCGACCGCGACCGGTTCCCCCTCCGCGTCCGTCCCACCGGAGGCGTCCACGACGTTGAGAATAACGTCCGCGTTCGTGAGTTCGTCGAGGAACTGATTCCCGAGCCCCCGGCCCTCGTGCGCGCCGGGAACGAGACCGGCCACGTCGATGAGTTCGACTGGCACGTATCGTTTACCGGCGCGACATCGCTCGTTGCCACACCTGCTCTCGAGTGAGAGACACGGACACTCGGTCCGGACGTGGCTCACACCACGGTTTGCGTCGATGGTCGTGAACGGATAGTTCGCGACGTCGACCTCAGCCATCGTCGCCGCGGTGTAGAAGGTTGACTTGCCGGCGTTCGGTTTTCCGGCAAGCGCTATCGAGAGCATGACGGGGCATACCGCAGCCGTTTCAAACTACCTTTCGATCCGAAAGAGAGAGGAGAGTGGCAGACCCGACGACAGTGCCACCGACGGACCGAACGACCGCGCCCGCCCAGGCATCGGTCCGGTCGATACGGTCCGTCGGGCATGCGGGACTACGACAGGGAGTATCAAAGGGATTACACCGATTCCCACCCCACTGGAATCGGTCACTCCGGCGTACGGTTCGGTCGGCGTCCGAGTTGCATTTTGCCACTCGCCCGAAGGGTTCCTTCGACGTCCGCCTCCTGGTGAATCTCGATGTCGCCGCCAGAGATGTCACCGAGGACGATTGCTCCGGGTTCGACACTGATGTCGCCGTTCCTGGTGGTCACGTCTCCGTGGATTTTGGTGCCGGACCCGATATCGATGTCGCCCCTGGCCCGGAGACTGCCAAAGACGTTACTGTTCTCCCCGACCTCGATTTCGCTCGCCCGGAGGTTCCCGTGGATACGGCACTCGTCGCCGATCTCGGCAGGCGTTGACACCCGCCAGGCGTCGTCGCTCACGCTAGCACTCCGGGGGATCTTGACAGGTTCGTGCTCGGGGTCGCTCGCAAATTCAGCAAGCAGTTCCTCGGCCGTCTCCTCCTCGCCGAACGAAAGGAGATGGGTGAGATACACGAAGAAAAACACGATCGTGGGCATCGGATTCCTGATGACGATCCAGCCGTTTGCCTCGAATCCTTCCTCGATGTCCACGTCGTCGCCGATGTCGAGGTCCCCACCGACCACCAGACGCCCGTCGACCTGTACGCGTTCGCCCAGGTAGGCATCCGACCCCACGAGCACGTTTCCGTCCACGATACACCACATGTCGAGGCGGCAATCTCCCTCCGTTTCGAGGTCCCCGCCGAATCGAACTCGCTCCCCGGCAACGAGTCCCTTCGAGCGGACGCCGAACTCGACAGTGCTCTGGCCTCCGACGAACACGTCCCCGTCGGTGACGATGTCGTGTTCCTCGACGGTCGTTCCGTCGGGAACGACCAGTCGGTCGATCGGATCCGTTCCAAGCACACTCACTACCACGGAGTCGAACGGCTTAAACTCCCCGAGGGCGTCGCACAGGCGTCCGACGCGGGGCTTATTAGGTCTCGCCAGAAACTCCTGAATATGACAGTGCTCTCCTTTGACGAGTCCGGTGTCGACGTGGTGTTCGATGGGACGGACTTCCGAATGGAGCGCACCCTCATCGAAGAGGCGACGGGCAAGGCATACGAGGACGTGACCGATCACGAAGTCCTCAAACTGATCGAACCGTCACCGACACTCGGCGGTGAACCCAGACGAATCGGAGACATCATCGAGAAGGCCAAGAAACGATCGTGATGCCCAGTAATACCATCCAATCGCGGCCCCCGTCAATTACTAAAATAGCCGAGGCCTCAGGAATGGCATCAAACCGAGTTACCATCACATCCCACTACAGCAGTTCCATTTTGACGTGACACATTCGATCTCGTTTCCCCGTTTCACTCAGGTGATTACATTTCATCTCGTTTTCCCTGTTACACCACGGTGATCACATTTCGCATCGTTTCCAATTTTAATTCGGCCGGGGCCATTCCACCTCGATCACGCAATGTCAAATCGAATGATTCACACTCAGTTTCAAATCGGAGGACTCACACTCAGTTTCAAATCGGAGGACTCACACTCCGACGTGATGCACCTGTACTGAACTGTCAGTTCGTTTGTTTTTCCTCTCCTCGAGAAACGAGACACTCCGAGGGTCTCCGCTATATCGAGAATATTTGGGATCCCCACCCGAGAACCCCGCTGCGGTGTCGTAGTATGTCACTATTGAACGGAACGATTGACGTCGCAAACCGAATCTGGAACCGTTCGTGACGGTACGGGAGCCAATCGAACGGTTGTGACCCAAAGCACGACCTCGACCGTTTGGAAGTCGGTAATCGAGAGAAAAAAGACACGAGCGAGAATATCAGTCGGATCCGTCTCGGATTTCGTCCGGGCCTCACGCGAAGGTCTTCGAGACTTCCTCGGACTCCGTTTCGGAATCGAGTTTTTCGCGCGCTTCGCGGAAGTCCGCCATGGTTACTTCCGTTCGATCCTCCCGGATCGCGAACATTCCCGCCTCGGTGCAAATCGCCCTGATGTCCGCCCCAGACATGTCCTCGGTGGAACTGGCGAGGGACTCGAAGTCGACGTCGTCCGAGACGTTCATGTCTCTCGTGTGAATCTGGAAGATCTTCTCGCGACCCTCCTCGTCGGGGAGCGGGACTTCGATTAACCGGTCGAACCGGCCGGGCCGGAGGATCGCCCGGTCCAGCATGTCGAATCTGTTTGTTGCCGCGATAATGCGGATGTCCCCCCGGTCCTCGAATCCGTCCATCTCCGAGAGCAATTGCATCATCGTCCGCTGGACCTCGGCGTCTCCCGACGTCTTGGAGTCTGTTCGTTTCGACGCGATCGCGTCGATCTCGTCGATGAAGACCACGGCAGGTTCTCGTTCTCGTGCCACCTGGAAGAGATCCCGGACCAGTTTGGCCCCTTCACCGATGAACTTGTGAACCAGTTCGGAGCCTGCCATTTTGATGAACGTGGCGTCCGTCTTGTTCGCCACGGCCTTCGCGAGGAGCGTCTTTCCGGTTCCCGGTGGACCATGGAGAAGAACGCCGCTCGGCGGGTCGATGCCGACCGATTCGAAGAGTTCCGGGCTCTCCATCGGCATTTCGACGGTCTCCCTCACCTCGTTGAGTTGGTCGTTTAGTCCACCGATGTCCTCGTACCCGACCTCGGGGCTCTCCTCGACCTGCATTACCCTGGCCCTGACGTCAGCCTCGTCGTCAAGTCGCTTCACGATCGAGAGCGAGTTGTTGACTGCCACTCTCGCCCCCGGTTCCAGGTCTTCGAGCATTTCCTCGGTGGCCTCGGTCAGGGCCTCCTGATTGTTCCCGTGTTGCTTGATCACGACGCGCTCTTCGTTCACCTCCTGAACGGTTGCGACGAACAACGGCGCCTGCTTGAGTTTCTTGTTCTCGTGGGAGAGGCGTTCCAGTTTCTGCTGGTACTTGTTGTTTTCCGCGTTCGCGTCGAGGAGTTTGTCCCGCATCTCCTCGTTCTGCTCTTCCAGTACGTCGAGGCGCTCCTGGAGGGCAGCGATCTTTTCCTGCTGTGAGGTATCCTCGTCGTAGGGAAGGTCCACGCCTTCCACAGTGTCGGTCATCACCATTCCGTATGGCACTCCCTCATAAGAGCGTTCGGGTGGTGGCATTCGAGAAACCGACCACCTGCCCCCTCGTACCCTCATACAATGGGAAATGGGCGTCAATCCCGACGACCGGGGAATGCATTCACTTTCGCCTGGCTTCGCGAGTCTTTTTACTGCATCACGCACAAGTAGCGGACAACTGGATGGTGCGGGTCATACACACCGGCGATACCCACGTCGGATATCGGCAATATCACTCACGAGAACGAAGACAGGACTTCCTCGAAGCGTTCGAGTCGGTGGTCGAGGACGCAATCGAGATGGAGGTAGACGCCGTCCTTCACGCCGGCGACCTCTTTCACGATCGCCGACCGGACCTGCAGGATTTACTCGGGACGATTTCGATTCTCGAACCCCTCCGGGACGCCGACATTCCTTTTCTCGCCATCGTCGGTAATCACGAGGACACGCGCCGGGGACAGTGGCTCGATCTCTTCGAACGATTGGACCTCGCGACCCACCTTGACGACAGCCCGGAGCGTATCGGGAACACTGCCTTTTACGGTCTCGATTACGTCCCCGAGTCGAAGCGGGGTGACCTCGAATACCGATTCGAACCGACGGACACCGAGTACGCAGCGCTCCTCGGGCACGGTCTCTTCTCCCCGTTTCCCCACGGCGACTGGGACCTCCATGAACTCCTCGAACAGTCCACGGTCGATTTCGACGCGGTCCTCCTCGGGGACGATCACACACCGGACGTCAGGCAAATCGAGGACACGTGGGTTACGTACTGTGGATCGACCGAACGGACCAGCGCCTCGGAGCGAGAAGCGCGTGGGTACAACATCGTCGAGTTCGAGGAGTCCGCAAGCATCACCCGTCGGGGTCTCGATACGAGGGATTTCGTCTTTCTGGACGTCGAACTTCGAAAGAACGAGGGCGCAGCGCGGATCAGGGAACGAATCCGGGAGTCCGCCGTGGAAGACGCGGTTGTCGTCGTCACCGTTACGGGTGGGGGAGATTCGATCGTTCCGGCACAGATCGAGGAATTCGGGGACGAACAGGGAGCCCTTCTCACCAGAGTCAACGACCGGCGAGAATTCGACGAATCGGCCAGTACGGAGGTGCATTTCGCCGACCCGGACGAGGCGGTGAAAAACCGGGTGCGGGAACTGGGTCTCAGCGACGCGGCTCGGGGCATCGACGAAACGGTCAGAGCCGAGGACATAGCCAGGTCCAACGTCAGGGAACGAACAAAGGAACACGTCCGGAGCCTCCTTTCCACGGAGGGGGCGTTCGATTCCGCCGGGAAATCGACCGGGGACGATGGTGAAAAACCTGAAGAGGAATCAGAGCAAAAAAAGGAACCAAAGAAGAAGGAGAAATCAGAGCAAAAGGAGGATTTAGAAAATAAAAAGAGGGAAGAAAATATAAATAAAATTGGGGTTCCAGAGGAAGGAAATATAACAGAAAATCTAAAGGGAGAAAATATAACAGAAAATCTGAGGGAAGAGAATATAACAGAAAATCTGAGGGAAGAGAATATAACGGAAAATCTAAAGGAGGAAAATATAACGAAAAATTCTCAGACACTACAAACAGAGGAAGAAAATAGTGGAGAGAATGAGGGCACAAACACAATAGGAGAGGAGGAGAAAACGAACGAAGAGACGGATGCCCGCACCGACGATTCCCAGTCGGAGTCCGATGAAGAAACTCAAACCACCACAATGGAGGATTTCCTGTGAGATTCACTCGCCTCGAACTCCGCAATTTCAAGTGTTACGAGGACGCCGCTGTTTCTCTCGACAGGGGGGTTACCGTCGTCCACGGGATCAACGGGAGCGGGAAGTCATCGTTGCTCGAGGCCTGTTTTTTCGCCCTGTACGGGGCAACGGCCCTCCAGCGGACGCTCGACGAAATCGTGACGAAGGGGAAAGACGAGTCAGAGATCGAGTTATGGTTCACGCATGGCGGAAAGGAGTATCACCTCCGTCGCCGGATCAGGGCAACCGGTGACCGGGCGGCCACTGCGGAGTGCGTTCTCTCCGGACCCGAGGAAACGATCGAGGGCGTGGGGGACGTCGAGGAGCGAATCGTGAACATGCTCCGAATGGACGCCGACGCGTTCGTCAATTCCGCGTTCGTCCGGCAGGGCGAGATCAATAAGTTGATCAGCGCCACTCCCACCGAGCGCCAGGATATGATAGATCGCCTGCTCCAACTCGGGAAGCTCGAAGAGTACCGGGAACGGGCGGCAGAAGCCCGTTTGGGAATCGAAAACCTCCTCGACCGCTGGACGGGCCGGCTTGAAAACGTCGACGAACAGATCGAGGAGAAAACGGAGGAGAACCTCTTCGAGAAACGTGCCGCGATCGAGTCGGAACTCGAAGAACTCCAAGAGGAGATCGAGCGATATGAAGCCAACCGCGAGGAGGCGAAAGAAACGCTCTCCGAGGCGGAGGCCACGCTCGAGCGGTACAAAGAGCAGAAGAAAGAACTCGAACGGGTTACCGAGACGGTAAAGGAACTCCGGGAATCGATCGCGGAAACCGAGCAGGAGCGGGACCGACTCCGCGAGGAAATCGAATCACGGCGGGAGCGGATGTCGGAGCACGAGGAGACGATCGAAACCCTCGCCGACCGGGTAGACGTTGCAGACCCGTCTATCGAAACCGTCGATGCGGCACTCGACACCGTCGAGGAGCGACAGGAATCCATCCGCGACGACGTCGTCTCGCTGACGCAGACTGTCTCCGAGTTCGAATCGACTGCAGACCACCTCGACGACCGGGCCGACGAACTCGAGGAGCGGGCATCGGAGCAACGCGAGACGGCAGAGCAACTGGAGGAAGACGCGTCCGACCTTGAATCGGAAATCGAAAAGAAAGAAGACGAACGCTCGTCCCTGGAGGAGAAAATCGAGTCACTCGAAGAGACCATCGAGGAGGGTCCGGTCGAACGGGGTTCGATCGACGAACACCTCGAGTCTCTCCGGTCCAGACTCGAGCAGAGAAGAGAAGCGGCGACGGAAATCCGGGAGGACCTGGCGACAGCACGCTCACAGGTAGAGAACGCAGAGGCGTTGCTCGAGGCGGGAAAGTGTCCAGAATGTGGGCAACCCGTCGAGGGGTCCCCACACGTCGAATCGCTCTCGACCTACCGGGAGCGAGTCGAAACCCGCTCCGAGGAACTGGAGTCGGTGAGAAGTGACATCGAATCGCTGGAGGAGCGGATCGAAGCCGCAGAAGCACTTAGCGAAACCGAACGGGAACTCGACTCGCTTGAGAGCGAACGTGAAACCCTCGAGTCGACGATCGAGGACCGGAGGGAAACGCTCTCGGAGAAACGGTCCCGGGCCGAAGAAAAACGGGATCGGGCGGACGAACTTGAATCAAAGGCAGCGACCCTTCGAGAACGCGCCAGTGACAAACGCGAGGAAGCAGACGACGTTCGCTCGGAAATCGGGTCGCTGAACGAGGAGCAATCGGAACTCGCGGACCGAAAAGAGACCCTGGACGATCTCAAATCCGCGATCGAGGAGCGGGACGACCTGGCTTCCGAGATCGAGCGGTTACAGGACCGTCGCGACCAGTTAGCCGACCGGAACGACGAACGGCGGGAACGACTCGAGGAGGAGCGATCGAGAAAGCGTCGCCTGTCGGACGCGGTCGACGAAGACCGCATCGAATCGGCTCGTGAAAATGCGGAGCGGGCGGAAGCGTATCTCGATCGAGTCGAATCCGAACTCGAGGAAATGCAGGAGAAACGGGACGAATTACGCGGGAGACTCGGGGCCGTCGAAAACCAGATCGAGGAACTCGAAGACCTCAGGGATCGCCGGAACTCGATCGAATCGACGGTCGCGAACCTCGAATCCCTCAAAGACGAGACCGAATCCCTGGAATCGATGTATGGGGAACTCCGGTCCGAACTCAGAAAGCAAAACGTGTCCCGGCTCGAGCGGTTGCTCAACGAGACGTTCGATCTCATCTATCAGAACGACGCCTACGCTCGCCTCGAATTGAGCGACCAGTACGAACTCACGGTCTACCAGAAGGACGGAGAAACGCTCCAGCCCGAGCAGTTATCGGGGGGCGAGCGGGCCCTGTTCAACCTGAGCCTCAGGACCGCAATATATCGCCTCCTCGCCGAGGGAATCGAGGGAGCGGCGCCCATGCCACCACTGATCCTCGACGAACCGACAGTGTTCCTCGATTCCGGGCACGTCTCGCAACTCGTCAGGCTCGTGGAGTCGATGCGGGACATTGGAGTCGAACAGATCATCGTCGTGAGTCACGACGACGAACTCGTCGGCGCCGCCGACGACGTCATCAAAGTCGAAAAGGACGCAACGACGAATCGATCGTACGTGGAGGAATCGGTCCGCCCGATCGAGGCGGATTGAGCGGGTGGAGAAGTCGGAGCGGGTCGATCAAGTCGAGAGACCGTAGTGACGAGACCGTCATCGAGACCGGGAAGCGTTCAGGATCCCGGGTCCAATTTTCGATAGCGCCGAATCGTCGCAAGCGTGGAGAACACACCCACGAGCAGGAGTCCGCATCCCATTTCTATTCGGTGGCTCTGGACGAGGACGAGGCTTCCGACAGCGAGGCCAAACAGGCCCACGTTCAACAGGAGAACCTGGACCAGGAACTCCCGCTTCAGCGCCACCTCCGCCTCTCCCGACGGATCCGAACCGTCTGCGTCGTCCCTGTCGGTCGGCACATTCCCATACGGGGTTCCCTCGCCGAAAACCGTTCCTACATCGGACAAGGGGGAGAAACCTGGATGACCAAAAGCGGATGGGGAAGCGAGGAACAACATTGTACGGGCGGTCCCACGGGGACGCCCAGGGAAACGACGGAAATACCTGGGAGACCTGGGACTGTTCAAAGAGTTCCGGGACGGTCCAAAGGAGCCCTCCGTCCGGGACAGGGAGCACTTACCGATCGAAAGGACGTGGGCGGACGGGAATGGTACTCCTGGCCGTGACTACTGGTTCCTGGCCGTGACTACTGGTTCGTCCATTCCATCTCACGAAATCGTCGAACATTGAAGACGATGGAACTATCGGCGCTCTTCGAGGGATACGGCCCCAGTCGACTGGAGCCACGCCAGGGGATTCTCGGCGTCGTAAAGCACCAATCCCTCGTCTGTCTCGTACGCCTCGATCCGTTCTGCAGGATCGCTGTCAGGTCCTTCGCGAACGTCACTCTGCCGGCCGTCTCCCCGCGCGTGGTCGCTCACCGGTGTCACCTCACTCGTTTGATACGCGTTACCACGTTAAATGTCTTCTCCCGAAAGTCGCAATAACTATGGATAATTGATATATTCTCGACTCGAATCGGACGGTACATCGACCACGGTATCGAACAGCGAGCACGTTTTACATCTATCACTGTTACAAGTTTTACCGGTGAATTCGACACTGCAGATGCCGCCTGAACAGCAAGTTAATCGATATAAGCGATTTCCAGGAGGTCTTGTACGAATGAGCCATATTTTATATCTTTCATGCTATACGTATTAGTGATATAGCTATAAATTTATTATTTTACTATGACTATTATTATATAATTGTTATTGTGAGAGCTATTATTTTATATATTTTAAAATAAAAATTTTAATTTAGTTATTTTCTTATAATATTATAATTATTTTTTATTATTTAATATTATAATTAGTTTGTAAATTATTATGTTATAATAAGTTTGTAATGTATTATGTTATAATGAGTTTGTATTTTAATTGTAATATAATTATTTATTTTATGCCAATATTATTTTATATGTCAATATATTAAATCTCGTATAATTATTTATTTAATTTTTATAATAGTCTTGTCTATCTATTTATCGATGGATTGTGATGGGTTATCCTATGCTGCAATTTCGATTGTCACGTATGTCCATCCAAATCATATATCGACCGGCACCGATCCACCCCACGAATATCCGGCCCTGCTAAATCGGCCATCGCGTGTTCCGAACGCGTCTGTTCGGGCCGGGCCCGGTTCACTTTTTACCCGGGAGGGCCCAACCCGTATGCGATGGAAGACGCGGATCTCTCTCAATACACCTCGGATGCCGAGTCGGCAGCGAAAACGGCGTCCGAATCCCCCTCCCGAGCGCAGGAGGCAGCGGTCGTCGCGGGGGACGGGACTCCGATCGTAAACGAAATCATTTCGGCCGAATCCGAGGCCCTCCCCGCGGTGGAAGAGACAGTCGACCTCGCTGTCACACAGGTCGATTACACCGTCGAGGGGAGCGGAGAGCGAGAACGACCAGTCATCCACGTCTTCGGCCGGACTTCGGACAACACTGCCGAACACGTCCGAGTCCACGGGTTTCGGCCCTATTTCTACGCCCCGTCTGCCGACCTCGACGACTCCGATCTCGCCGCCGATGCAATCACCGGCCACGAGTCCGGATTCGAAAGTATCCGGGGGGAGGCCCTGACCCGGATTTACACACGAACCCCGAGGGACGTCGGTGTGGTCCGCGATCAATTCGACCACTACGAGGCCGACATCCAGTTCCCGAATCGGTTCCTGATCGACCTCGACGTGACGAGCGGAATCCGGGTCCCGGCCCGTCGCGCCGAGGACGACGCACTCTACGCCCGGTACGACGAAGTGAGCGCGGTCGACGCGTCGGCCGACCTCCGGATCAACTTCTTCGACATCGAGGTCGACGATCGCTCGGGGTTCCCGGAGGAAGGCGAAGAACCGATCATCAGTATCGCCTCACACGATTCGTATCGCGACGAATACGTGACCTGGGTATTCGATCCGCCCGACGGCGATGGGGAACCGCCGTCAACCCTCGAGAATCACCACTTCCTCGAAACCAACGACGGTGCAGCAGTTCGGTCGTTTGACGACGAAACGGCGATGCTCGATGCGTTTCTCGAGTACATCAGTGAGACCGACCCCGACGTGCTCTCCGGTTGGAATTTCGCCGAATTCGACGCCCCCTACCTTCTCGACCGACTGGAAGCCGTCGGTCTCGACCCCGATCGGTTGTCCCGCGTGAACGAGGTCTGGCGAAGCGACTGGCAGGGACCGAACGTCAAGGGACGCGTCGTGTTCGACCTCCTCTACGCCTATCGCCGGACCCAGTTCTCCGAACTCGAGTCCTACCGACTCGACGCAGTGGCCGAGGAGGAACTCGGCGTCGGCAAAGAGCGGTACACGGGCGACATTGGGGACCTCTGGGAAGACGATCCGGAACGGTTGCTCGAGTACAACGTCCGCGACGTCGAACTCTGCGTCGAGATCGACCGAAAGCAGGACATCATCTCGTTCTGGGAAGAGGTCTCCGAGTTCGTCGGCTGCAAACTCGAGGACGCCACGACGCCGGGAGACGCGGTCGACATGTACGTCCTTCATAAGGTGTTCGGCGAATTCGCTCTCCCCTCGAAGGGCCAACAGCAGGGCGAAGCGTACGAGGGCGGGGCCGTCTTCGATCCGATTACTGGCGTCCGCGAGATGGTCACGGTCCTCGACCTCAAGAGCCTCTATCCGATGTGCATGGTGACCATCAACGCCTCGCCCGAGACGAAAGTCGACCCGGAGACCTACGACGGCGAGACCTACACCGCACCGAATGGTACGCACTTCCGGAAGGAGCCCGACGGGGTCATCCGCGAAATGGTCGACGAGTTGTTGGCCGAACGCGAAGAGAAGAAGCGACGTCGGGACGAGCACGAGCCCGATACGGACGGATACGAGATGTACGACCAGCAGCAGGCCGCAGTGAAGGTCATCATGAACTCCCTCTACGGGGTGCTCGGGTGGGAGCGGTTCAGGCTCTACGACAAGGAAATGGGTGCCGCTGTGACCGCAACGGGGCGGGAGGTCATCCGGTTCACGGAAACAGCCGCGAACGAGCGGGACAGGGACGTGATCTACGGCGATACCGACAGCGTCATGCTCGAATTGGGCGAAGACGTTACGACCGAGCGGGCAATCGAGGAGTCCTTCGAACTGGAGGAGTACATCACCGACGCGTACGACGAGTTCGCCGAGCGAGAACTCGACGCCACCGACCACCGTTTCGAGATCGAGTTCGAGAAACTCTACCGCCGATTCTTCCAGGCCGGGAAGAAAAAGCGGTACGCAGGCCACATCATCTGGAAGGAGGGAAAGGAAGTCGACGACATCGACATCACCGGGTTCGAGTACAAACGCTCGGACATCGCCCCGATCACGAAACGGGTCCAGAAAGAGGTCATCGAGCGAATCGTCAAGGAAGGAGACATCGAAGCGGTGAAAACCTACGTCAACGAGGTAATAGAAGAGTACCAGGAGGGGAACGTCGACCTCGAGGACGTTGGAATCCCGGGGGGTATCGGGAAGCGCCTCGACAACTACGATACGGACACCGCTCACGTCCGGGGGGCGAAGTACGCGAACCTCCTCCTCGGAACCAACTTCCAGCGAGGAAGCAAACCCAAACGGCTGTACCTGCGGAAGGTACATCCCGAATTCTTCAGACGGATCGAATCGGAGCATCCGGAAATCGCGGAGGACCCGCTGTACCTGGAATTCAAACGGGACCCGGACGTGATCTGCTACGAATACGCCGACCAGCTCCCGGACTCCTTCGAGGTGGACTGGGAGAAGATGCTCGAGAAGACGCTCCGTGGTCCGATTGCCCGGGTTCTCGAGGCCCTTGACGTCTCCTGGGAAGAGGTCAGAGACGGGCAAACCCAGACGGGCCTCGGCCAATACATGTAATCGGGAATAGAACGGAATACAGGTGTGCCGCTTTTGAAACGATAGTGTGTCCGCAGGGTCAAACGACGTTGTACCTTGCTGAGAGGGTCAAACAACGGTGTACCTTGCTGAGAGGGGCAGACGACGGTATACCTGCTGAGTGGGATCGCTGTTTCGAAGAGAGGGGGTGGTTGTGACTACCCCTGCGAAAATAAAGACTGATGGGGAGAGCGATACCCACGAATGGTAATCGCTACTCCTGGGGAAGAACGCCGCTCAACGAGCGGTCCCCGCCTACACTCGGGTGAGGTTCTTCGCCCGCGGTCCTTTATCTGCCTGTTCGATCTCGAATTCGACTTCTTGACCCTCCTCGAGGTCGGGTCCACCAACGTCTTCCATGTGGAAGAAGACGTCCTCGTCGGCGTCGTCGCTTTCGATGAAACCGTAACCTTTCCGCTCGTTGAAGAACGCAACCGTACCGGATGCCATTTACAGTAACTCCATTAGGGTGAAGACGCTAATGGTACTTAATCTCTCCGTTGTTCGACGGGTGCCTGCCCGATTTTTGGACTTCCTTCAACATACCGACGGTATTTCCAAATTTTCATCGTATATTGATCGATACGTCGAATGATAGTCGAGGTTTGACGCGTATTCGTAGCGAAACGAAAGACAGATATCCAGAATATCCAGGTGTTCTCGTCGAATATCGACCAGAGTGTTCGTTCAGGGTGTGAGTAGACGTCGCGGCCCGTTCCTAATCGACCACTGTCTGTTCACCTATTATCCATCATTCTATTTCCACCGGTCAATTCCATCCGATACCCCCACGGAGAGGGTTCGAACCAAATCGAATACTGTCTAATGGGCTGTACAACCGGTATACGGGGAGTGGACACCGGACCGTGCGACCCATAACCGAAATGTCACTGGTCACCCGGGTTCGTACCACGACCCGGAGACCAGGTCGGCAATCCCGAGTCTGTTCACCGTCTCACGCGTCGGGACGCCGTTTTCGTCCCACCCCCGTCGGCTGTAATATCTATCGAGGAGGTCCTCGTGTGTCGTCGAATCGTATTCGAGCGTCGATTCACCTCCGTCACCTTCTGTGTCAGTGAAGAATTCAGGCAGCATGTCCGAGGACCGCCCGGCACCCTCTCGAACATTGAAAAGGCGGGTGAGATTCCAGATTCGTTCTCCAACCTGTTCCAAGTCGGTGGCCCCCAGTTCGTATCCCACCGCGTCAAGCCACTCGGCCCCGTAATCGTCCTCGAAGACAACCCCGAGGAAGTCGTCCACCACGAGACTCCAGAGGACAGCGGTCCGGTCCTGCGATTCGATGACCGCCGAAACCTGTGTCTCGGGGTCCCACCCCGACTGATCGAACACCGCGGTCTCGATCGGACGCGCACGTCGGTGACACGCTCCCCGGTCGCTCGTCGTGTAGGCCAGCATCATACTCGGGACAGCCCGTGGGTCGTACGCGGGAAGGGACATGCCGTTCACAGTGGGGATGAGCGGACCGACATCGTAAAACGACGCAGCCACGTCGATTCCATCTGCGAGTACGGATCCCAATTCCGTAGAGCGGTTCGCGATAGCATCGATCACTGCTTCCGCCGCCCTGCAGTCCCCGAATGAACCATCGAAATCGATCGCTCCCGTTTCTCCCGCCCGGATGGCCCAGGCCACTGCATTCCCGACCCCGATTACGTCGAGCCCCAGTCGGTCACACAGCCCCCCGAGGCGCATGACGTCCTCGATGTCGTCGATGCCCAACCCGGCGCCGAATGTCATCTGCATCGCCCCTCTCGCGGAGACGTCCGCTCCGTCGACCGTGACCCGGTACCCGCCTGGAGTCGAGGAGGAGACCATTTCTCGATCCGAGGCCGAGTCGAGCACGGCTTCGATGCCGATGTCCTCGATGCCCTCGAACCGACTGTCCTGCCATCCCCTCGTCGCGAGGGCTCCGACTTCGTTCGCGAAGTCGACCGATTCCGCGGTCTCGCTGGCCTGCGTCCACCCTCCTCTATCGGAGGAGTGGAAGGCTGCTTCGTACTTCGATCGGAGGTCATCTAGCCCTGAGGGTGCTTGGTTGCGAGCCGCGACAGCCTTCACGGATTTCGACCCCAAGACCGCTCCCGGTCCGCCTCGACCGGCGTGATGGTCGCCGCCGTCCGCGGCGATTGTAGCGTAGACGACGTGTCGTTCCCCGGCGGGACCGATCGTGGCGACCCCAGCGTCCGGAAAATGTGACGGCATGGCATCGACGGGTTCGCCCCAGTATTCCTTGGCGTCCTGGAACGAAACCGTTCCATCTTCCAGGACGAGTGAAACAGGGGACGATGCCTGCTCGCGGACGAGGAGTCCCATCGCGTCACCGAGGCTTCCGGCAAAGCGCGCGGCGAAGTCCCCACCGGTGTACGAGTCGAGAAACCTGTCGGTGAGGGGGGACTTCGTCACGACGCTCACTCGCGGTTCCCGCGGTGTCAAACCGGTAAGCGGCCCTGCCATGAAGATGAGGACGTTTTCCGGTCCGAGCGGGTCGATACCCGGGCCGAGTTCGCGGAAGAGGTACCTGGCCCCGAGTCCCTTCCCCCCGACGTACTGATCGAGCCAGTTCTCCGGGATTGCCTCCCGTTCCACCGACTGCTCCGCGAGGTCGACGACGAGGACGTCGGTGGGCCGGGTTCGCTGCATGAAAGAACGGAACCGGTTGACCGTCAAAAGGGCTTCTCCTTCGTGCGATCCGGTCGGCACCCAGAATGGATCTGATTGAATCGGCGGGTTAATCGGGTCTGGCCGTCACCTGCCGATATGGATCTGATCGACACACTTGGCGTCAGTCGGGGAATGACGACAGTGGTCGGGGCCGGTGGGAAGAAAACGCTCCTCTATCGTCTCGCCAAGAGACTCGATCGGGCCATTCTCACCGCATCCGTCCGGATTCCCATATTCGACGACGAGGTCTCCCGGGTCGTGGTGACCCCGGACCCTGTTTCCGCACTGTCGGACCGCGACGTGTGGCCGCTCGGACTGGTTCCAGATCGGGAGGACGACCGGTACCACGGCTACGATCCGGCCGTCCTCTCTGATCTCCGTCAGACCCGTGGCAACGACCCGATCCTCGTAAAAGGAGACGGTGCCCGAAACCGCGAGTTCAAAGCTCCCGGAACCGACGAACCGAAGATTCCACAATCGACCGATACGGTCGTGGCCGTTGCGAGCGTGAAAGCGATCGGTCAGCCTCTCGAAGAAGCAACGGTCCACCGTCCCAAACGGGTCACAGCACTCACCGCGCGTCAGTTGGGGGAAACGATTACCCCGGACGACGTCGCCACGGTTCTTGCGAGCGACCGCGGCGGACGGAAGAACGTCCCGAAGTCCGCCACATTCGTCGTTCTACTCAACAAAGTCGATGACGAGCACGATATGGCCAAGGCGGACGCCGTCGCGGCATCTCTCAGAAGTCGAGAGTCGATCCATCAGGTCGTATCGACGAGGTTGATCGATGAACGAAGTCCAATAGTCAATTCGTACAAATGAATCCGGCAGCCGAGCCATCTCGTTTGAAACGGGTTATCTCGGCTCTGGCCCCCGCAACAGGAGCGCGGCACCACCGGCAACGATCGCAAGACCGCCCCCGAGCAGGAACGTGGACGTCCACCCCATCACCGTGACGAGCCAACTCGTCACCGCGCCACCGAAAACGCCGCCCCAGACCTTCCCCGAATAGAGCAGTGCGTAATTCGCCGAGGAATTCTTATGCCCGTAATAATCTCCCACGACGGCCGGGAAGAGGGTGTACTGCGGGGCCCAGAAAAACGTGGCCACGATGACGGCGATCACGAACGCGATCTGGTAGCCCATCCGGGCGAAGAGGACCACAAATACGAGTCCGATTCCGCAAAGCGAGAATGAGGCGGCCATTGCCCGTTCCCTGTCGAGTCGGTCCGACACTTCGCCGAGAACGAGACGCCCGACCCCGCCCGCGATCGGGAGGACCGTGGCGGATACTGTCGCGATGATCGCGGCCAGTCCGAGATTCTGGGCGAACGAGACGACTTTCGCCGTCAGCATGAGTCCGGCAGCACTCACACCGACAAACATCACGTACATCAACCAGAACTGCCAGGTCCGGAGCACCTCGCGGGAGGTGTATTGCTGTGTTGAATTTCCCGTCGCGTTCGTCGACCCCGAAGATTCCTCCACTTCCCCCTCCGTCTCGTCGAGGAGCGAATACCAGGAATCTGGTGGATCGCGCAGCACGAGGGCGCCGACAAGAATCCCGATCCCGATAAGCAACCCCATGTTCCGGAGGACGTCGGGATACCCTGAAACCGTTGCATTCGCCCTTACGTACGGGACGAAAAGTGCACTCCCCCCGGCGAAAGCCATCGTCCCCACGCCGGTCGTCAACCCCCGCCGGTCCGGGAACCACTTGATGGCCGTATTGACCGCAACCGTGTAAACGATCCCGACACCGATTGCTCCGAGGGAATACAGGAGATAGAGTTGCCAGACCTCGGTCGCGTATGCCAGTCCGAGGTAGCCCCCACCTGCGAGGATGCCCGCGAGGAGCGTCAACCGACGCGGCCCGTACCTGTCGCGCCACCATCCGGTCGGAAACTGCGATCCGGCCTGGAAGACGACGAAGAGCGTAAAAACCATTCCAAGCGCCGGAAGCGGGATACCGAGGCCCGCTGCGAGTGGCCCCTCGATCGATGACCAGACGTACTGGTAGGGACTCACGAGGCCCATCATGACAGCGGCAGCGATGACCTGCCACCATCGAGAAAACCCGAGTATCTCGTGGGCCCGTTTCGCATAATCGACCGTGGACTGCTCAGCCCTCATGTGGGTCACCCCGACACGGTCGGTCGCTATCGGGCCCTGGGCCCGCCACTGCCATGGGGCCCGACGGGAATCGCTGCGTGGACGATCCAATAGTGTTCTCCCCGTCAATTGGATTTGAAGATTCGGATCTTCGACCCCGGAGACGCCCGTTCTCGTCGGAAACCAACGAGGTCATTGCCGGCATAGACGAGGAGGACGGTGTAAAAGACACTGATTCCAGTGTCCGGAAGGGCGCTGAATCCATTGCCCGAGAACGGCGCTGGATTCAGTGTTTGAAGAGACGACGCCAATCTGGATTCAGTGTTTGA
>JBDGTL010000026.1:45314-87735 GCA_042216905.1 Halodesulfurarchaeum sp.
ACGGCGCTGGATTCAGTGTTTGAAGAGACGACGCCAATCTGGATTCAGTGTTTGAGGAGACGATGCCAATCTGGATTCAGTGTTTGAAGAGACGACGCCAATATTGTGGATCGAAACCCGGACAGGTATCGTCTCCGCCGTTTTTACGAATGGGAACCGTCTACGCAAACATCGTACCGGGATCGGCGAGGTGCTCGCGAGCGACGTCTTCGTCGAGTTCGATTCCGAGTCCCGGTTTCTCGGGGACCTCGATCGAACCCTCGTCGATGAGTGGTTCGGAGCGGTCGTGGAGGTCGTCCCACCAGTCCACCGAGAGAGAATGGTACTCGAGGACGTCGAAATTCGGTACGCTCGCGCCCAGGTGGACACAGGCCATCGTCCCGATAGGGCCACAGACGTTGTGTGGTGAGAACGTGATGTAGTTTTCCTCGGCCCGATTGGCGATAGCTTTCGATTCCGCGAGTCCGCCCGCGGTCGTCGGATCCGGTGTTATGACGTCGACGCCGAAGTCATAGAGGAGGTCCGAGAATTCGTGAACCCGGAATCGATTCTCACCGGTCGCAAGCGGCGTGCTGGTCGACCGCGCGACTTCCCGCTGCGCAGAGACGTTCTCCGGCGGGACGATGTCCTCGAGCCAGAGAAGGTCGTACGGTTCGAGTTCACGTGCGAGTCGCTTCGCACTATCTAATGAGTAATCCCAGTGGACGTCGAAGGCGAGATCTACATCGGGGCCTACTTCCTCGCGGACGGCGTCAACGATTTCGACCTTTCGGTGCATGACCTCGTTCGGAACCCGGCCGTTGTACGGGTCGTTCCGGTTGTCCGCCGGCATGTCCAGGTCGAATTTCAACGCAGAGAAGCCGAGGTCGACTACGTTCCTGGCCGTCTCGGCGTAGGCAGACGGTTCGTACGCGTCCGATTCGGCGGGTGCGTGGTATCCGTCCTCGAGTTCGTACGCGGCCCCGGCGTGACAGTCAGCGTAGATCCGAACCGAATCGCGATACTTTCCGCCGAGGAGTTGGTACACCGGGACCCCGAGCACCTTTCCCGCAAGGTCCCAGAGCGCGATTTCGATCCCCGATGCAGCTGTGACGACTTTCCCGGTCGTCCCACCGTGACCCGATGTCTCCTGTACCATCCGGCGGAAGAGTCGCTCCACGTCGAGGGGGTTCTCCCCGATGAGGAACCGCTTCATGTACTCCATGATGTCGGTTACCGCACCGCCACGATACGATTCCCCGATTCCCACGACGCCCGCATCCGTGTGAACTCGGACCAGATTCCACTCGAAGTTTCCCGCAATGACCGCGGTCTCGATGTCCGTGATTTCCACGTCCCGTTCCGGAGCGCGGTGGGTCGCGTGATTCGAGAAGTCCCTCATCGGTCTCCATCTCCCCAGGTGATCGGTTCGGGATTCTTCCTGTTGGCATACGTCCGTCCGGAATGGAGTGCCATACTGCCCGTTGCCACCCGGACCGTCCATAGGTCTATCGCCGAGGAACCCTGTCCTCGATCAGACATTTCACCCGGTCCAGGACGTGTAATCCGATGTGGGCACCAGTGGACGACGACTGGTACATAGATGGGCAAACCGATCGGACACCTGAATTCTCAGCACAATCCCCCGCGAATTGTGTCGGATTCGACGACTGGCCCGGTGTCCGACTAAATATTGACCGAACAATCGGTCTAAAAGGACACTGGAGTCCGACGCTCCTCCGCGAATATTTCAAACACAGCCGTGAAATGGTTTCGTGAGAACGTCAATGAAATTCACTTTTCTTCGCGAAAATCCGATTACCGTGTAATTTTATTGGTGATATCTAGAATATTTTTGCTAATGTAGTGTCCCACACTTCCAGTTCCGCTTCGTTGCACCAGTCGAGGGGAACGTTTATATTTACCGAACGTTCAGTTAAGAACTGTCTGGATGGTATTCGACAACATGGGGTCGGGCACACCGGTATTTCATACATCGGGATCAGTCACGACGATATTCGACCAATCGGGATCAGTCTCTATAGTATTCAAAACGGTCGACACCCAGCGAAAACCGAGACGGTTCTTCGGGACCAATCCGCCCATGGCCCCTCATATTGCCTGGCACACGGGTGATTCTGGAAACCACCCTGATCCGGGACGGAGAAGCGATTCGCCGGGTGGAGCGCGCACCACATCGAGGTCGTGACATGGTCGATACACATCCCGGACGCCATCTCCGAGACGCGATCCGACATCATCCCGGTATCATCGTGGTGGTGTTCCTTCTCCTCACTGGCGGGTTCGCCACCGGACTCTCCCGAATCCAGATGTCTTCCGGAATGGAACAGTTCTCGGAGGACGTCGAGGCCTACCGAATCGACGAGGAGGTCGATACCACGTTCCGGGCGCCGTTCGAGCCCCCACCCGATGGAGGCCTGTTGATCCACACGCACCAGAATGCCCTCTCGAAGGACGCCTTACTCGCCATGATTCGGGTACAGGATCGAATCCAGGGACACACCGGCCTCCGGGTGACCTCGACGAGGAGCCCCGCCGAGATGATCGCCCGCGAACTCGATCCCTCGGCGGTGACCCTCCAGGAACAACAGCAGGTACTGGAGCAGGCCACGCCGACGCAAATCGATATGGCGATCAGAAAGGTATCCCGGGACCCATCATTCACCGATCTGGTGAGCGAGAACTTCAATTCCCAGACAGGGGAAGCGTCTGCAACCCTCACCGTGCTTCGATACGATGTGAATGGTGGAGACCGACAACTCTCCAGATTGCAACGACGGACGCGACGTCTCGTCGACGTGGAGGTCGGATCGATCCGCGTCTTTGGACAGGGAATTACCGATTACGAGAACCGGATGGTCCTGCGGGATTCTCTCGAAGCGGCGATTCCGGCGGTGATCCTGCTTCTCCTGGTATTCCTTGCCATCGCGTATCGGGACCCGTTCGATCTGTTTCTCGGCGTCGTCTCGCTCGGAATGGCGCTCGTCTGGACGTTCGGGACGCTCGGCCTCCTCGGTATTCCATTCTCCCAGCTCCAGGTCGCCCTGCCGCCGCTCCTCCTGGCGATCGGGGTCGATTTCGGGATCCACACGATCAACCGATACAAGGAGGAGTTTGACGGTGACGTCGGCCCCGCAATGGACCGCACGCTCTCCTCGCTCCAGTTCGCGTTTTTCATGGCCGCGGCCACGACCGTTATCGGCTTTTCCGCGAACATGGCGAGTGGACTCTCGCCTATCGCCGACTTCGGAATCGCGGCGGCCGTCGGGATCGCAGCCGTATCACTCATTTTCTCGATATTTCTCCCTGCCGGCAAGGTACTCCTGGAACGATTCCGGCACCGGAGCGGATTCGAGTGGGGAAACAGCGATCCGCTTGGCGCCGGCGACTCACCGCTCGGGCGCCTGCTCACCGTCCAGTTTTCGCTCACGAGTCGCCTCCCGCTCGTGCTCATCGTTGGATTACTCGTTACCGGCGGGGCGCTTGGCTACTACGGGAGCGACGTCGGGAGTTCGTTCGAGCAATCGGACATGCTTCCCCCTGAGGATCCGCCGGACTACCTGGAGTCCCTTCCCGGCAGGATGCAACCCGGGACGTACACGACCACAGAGAGTCTCCATTACCTGGAGAATCACTTCGAGACGACCCCGGACGACACCGTCACGATATACGCAACCGGACCATTAGCAGCCGATACCACCCTCGAATCGATCCATCGCGCGGGCAAGGACCCACCCGACCCGTTCCTCACCGGCAGCGGTAATCACGCCCGGTCCACGAGTATCATCGACGTCATTAATACCTACTCGAGGCACTCCCGCTCATTTGCGAGACTCGTCGCGAGAAACGACCGAAACGGAAACGGAATTCCCGACGACAATCTAAAACGGGTATACGACGCCCTCTTCGACTCCAGGTTCGGGGGCCGGGCCAGACGATACCTCACGTCAGATTATCGAGAGGCCCGGATCGTCTACGCGGTCGAAAGCGACGCGAGTGGGAGTGCAGTCACCGCCGGTGCCTCCGAAATCGCGAGGGACTATCGCGTGAACGCCATTCCGACAGGTGACGTCGTCGTGTTTCAGCGTGTGGCGGACGAGGTGTTCGAATCGGCCATTTCGAGTCTCTACCTCGCACTCGGTCTGGCAGTCTCTTTTCTCGTCGGCGTATACTTCCTTCTCGAACGTCGGGCGATGCTCGGTCTCCTCACCATCCTTCCGATAATGCTCACCATCACGTTCCTCCTCGCCACGATGCGGTATCTCTCGATCCCGTTCAATACCCTCACTGCCACGATACTCTCCGTTACTGTTGGGGTCGGGGTGGATTACTCGATTCACGTCGTACACCGGTTCGTCGAAGCGTACGATGTACACGGCGACTCGAAGAAAGCAGCCCGGGTTACCCTCCGGGGAACCGGCGGTGCCCTGTTCGGGACCACCGTTACGACGGCGAGTGCCGGCGTCGTTCTCAACCTGCTCTCCCTCACGCCGATACTGGTCCAGTTCGGCCTGCTTATCGCACTCAGCGTGACCTACTCGTTCCTGACCTCGGTCGTAGCACTCCCGATCCTCCTCCACCTCTGGACAGGCTGGGAGTCTATTGACCGTGAGGCGGTACTCCCGTTCGACGTTTCGGTCTACTCGGATTGACCGATCGACTGGGCACGGGAGACATCCCGCGAACGGTGTTCCGATCTGCATCCGAAATCCCGATTGAACACCACAATTTGACCATGATCCAAGTATCTATACGGACAGTATCCGATTATTCGTAAAATTGTTCAACAACGTATCAATTATTGAGTGAATCTGATAGATTGATAAATAGAGTACAATATCGACAATCAATATAAGACCAATATAAGGATTTAAAAAAAGAATAATATTATAATTTAATAGATATAATTGAATTACAAAAATAATTATTATAATAATAATGACAACATAGTATTAACGTTCTATGATTTATCTAATACATACATCCGATTCGTTAATAGCAATAATTAGTTTAACATCTATAATTAATCAAGATAGCAATACGATATGATAAAATAAATTGTACTATCTATCAATATCAGTCCGCAATACGCTCTTGATGCGCTTTGACGAAGGCCCGCCGGAGGACGGTCAAGAGGACGTAGGTTTCGTACTTTTGCGTCCTGCAGTGTTCGCAGGGTTGCATTTGGCCTGTAATCTGGGCGATATCGTCGTCGAATTCTGAGTGGAGTGTATCGAGGGCCGCATCGACGTGTGGTCGAATTCGTTCGATCATCTCCTGGACGGTCGCATCGGCCGAGTCTGGTAACGAGTAGGAGAGCACGGTCGTATTTGCCGCGTAATACTTCGTCGTTCCACCCCGGCCCTCCTCGAAGCGAACGACGTCGACGAGTCCGGCATCACGCAACTCGTTTATGTGATGGCGAACGGTGTTCTCCGTTCGGTTTACGCCACGGTCACCGAGGCGTTCGTGGACATCACTCGCGGTCAATGCTTCCCCCGTGAGGATGTCGAGGATCATCGCTCGCATCGGTTCGTCGATGGCGTCAGAGACCCGAGTATCCCTGACGGCGATGTCCTCGAGCGGCGGACCGGTGTCGGAAGCGTTCATACGCACAATCAGCGATAACGACGGGAAAAGGTATTGCTCCGGGCGAGCCCAGTGCAGGCCCGTCCACCCATCGACCCCTGACCCTGGCCTCGTCGACGACCCTTCTGGCACCGGTTTCGACGGTCCGTTCGGTCGGCGAACGCTCACCCGGATGCCGCTCGTATCGTCCCGTCGACCCAGGACCTGAATGGGTCCGATGAGCCGACGAACGATGTCTGGCACCCAATACCGGTAGCAACGGCCCACTCCAGGTCACCCGTATTGGATACCTCTCTAACGAAATTCACTGTTACAGATCACCAGTCCACCAGTCGAGTAGGACCGGTCCACCACGCGATACTACCAGTTCACCAAGCGATACCTGCCAACCACCAGGCGGTAATCGGCAT
Source organism: Halodesulfurarchaeum sp. (assembly GCA_042216905.1). Lineage (GTDB taxonomy): Archaea > Halobacteriota > Halobacteria > Halobacteriales > Halobacteriaceae > Halodesulfurarchaeum. The sequence goes on from JBDGTL010000026.1 coordinate 51,314, forward strand.
TTCACCAGGCGATACCTACCAGGTCACTAGGCGATACCTACCAGGTCACCAGGTGGTAATCGCCAGTTCACCAGCGGGTGATCCATGCGTGTTCGACGGGCGAATATGTTCCCGTAAAAGTCCACCTTCATTCGTATATTCATATATATTTGTAATGAGAATCGAGCGATCGACGCTGGCGAAGGTACTGGCTCTCATCTTTGTCGTCAATCTGATCGTGATGGGTGCCGGTGCCGCAGCGACATATCAGGCGGCACCGGATGTTCCGAAGAAAATCGTCGGGCCCGAGGGGCAGACGATCGTCACCGACGAGGACATCACGGCGGGAAAGATCGCCTACCAGTCCAATGGCCTGATGGATTACGGGACGATCCTGGGAGAGGGGTCGTATTTCGGTACCGCGTTTACGGCAGATACCCTGGACCTGAAAGTCAGGTACATGCGAGAGTACTACGCCCACCAGGCCGGGGCGGCCTCCTTCAGTGCCCTGCCCGAGGGAAAACAGGAGGCAATCGCCCAGCGAGTGAAAGAGGAACTCGCCTCGCAGCGGGCTGATTCCGAGGTCATCCACTACTCCGCCGCGGCCGTCTACGCCCACAGACACATCCGGGAAGAGTACGTGGAACGCTATCACCAGGGAGCGCTACCCGGGGTCGTCCGGAACAGTATCGAGTCGGCCGCCGGGGCGAGGCGTTTCGCAGATTTCGCCCTCTGGACCGCCTGGATTTCGCACACCGACCGTCCCGGGGGAACCACCAGTTACACGAACGAGTGGCCCTACGCACCCGCGGCTGGCAACACGCTTCCCGACAGCGCCTTCATCTGGACTGTTTTCGCGTTCCTCGTTCTGATCATTGGAGTCGGGGCGATCGTCGCGCTCTTCTACTTCATCGAGTTGCCCAGGCCGAAAACAGACGGGTTCGACCTTCCCGACCCGGACGCGTATAGACTTCTCCCATCCCAGGTGACAACCGGGGGGTACGTGCTGTTCGGCGGCGTGTTGTTCGTCCTCCAGACGCTTCTCGGTGGGGTACTGGCCCACTATTACGTCGAGCGGACCGGATTCTACGGACTGGGGGACCTCCTTGGAGTAAACCTCCTTACCTGGATCCCCTGGAACATCGTCCGGGCTTGGCACCTGGAACTCGCGATCGTCTGGGTGGCCACGCTGTGGATCGGTGCCGGGATTTTCTTTGCCGGATTGCTCACCGATAGGGAACCGAGCTACCAGAGAACACTCACACGCCTCCTGCTTGCGGCCCTCGCCGTCGTCGGCGTCGGGGCCCTCGCTGGAATCTGGCTCGGGACGACCGGCGTGATCGACGGAAGCCTCTGGTGGATTCTCGGCAACGAAGGGCTCGAGTACCTGGAAATGGGTCGGCTCTGGCAGGTCGGCGTCCTAATCGGATTCGTCCTCTGGGTACTGATCATGTATCGGGCACTTCGTCCGCTCGTTCAACAGGAGGAACCCTACGGTCTGGCACACATGCTCCTGCTTGCTGCGGCAAGCGTCCCGGCACTGTTCCTCGCGGGATTCGCGTTCACACCGTCCACGAATTACGTCGTCACGCAGTTCTGGCGATGGTGGGTGGTTCACATGTGGGTCGAGGGCGTTTTCGAGTTCTTCATCGTTGCTGCGGTGGCAACGATGCTTGTCAGCACGAACCTCCTGCGGAAACGGTCCGCCGAGAAGGCCATTCTCCTGGAAGTGGGCCTGGTACTCGGGACCGGGATAATCGGCGTTGCCCATCACTACTGGTGGATCGCGCTTCCGGAGTACTGGATCCCGATCAGTTCCGTCTGGTCGACGCTCGAGTTGACCCCACTCCTCCTGATCCTGTACGAAGCCTTCGGGGAGTACCGATCGCTTTCGGCGGCAGGCGGTTCGATTCCCTATCGACTCCCGTTGCTCTTCGTCATCGCTGGCGCAATCTGGAATTTCCTCGGCGCCGGCGTCCTCGGGACGATTATCAATTTCCCCGTCGTCGGGTACTTCGAACACGGGACGTTCCTCACGGTCGCCCACGCTCACGCCTCGTTCTTCGGAGCGTTCGGGTTGTTCGCACTCGGACTCGGTACGTTCGTTCTCCGATTCCTCACGCCGCAGGAGGCGTGGTCGACGGTGGAACGCTACCTCCGGGGCTCGTTCTGGACGATGAACGTCGGGCTGGCGTTGATGCTCGTGTTCTCACTCATTCCCATCGGCTTCCTGCAGTTGGGTGCCGTCCTCGAGCACAACTACGACTGGGCCAGAAGCCTCGCGTTCTACGGGCAACAACAGATACAATGGCTCTTCTGGGCCCGGATGCCGGGTGACCTGCTCGTCATCATCGGGGCGTCGTTGTTCACGATCGCGGGATTCATCGCACTTCGTGAAAGAGTGATGGCCCCATCGACCGCCCCATCGCCAGAACGGGCACCTATCGCCGACCGTGTCCTGTCCCGGAGCGAGGAATAGGACGCTCGCTCAGTCCCCCTGTCGAAATCGCGTTTTATATCCGGAGTCACCACACCGAGAAACGAGATCCGATAATCATCGTCGGTTCCGGCATTCTTCGGGAAGCAATTTGGGAGGGTGGGCTCCGACGCTCAAAGAGAATAGTCCCGGGCGGATTCGAACCGCCGTCAGCGGCTCCAAAGGCCGCTATGATTGGCCACTACACCACGGGACTCCGTCGGCCACTTCACTGCAATCGAATATAGGTGCTACGATACGGGTACTCAGTCTTCCTGTCGCACGTGCTGTGGGATGTCCAGATACACGCAGGAATCGACCGAGTGATCGAAGCAATCCGGACAATCCGGTTCCCGGTCGATAATCATGTCCAGACGTTCCGCGACCGTCTCGTCGATCACGGGTTCGAGTTGTCGTGCCTCCGTGCGAAATTCCTCGACGCCGAGAACGTTCCGAAGGAATCGTTCGAGAATACAATACGTCTGGAGTGCGTCACGGCCGCGAACGAGTCCTTCGTCCGTGAGCGAGACGCCTTTGTACTTCTCGTGTTCGACCAGATCACGGTCCTCGAGTTTGCCGATCATCTCGTTCGCGCTCGCGGGACTGACGCCGAGCATTTCAGCGAGGGCACCGGTCGAGGCCCGACCACCCTCTTCCTCCTGCACGACGTAGATAGCCTTGAGATACTGGTCTGCTGTGTTCATGCTCGATCCTCCATCAGGTCAGCGATTCGGCCCACCCCGGCCGCCTCCTCCTCGCGAATGCTCCGAAGCACCGAAAGAACTCGGTCCCGTTCGATCCGGAACTCTTCCTCGGACTCTTCGATCGCACCGATGAGATCGTCGTAGTACTTATAGGACGTTTCCTCTCCGTGGAGTTGATCGTAGAGGATACCGTCGAAATCCTCCGGGCGGGTCTGTGCGTACTGATCACTGACGAGTTCCTCGATTTCCTCGAAGGAGACACTCGGCGCGTCGAGTTCATCGATGAGTGTTTCGAGGCGTTTTCTGTGATCGGCGGACTGCTTTCTGACCGACTCGAGGAAGCCCTCGATTCTCGAATCGCGCTCGGACCGCGGCAATCGCTGGTAGTGTTCGTAGGCTCGGGCCTCGACCACTTCCTCGAGGACGACCCCAATCTGGAGTAACCGGGCGAGTTGGTGATTGGATTCGACCCGTGGCGTCGTTTTCACGGGAAAAACCCCCCGGGTTCGGCGCTTCGAACGGGATCCGTCATGCCAATCGGTGAGTCCCGGGCGCCCTTAAGCCGTTCTCTCCCGGTATGATACAGGACCGACGTGAAGCAATGGTCGACTACTAACTGTATTTCCGCACTGACTCCTGACGGGGCTCAGGACGCGAGTTTCGACTCGATCCGGTCTTCCAGTTCCTGACGGAGTTCTTCGACTGCGATCTCCTCGAGGACCGGAACGAAAAAGCCCTGGACCAGCATGTCCTCGGCTCGGTCTTCGGAGAGTCCTCTGGTGATCATGTAGAACAGATCCTCTCGATCGACCTGTCCCACGGTGGCGGAGTGAGAGGCTTCGGTGTCGTGATTGTTGATAATCAACTTCGGGGAGGCGTCCGCTTCGCTGTCGTCCGAGAGCATCAACGTGTTTTCTCGTTGATATGAGTTTGTGTCCCACGCCTCACGACCGACGTCCTGCACACCCTCGTAGACCGACCGGGCGGAATCGTCGATGACGCCACGAGTCACCAGGTCCGCATTGGTGTGCTCGCCTCGATGCCAAACTTTCGAATCGAGGTCGAAGTGTTGGTCGTCGGTCCCGAAGAAGGCGCCGACGATCTTCGTCTCGGAACTGTCACCCGTCAGTTCGGTTCCGACCTGGGTCTTCGTCAGACGAGATCCGAGGTTCCCCTCGATCCAGTCGATGGTTCCGTACGTGTCCGCACGGCCCCGTTTGAGAGTGTAATTGTACGTCGAGGAATCGAAGTCCTGCAAGGATCCATACTGTACGTAACTGTTCTCGCCGGCCGCGATTTCTACGATGCCGCTGTAATAGCGGACATCCTCGACTCCCCCGGTCGTTCGCTGCCGTTCGAGTATCGTCACGGAGGAGTTCGTCTCCGTGATCACGAGTGTATAATTGAACAGGGACCGGCCACGCATCTCCGTCCGGATCGTGACCGATTCGGCGTCAACGCCCTCTGGGACGTAGACGACCGTCCCGTTGGTAAACAGGGCGGTGGAGAGTGCAGTCAGCCTGTTCTGTTGGGGGTCGACGATACGTCCGAACTGCTCCTCGAGGACGTCCGGAAGTTCGTCGAGAGCTTCGTGAAAGGGGAGGACCCGAACGTCCTCCGGCATTTCACGTTCGGTTTTCGCCGTCTGGGAGAGCGGATCGACCATCCGATCGTAATCCAGGTCCTCCAGATTCGTCCACCGTCGGCCTGGTGTCTTGATGACGGGGGGGAAGTCGAGTTCGTCGATGGCAGCCACCGCATCGAGCCGTGTCTCGAGGAGCCACTCGGGTTCGTCGAACTGTCCCGATATCTCCCGAACGGTTTCCTCTGTGATGTCAGTCTCCAGCGCGACACTCATGTTATCCCAGACTCCCCTCCATCTCGAGTTCGATGAGGCGGTTCAGTTCGACAGCATATTCGATCGGCAGTTCCTCCGTGATGGGTTCGATGAACCCGGCGACGATCATCTGTTTCGCCTCGTCGTCGTCGAGGCCGCGAGACTGGAGGTAGAAGACGTCCTCGTCACCGATCTTTCCGACTGTCGCCTCGTGTGCGACGTCGACCGTCGATTCGTTGATCTCCATGTAGGGCATCGTGTCCGACGTGGACTCGTTGTCGAACATCAGCGCGTCACACTCGACGCTCGTCGATGAGTTCGAGGCGCCGTCGGCGATGTGGACGAGTCCGCGGTAGTTCGTCCGACCACCGTCCTTGCTGATCGACTTGGATTCGATGGTGGATTTGGTGTTCGGCGCGTTGTGATAGACCTTGGCGCCGGTGTCGATATCCTGGCCCTCGCCCGCGAACGCGATGGTTATGTGATTGTCGGAGGCGCCTTCGCCCTTGAGGATGGAACTCGGGTAGAGCATGGTCGCCTTCGATCCCATGCTGCCCGACACCCACTCCATCCGGCCGCCGGACTCGACGATGGCCCGCTTGGTGTTCAGGTTGAAGGTGTTCTTCGACCAGTTCTGCACGGTCGAGTACTGGACGTGTGCGTCTTCCTTGACGAACACCTCGACGCCGCCGGAATGGAGGTTGTGCGTGGCGTACTGGGGGGCAGAACACCCCTCGATGTAGTGGACCTCCGAGCCCTCCTCGGCGATGATGAGGGTGTGTTCGAACTGGCCCATCCCTTCGGAATTCATCCGGAAGTACGCCTGGACGGGCATGTTGACGGTGACACCCTCTGGAATGTACACGAAGGACCCCCCGGACCACACGGCCCCGTGGAGCGCGGCGAACTTGTTGTCGCTCGGGGGCACGGCCTTCGTCATGAAGTACTCGCGGACGATGTCGGGGTGTTCCTGGACGGCCTTGTCCATGTCCATGAAGATGACCCCTTTCTCCTCCCACTGTTCCTTCATGTTCTGGTAGACGATCTCGGACTCGTACTGTGCACCGACGCCCGAGAGCGCCTCCTTCTCCGCCTCGGGGATCCCGAGTTTGTCGAAGGTGTCCTGGATCTCCTCGGGGAGGTCATCCCAGGACTCAGCGCCACCCCGCGTCTCGATGTCGGGTCGGATGTACGGGATGATCTTCTCCACGTCGAGTTCGGAGAGATCGGGCTGGCCCGGCCAGTCCGTCGGCATCGGCATCTCCTTCCACTGCTCCAGGGCACGGAGGCGCCGCTCGAGCATCCACTCCGGTTCGTCCTTGTCCTCGGAGATGACGCGAATGGTCTCCTCGGTCAGACCGGCCTCGGACTCGAAGGCGGACTGCTGTTCTTTCTTGAATTCGAAACGAGCCTCGGTATCGTTTCGCTGGAGATTTTCTTCTGAGCTCATGGTTATTTAGGCTGTCTCGTAGACCTCGTCTCGAACCCAGTCGTATCCCTTTTCCTCGAGATCCTCGGCGAGTGAGGCATCACCGTCCATAACGATCTTCCCATCGAGCATGACGTGTACTCTGTCGGGTTCGACGTAATCGAGGATTCGTTGGTAGTGTGTGATCTGAAGGATACCAGTCCCCTGCTCGTCCCGGAGGGCGTTGATTCCGTCCGAGACGTCCTGCAGTCGATCGATGTCGAGTCCCGAGTCGATCTCGTCGAGGATCGCGATCGAGGGCTCGAGGATTGCGGCTTGCAGGACCTCGTTTTGTTTCTTCTCCCCGCCCGAGAAGCCGGCGTTGAGGTATCGTCTGGCGAATTTGGCATCCATGTCCAGGAGATCCATCTTCTCCTCAAGGAGTTCCTGGAACTCCGCGACTCCGATCTCGCCCTCGTCCGCCGGTCCTTCCATCGGACTCGTCTCGTAGCCCTCGTCCGCTTCGTCTCCTTCCTCGTCGTCTTCGCCGAAGAGTAACTCCTCTCGGCCCTCTATCTTCGCATTGAGCGCCGTCCTGAGGAAGTTCGTGAGCGTGACGCCCTCGATCTCGGCTGGATACTGGAAACCGAGATAAATGCCGAGTGCGGCCCGCTCGTTGGGCTCCAGGTCCAGCACGTCCCACGTCCGCTTGTCCTCGGGGATGTCGACGTCCTCGAAATCACCCTCTTCCAGGTGGAGGGTCACCGACCCCTCAGTCACCTCGTAGTTCGGATGACCCGCGATGACTTTCGCTGCCGTCGACTTCCCGCTTCCGTTCGGACCCATGAGGGCATGAATCTCGTTCGACGAGACCTCGAGGTCCACGCCGTCGAGGATCTGTTCGTCGTCCTCGACGACTTTTGCATGAACGTTTTCGAGTTCGATTGTAGCCATTGATTAGGTCGTCCTAAACCAGGGGAGTGGTCGGTTTAACCCTTGCGCATTCTGAAGGTTTCGTTTTGTTTTTCGGAAACAACTCTTGTCGATTCCAAAATCAGGCAGCGTGTAAAGTGAAACCGATAAGTGCAATCCAAGCGAAGTCAGAACCTGAAATTATGGTACGAGAAACCCTGTCGGGAATGACGGCTATTGTCACGGGTGCCAGTGCCGGCGTTGGGAGGGAGACCGCGAAGGCCCTCGCGGCAGAAGGGGCGAGCGTCGTACTGGTCGCTCGTCGAGCGAACAGACTCGAGGAAATCGCCGAGGACATCGAGGAGCGTGGTGGCACGGCAGTTCCATTCAGTGCCGACGTCTCCGAGGAGGAAGCCGTCGAGGACCTCATCGAGACGACCGTGGACGAATTCGGGTCGCTCGAAATCCTCGTGAACAACGCGGGTATCGGACGGGGGGACAGTGTGCAGGACCTGACCACCGAGGAGTATCGGGCGATGATGGCCGTGAACGTCGACGGGTTCTTCTTCACGACGCGGGCGGCCCTCCCCCATCTCATCGAATCGACGGGCAACCTCATTTACATCGGGAGTTTCGCCGGGCAGTACCCGCGTTCGTTCAATCCAGTCTACGCAGCCTCGAAGTGGTGGGCACGGGGCTTCGCGAAGAGCATGATGGCGGAAGCCGGCGACGAAGACGTCGCGGTATCGCTCGTCAATCCGTCCGAAATTCGAACGGAGTTCGGCGGCCAGGACGGAACGCCGTTCAAGGAACAATTCGACGAGGGGGAAGTCCTCGAACCCGAACAGGTAGCAGACGCCGTCGTCTTCGCCGCAAAGCAGGAATCGGCCACCGTGAGCGAGATGGACCTCTACCGTCGCGACAAATTCGACATCTTCTGAACCGATCGAACACTGCCGTTCCGCCACCCTGTGCCAGTCTCGCGGCGTTGTAAGATACCGGACCATTCGTTTGTACGTGCTCCCTATTCGAGGGGCACCAATCGGGACCGTCGAACACTATTCTGATTAGGCACATTGCGCCTGCAGAATGAGAGTGAGATACAATCCCCGCAAAACGGGATGGGGTGGGTGTGTGGCGCGTGAGACGTCATAGCCGGTGGGAAGCTCATTCCCCGTTCCTCCCTCAGAAACCACCCGGACGAGCACCAGCCGTGCGAACACCCAATGCGATACCGAGCGAAATGGAGGCCTGGGAAAAGTAGATCGTTTGGGTCATATATCGTACTATTCTGTCGGTGGGACGATATCGGATTGTCGTGCATATCGGACGAAAAGCGTCCCTCTCCCCGGCGTTATCCCTTCAATAGGAATATACGTCAAACAGCACTATTGTGCCAGACGATACTTCTTGTTGGACTCCATACCATGTACCGTCGATGAGCGAATTCATACAGATCCTTACAACGGTCGCATCAAAGGAAGACGCACGGACGGTAGCCGACCGTCTTGTGGCCGAGCGATTGGTCGCCTGTGTTCAGACCGATGGACCAATCGAAAGCACGTATCGCTGGGAGGGTGAGGTGAGACGGGACGAGGAGTGGCGCTGTGTGATAAAAACCACGGCCGAAGCGTACGACTCCGTATCGGAGACGATCGAAGCAGTTCACCCGTACGACACGCCAGAAATCCTCGCAACCCCCGTATCAGACGGACAGGCCGACTATCTGCAATGGATCGATGACGAAGTCACCGTCGAATAAGTCGGCGCATACACGCAATAAATTGTGCGAAAATCTACGGAAATATGAAATTTATTGATAATAGATAATATATTATAAAATAATAGTTGGTATTATAGTAAATAATTATTAGGTCAAATGATATAATTGTATGTTATATTAATATATAATTAAAAAATTTAATTGAATTATAATGAATGTATGTCTAAATTACCAGTTTTTAAAAACCTGAATTCTTAAATTAGCAGTATGTTTAAAATAAAACGTGAGTTTATCATTATATAATAATATAATACGACATATAAAACGTATACTAAAACAATATAATTTAATTATAGCCCCTATAGTAAAATAAACATACTATTGTAATTAAAATTGGCAGTAATAATTAAATAAAATAACATGAGACACGAGTGGAGTACGATAAATTTCACTCGAGAACGAAGCGGATCCGTTCCTCATCACTCCCCTTCGTCTCCCTTCCGGTAATCGATATCCTTCCGATTTCCTCTGTATTCCGGACGTGCGTTCCGGCACAGGCAGTTCGGTCGATACCCTGGATTTCGACGATTCGGACCTCCGTGATACTGTCGGGGAGGAGTCGAAGTCGTGTTCGATCCGGGTCGAGTTCCGCTCGGGCCCGGTCCCGGTCCATCGTTTGCCACTCCACGTCCACTCCGTCCTCGACGTATTCATTGACAGTGTCTTCGATTGCCTGGAGGTCCGATTCTCGAAAGCGGTCGTACGCGCAATCGATTCGGGCCCGGTCGACGTACAACTGGTTCCCCGTGGTCCGGGCGTCGTAATCCGATAAGAGGACCGCGGAGAGGAGATGCTGTGCGGTGTGATATCGCATGAGTGCGTACCGCCGGTCCCAGTCGAGGTGTCCAGTGACGCGGGCCCCTTCCTCGGGGAGTGGGCCATCGAGCGTGTGATAGATTTCGTCCGTTTTCTCCACGTCGACGACGCGAGACTCCTGCCCGTCGAACTCGATGTGACCCTCGTCGTGGGGTTGTCCCCCGCCGGTCGGATAGAATATCGTCCGATCGAGAACCACTCGGTCGTCAATCCGCCGCCGGACGATCGATTCGATTTCCCGGGCGTAGGTCTCCTCGAGATAGGCTGCCTCGGTCATACGTGGGAAGTAGCGGGGAGGGAAGGTAATCTCACCGCCTGCAAAAGGCCTAAGAGCGGCAGAAACGTTCCTTCAACTAATAATGACAACGGAAGAAGCAGAAGACGTGGGGTGGATAGCGTGGGCGTCGAAATAGCCGAATCTCCGGTCACCGACGTGGAATTCGAGGAGATGGCGAATTTCGTCTACGATTACCTCGAGGCGAGCGTGGACAACGAGGAGGACGGTGGCCGCATGCGGTGGTATCCCTGGCACTCCGCAGAATACCGGTTCAACCACATCATGAACGTGGTCGAACTGGCGACCGACATCGCTGAGCACGAGGGAGCGGACACCGACGTGGTCAGAGTCGCAGCGTTGTTTCACGACATCGCTAAACTGGACTCGGACCAGGACGTCCACGCCGAGGAAGGAGCCAGAGTCGCCCGCGAGTACCTCGAAACCCACGGGGAGTATCCCCCCTCGTTCGTCGATCGTGTCTGTCGTTCGGTCGAGAATCACAGTTACCAGGGGGACCTCCACGACCTGACGATAGAGACACAGTGCCTCATCGAGGGTGACGTTCTCGACAAGGTCGGTGTCAATGGTGCGTCACTCATGCTGCTCCGTATGGGATACGAGGCCAGGACCCACATGGACGCCGCCGAGATGGTACAGCGTGTCCTCGAACGGGGCAAAAACGCCAGAGAGCGGATCGAGAGCGACCGGGCAGTCTCGATCGCCCACCAGCGGCTCAAACGGATCAAGTGGATCCGTGAATGGCTCGAAGAGGAGGTCGCCGAGATGGAAACCGACGGCGAGCCGTTCGCCTGAGGGTGGGGCGGGCGACGTCCGGTACCGCACCACGGCAGCACCAGTCAAACCTGTGTGTGACCCGGGAGGGATCCGTCGACCCCTGCACCGCAGCTATCCGACGCGGGTCCCGTCTGATCACATTCGGACTCCGCCTGCGTGTGACCAAACCTGGACTGGGGTTAGATTGGTAACCGCCGCCGGCGAAACGATCAAACGATTCCGAGTGTCGTGACCGCGTCCCAGAGGAAGACAACGCCGAACCAACCAAGGACGAGCGCGCTTCCATACGCCACAGCGGTGCCGAGCGTGTCGACCTGTTCTCCGGCAGCACGAAGTGCGGCCGGAAACCCGGTTATCCAGACCAGGATCCCACCGAAGAAACCGGCAATCGTGAGCGGGCCATTTGCGGCCGCGAAAGAGTAGCCAAATGCGCTGATGGTTCCCGGATCGAGCAGTCCAACGCCGGCAGTGAGCCACCAGGTGATCTGGTACGGGTTCGTGAGTGCCAGCGCGAAGGCCTTTCGAAAGCCGGACCGGCCCGAGGTGTCACCGTCGGTAAATTCGCCTGCTCCCCGGACGGCCCCGTAGGCGAAGTAGAACATCAACAGCCCACCGATCCCGACCATGACCCCCCGGACGGTCGGGGCCTGTCTGATGAACGCAACGATACCAGCGAGCGCCAATACGAAAAACGTCGCATCGGCTGACATCGCGCCCAGTCCAGCCGCGAACCCGGCCCGCCACCCCCGGTTGACGCTTTCCTCCGCAATGATCGCGTTCATCGGCCCGGGCGGTGCAGCGAGGGAGAGTCCCAGCAACGCACCGGCGAGTAGTGACAGGACCCCCAAAATCATCGAGTTACGGCGCGGGTACGCGGGTATCCGTGAAAAGGGCGTCGCCTTCGTGGACATACCACCGCGAACCACGATAAGAAATCAGTATCCGCTGGTCCGGAGACGGTCCGGTAGTAATGCAGGACTCCCCACGACTGAGGTAAGGGGTGCGGTCAACGGTTGAGGAGGGGTCGTGGCATCTCGACGGGCACTGTAAAGGAATACATACCGCTTCTCGAGAATAGGCACCCATACAGAACGTCTCCACGGGCGGATTAGATTCCTTTGCGTCGGAGGGCATTCCGCAGCACGTCTGCCTCCTTGTTCGCGCTGCCAGTGTTGATCAGGACCACGGTATCACCGGAGTAAAACGTCCCTCGGTCTGCGAGAGTAAAGGCCCCTCCTGCCGCCGCGGCCGCACTTGCACCGAATTCGAGACCGGTCTGCTGAGCGACGTCGATGCCCGCGTCAAGTATTTCCTCATCGGTTGCCGCGACGGCGCCACCCCCACTCGTTCGAAGTGCGTTCAGTATATAGTGGCTCCCGGGTGGGTCCGGTACCTCGATCTCCCCGCAGATCGTATCGGGGGTATCCCAGGCCTCGTGCCTGTCTGTCCCCGTCTCGAAAGCCTCGACAATGGGTTGACAACCACTGGGCTGGGCCGCGTAAAGCGGAGGAAGCGAATTCACGAATCCGAGTTCTTCCAACTCGCTCCCGCCCTTGAATAGCCCGAGAAGACCCGTTCCGGCCCCCGTCGGGTGGACGACAGCATCGGGGACCTGCCAGTCCAATTGCTCGACGATCTCGAAGAGCACCGTCTTTGCGCCATCGACTCGAAAGGGCGAATCGCTTCCGATCGCGCTCCAACCATTGTCCCTGCGGGCCGAGCGGTATGCAGCCATTGCATCTTCGTACCGTCCATTCACGACCGTGAGATCGGCCCCATGGACGTTCACCATCGCCTTCTGGTCGAAGCCCGTCCGGGAGGGGAGGTACACACGTGCGTCCAATCCGGCCCGCGCCGCGTACGCAGCAGCCGACTGGCCACCATTTCCCGGATCGGCGAGTGACACGGTCTCCCCGCCTGTTTCATTGACAACGCTCGTCGCGACGGAGACACCACGGTCGGTGATCGATCCCGTGGGATTCCGGCTCTCGTCCTTGACGTAGACGGCGCCGACGCCAAGTGAATCGGCCAGGCTCGGACACGCCACGAGCGGGGTATTCCCCTCTCTCATCGAGACGGCGTTCGACCGGCGGACGGGAAGCAACCGGTCGTACCGCCACATCGATTCGAACCGGTCGGTTTCGAGCGCGGATCGAGTCAGGGTGTCAGGCTCGATCGAGTAACTGGTCTCGAGGAGGCCACCGCAGTCCGGGCAACGCTCCGGCATTCGATCCGGTGGATACGCCCGCCCGCAGTCCTTGCACAGCACACCCGAAAACGCGGCCGTCGGCTCCATGCGACGGTCCACGGTTTGATGGTGTATGACAGTGACGGTGGTAGCCTGTGTCCCTTGTCAAATGGTCGGAATCAACCGCCACCACCGCAGTGATATATTAATCAATGGACACACTTGCAGTGATAAATTAATAAATAGACACACATGCAGTGATATATTAATCAACGGCCACACCAGCGGTGATATATCAATCAACGGCCACACCCGCATGATCCACCCCGGTGTTCGACAGTTACCCGCCTGCTCGGGTCCGGTAATATCCTCCGTCAATAGTTCGATACCTCACAATTTTTGCCGCCCCGGATCCATTCTTCACGGGGTACACCATGCCACGTCGAATCCTCATCATGGGGGCTGCAGGTCGGGACTTTCACGATTTCAACACGATTTTCCGGGACGACGAGACCGTCGAGGTCGTCGGCTTCACGCAGACCCACGCACAGAACATGGGCGAACTCGACGACCTGCCCGAACGGCGGTACCCACCGTCGCTCGCGGGCGAGAACTACCCGGATGGGATTCCGATCGTTCCGGAATCCGACCTCGAAGACCGCATCGAGGAGCACGACGTCGACAATGTGGTCTTCTCGTACTCGGACGTCTCACACGAGACTGTGATGCACCAGGCGTCCCGGGCCCTCGCAGCGGGGGCCGGTTTCAGGATCGTTGGATCCGAGATGATGCTCGAGTCCTCGCTCCCGGTCGTCGCCGTGGACGCAGTGAGAACGGGCTGTGGGAAATCCCAGGCCTCCCGGAAACTCACAGAACTCCTCCACGAACGCGGCACGTCCGTCGCGGTGGTTCGGGAACCGATGCCGTACGGGGACCTCGAACGCCAACGCGTCCAGCGGTTCGAGACGACGGCGGACCTCGAGTCCCAGCACGTCACCATCGAGGAACGAGAGGAGTACGAGCATCACCTGGAACGGGGACACGTGGTCTTCGCCGGCGTCGACTACGAAGCAGTCCTCGCCGAAGCGGAGAAAGCCGCCGACGTGATACTCTGGGACGGGGGGAACAACGAACTGCCGTTTTTCGAACCGGACCTCCACGTCGTCCTGGCCGACCCGCACCGACCGGGACACGAGATTCGATACCATCCGGGCGAGACGAACCTCCGTCTCGCCGATGCCGTGCTCATCAACAAGGAGAATACGGCAGACCCAGATGCTATCCGTCAAGTAACGAACACAGTCGAGTCGGTCAATCCCGATGCATCGATCATTCACGCCGATTCGGTCGTTTCTGTCGAGGACCCCTCGGCAGTCGAGGGAAAACGAGTGCTCGCCGTCGAAGACGGTCCGACGCTGACACACGGTGGCGCCGACGAGGGTGCTGCGGCGATCGCAGCCAGGCAGTTCGGGGCCGACGAACTGGTCGATCCCCGGCCATCCGCGGTTGGATCGGTAACGAGGATCTTCGAGGAGTACCCCCACCTCGGTAACGTACTCCCGGCGATGGGTTACTCGGAGCAGCAGATTGCGGATCTGGAACGGTCGATCGAGGAAACCGACTGTGACGTCGTCCTGGCGGGAACCCCGATCGATCTCGGACAAGTGATAGACGTGGACGTTCCCATCGTCAGGGTCCATTACGAAATCCAGGAACGGGGTGAACCGACGCTCGACAGCATCCTCGATCAGTATTCCGACGTCCTGGGCCTCTGATGCTATGATTACGTTTTCACTGGAACCAGTGTGAGAGCCAACACGTAATCGATTCGGCCTGCAGGAATGGCTCAGTAGGCCGTCGAGGTAGTGTAGACGATATTTCAATAGTATCCCACATGGTATTGGAAATGTGATTCGGAAAACTGTCCTTGAGTGATTCGGAGAACTGTTCTGGGTCACACCGAATCGGCACAGTTCCGCCATTCGGCCACCGTCGAATGCCGCTGTCTTCCCGCTATCAGGTGTCCCAGACAGTCGCGAGGATGGCCTTCTGGACGTGTTGCCTGTTCTCCGCCTGATCGTAGACGATTGACCTCGGTCCGTCGATGACGGCAGAAGCGACTTCCTCCCCGCGGTGGGCGGGCAGGCAGTGCATGAACACGGCGTCATCGGAGTGCTCCATGAGATCGGTCGTAACCTGAAAGCCCTCGAAATCCGCCGACTTCGATTCCGCATCGCCCATGCTCACGAACACGTCCGTGTAGACCGCTTTCGCCCCCTCGACGGCTCTTTCGGGATCGTTGGTGATGGTCACGTCCGCATCCGCCACCCGGTTTCTGATTGTCTCGTCCGGTTCGTATCCCTCTGGGGTAGCAATCCGACACGGGATGTCGAGTTTCGCACAGATCTGGATCAGGGAGTTGGCCACGTTGTTCCCGTCCCCGACGAACGCAAGGGGGCCATCGTCGAGGCCGCGTTCCCGGAGCGTGTATATGTCCGAGAGGGCCTGGCACGGATGTAGGAGATCTGTAAGTCCATTGATAACTGGGACGTCGGCGTGGTCGGCGAGTTCGACGATCATCTCGTGATCGAAGAGTCGTGCCATAATCCCCCCCGCGTACCGGGAGAGGACCGTCGCCGTATCCTCGAGTGACTCGCCCCTGGAGAGTTGTGAGCCCTCCTCCGAGAAGTATATCGCGTGTCCGCCGAGTTCCGTCATTCCCGCCTCGAACGACACGCGAGTTCGGGTGGATGGCTTGGCGAACAACATGATCAACGTCTCGTTCGAGAGAGACGTGTTGAATTCCTCTGGGTGGGCTTTCATCCGGTCCGTCAGTTCGTACGTCGCCTCGATGTCGCTCGCTTCGAGATCGTTGATGTCGATGACGTCTTTCATATCTGGGTTTCCTTTCTGGTTTGTGTCCTCGGTTGCGGCGTCGTCGGAATTCCGGAACGTGCAGGAATCGAGGCTGACACCTCTTTACCTATCTGGTTCATGGAATGTAGAGCCATCTGATTCCTGAAATGTAGAGCCATCTGGTTCATGGAATGTGGAGATACGTGCGTTTCGACCTCATGCCTGGTACATCTGCGTTCCGGTCTCCCCCGCAAGCGCTGCCTCGACGTTGTCGACGGTGGTAATGATGGCTCTGGTACCGTCCGATTCGACGAACTCGATCGAGGCCTCGACCTTCGGACCCATGCTTCCTTCGGCGAACTGGTCGTCCTCGAGGTACTCGCGCATCTCGTCTGTGCTAACACGACCCAGGGGTTCGGGGTCCGGCCCACCGAACCCCAGGTATGCGCATTCTACGTCGGTCAACACGAGCAGGACGTCCGCCCCGATTTCCGAGGCCAGTACCGACGAGGCGCGGTCCTTGTCGATGACGGCCTCGACTCCCCGGAGATCGCCGTTCTCGGAAACGACCGGGATCCCACCGCCCCCGACCGTAATTACCAGGGATCCGTCCTCCAGCAGTGCTTCAATTTCTCTCGATTCGACGATTTCCGTCGGACGGGGTGACGGGACGACCCGTCGGTACTTAGTCGTCCCGTCGGCACGCCTGACCTGTTTCGTCTGGAATGGAACGTCGCGTGCGGTACTCGGGGAATAGAACGGACCAATGGGCTTCGCGAGATCGGCGGCGACGGGGATGTTTTTCCTCGACGGTGGGTACATCGTCGAGCGTGGCCCTCCGGTACACCTCTTCGATGATCCTACCGAGGAGCGAACCAGAGAGTTCCTCAGTCGGATCGCAGGAGACCGGCGGGAAGCACGTGACACATAGATGTCAACGAAACCAGCGGACTTCTCCGAACCGGGTACCACGATTCCGCTTCGGGGTCGGTCCTCACTCCTCCTGTACGTCGTCTTCTGGGGATGGCTCCTCGCCAGGTGGATCAACGACTGGCTTCTCCCGCGAGGGGTAGGCGTAAAACCAGGGGTACCCTTCGTCGATCCGTCGGTCGTCGAGCCGATTTCCGCCAATCTCGCCTTTGCGTTGTCCCACCTGCCGCCGCTCGCCGCCGCGGCCTATCTCACCATCGTACTGACCCTGTCCAGTATCGCGTTGGGCTTCGTCATCGCAGTCCCGGTCAGCGTTGCTCGGGTCTACGGGAAATACACGGCCTGGATGTCGCTTGGATTCACCGAACTGATCCGTGGAACGCCGCTGCTCGCCCAACTCTTCGTCCTCTACTACGGATTGACACTCTCGGCCTGGATCCGGCAGTTTCCGGGTGTCGGAGAGGGGTTCGTCCCCGCACAGGCCTTCTGGGTCGCGATCATCGGATTCACCATTAACAGTGCGGCCTACCAGTCAGAGTACATCCGCTCCGCACTCCTCTCTGTCGAGAGCGGTCAACTGACCGCGGCGAGAGCGGTCGGTCTTTCGAAACTCGAAGGTATCCGCTACGTCGTTCTCCCGCAGGCGCTCGGTACGCCATTCCGGGGTGGTCGAACGAACTCGTCTACCTCATAAAGTACTCCTCGCTGGCGTCGTTCATCACGGTCCCCGAACTCTTCCACGTCGCCGGACGAATCGCCTCACAGAATTATCGATACACGGCGATGTTCGGCCTCGCGGGACTTATCTATCTCGCGCTGGTGATTTCGGCGTCGTCGCTCATGGATCGGGTCGAACAGGCGGTCAGTATCCCGGGTCTCGGCGGGAAGACGGGTCGGTGATCCCGGGTCAAAAGTCCTCGCCACCCATCCCACTACCTTTACCGGGTCCACACCAAGTCTCCCCATGCCTGATCACGAGGTGGTCGTCGTCGGGGGAGGACTCGCTGGGCTCGAGACCGCCCGACTCCTGGCGAGATCTGACGTCGACGTGACCCTCTTCGAACGTGAGGAGGCCGTGGGCGGCCGGGTCCGGACGGAACAGGCTGGCGACTATCTGCTCGACCGGGGCTTCCAGGTCCTCTTCACCGCGTATCCAGAAGCCCGTCGTGCACTCGACCTGGACTCACTCGACCTCCGTCGGTTCCCACCGGGAGCAGTCATCTGCAGGGAGAACCACAGGAGCGTCTTCGCGGACCCGATCCGTGACCCACGCCGCGGGATCGAAACGATGTTGTCGAGGGACGTGACGTTCAAAGACGGCCTCCGGGTACTGTCGCTCCGCCGTGAACTGAAACACCGTGACCGGAACGAAATCTTCTCCGGCCCCGATACAAGCATCGAGGAGTACCTCGAGGACGAGGGCTTCTCCGAGCGGTTCGTCGAGAATTTCGCCCGGCCGTTCTACGGCGGGATCACGCTCGACCGTTCGCTATCTACCTCGAAACGGGTGTTCGAGTATACATTTACAATGCTACTTCAGGGGTACGCGGCGCTTCCATCTCGTGGGATGGGAGCAATATCCCGTCAACTCGCAACTGGTGCACGAAACGCCGGGGCGGCCATCGAAACGGGCGTTTCGGTCAAAGCGGTAACTGGTACCGGGCCGGTGACCGTCGAGACGACCTCGGAAAGCCACAGTGCGTCGACCGTCGTCGTCGCGACGGATCCCCCCACGAGCCGAGAATTGACGGGGATAGATTCGATTCCCCAGACAGGTCACTCCTCGGTCACACAATATCTCTCGCTTCCGTCCGACAACCCGATTGAAGACCGATCCCGTATTCACCTCAACGCTGGAAGTCACATCCCGACCACTGTCGCGGTCCTCACGAGCGTGGCGCCTGAATACGGTCCAGAGGACCGAGTATTACTCAGTGCAAGTACGCCCGGTCCGGTGGAAATGGACGACGAGGACCTTTTCCGTGAAACGAAAGCCATACTCGGTTCATGGTATCCGGAAGCCTCGTTCGACGACGTAGAGTTGCTCCAGACGGTCCGAGTCCCGTTTGCCCAGTTCGAGCAACCGCCCGGGATACACGACAGATTACCGGACGTGACCGAGCCAGACGGGGAGGTATACCTCGCCGGCGAGTCGACGACGGACTCCTCGATCAACGGGTCGTTACTGAGTGCACGAACTGCCGCTGACGCCGTCTTGTCCGGACGAGAATAGTCCTGTAAGGGGTAAAGACCACGAGATTACAAAAACGCCCGAAACGACTCGAGTGGAGGAAACCGCAGCGTTTCGCCACCGGATCGAATCACCGGACGGCATGGTGCGAGGTCAGTGAGCAACGGGATCATGCTGTCGGCCGCAGATAGCCCATTGACCTGCGTTCCGACGACGAACCGGTTGAATGCCGGCAGCACGAGAACGCGGGCACCATCGTGCTGGGCCGGACAGTCGAGAAAACAGGGGTGTCGGTCGCCTTCGATCTCGATCGCCGGGTGTTCGTGCCCGACGACGTATATATCAGCTGAAACTTCGGGAATCTCGTGTCCGTGATGCACCACGGTCCCGGGGGTTGGTTCGTAAACTGTTCGTATGGTCTCCCCCAGCATGGATTCGAGCATGGTGTCGTGATTCCCCGCGAGGACGATCGCTTCGGCGTCTTCGCCCTCGATCGTCTCCCGTATCGCCTCGACGGTCCCCGAGACGCCAGGCGGTATCGATCCGAACGAGTGAAGGACGTCTCCAGCAATGACGACGGTCTTCGGAGAGAATCGATCCAGCAATGCCGTGAGTCGATCGACGAGGTCTTCTCGTTCCCCCATCGGCAATTCGATTTCCGAGGTCGCCACCCGTCCAACGTGAAGGTCGGCGACGACGAGCGTCTCCGTTTCTTGGAGATAGATCGCCCGGTCGGCGTATTCGAGATCGATTCCCCCGGCCACGGACGGATGTCTCCTGGCCTCGAAAAAAGCCCTGTCGATATCCGAAACGAAGCGATCGGCTTGAGGGGGTCCAAAGCGTTCCCTAGGCGGCCGAACCAGTGAGGTTTTTCATACCCGGCCGCGAGCAGGGCACTATGGTCGACGTCCTCGACGACAAGCGAGTCGCGACCCGATTTCGCATTCTCGTCGAGATCGCGGACAGACAACCGGCCGTGAGTCAAGGGGAGATCGCATCGGCTGTCGGTGTCACGAGTCAGACTGTTTCGGAGTACATCGGGGAACTCGTCGAGGACGGGTACGTGAAGAAAGACGGGCGGTCCCGGTACAGGGTGACGACGGAGGGCGTCGACTGGTTGCTCCGAAACGCGACTGCCGTTCGCCGGTTCGCAGACCGGGTGACAGAAGACGTTCTCGGCGGAGTACAGGAGGACGCTGCCATCGCCACCGAGGAGATTACCGCGGGTGACACGGTCACCCTGGACATGCGCGAGGGGCTACTCCACGCCACGCCCGGATCGGAGGGGCCGGCGACAGGTATCGCCACGATGGACGCGGAGGAGGGAGCAGAAGTGGGTGTCTCGGGGTTCGAAGGTATCATCGACTTCTCCCCCGGTACCGTCGTGGTGTATCAGGTCCCACCGATCCGGTCCGGTGGAAGCCGATCGATCGATCCGGAAGCGATCGAGACTGCCTGCGACGGGGCCCAGTTGGTCGTCGCCGCCGGTGTGGAAGCCATCGTTGCACTCCGCAAAGCCGATCGGAATCCTGACGTGACGTTCGCGGCCGGACACGTGGCTGCGTCAGCGGCCAGTCGTGGCGTGGACGTGGTAATAGTTGCCACTGTCGACGAGGTCGGTCGGGTTACGGATCCGCTCCGTGAAGCGGGCACGGCGTACACAGTCGAAGAGTGAGCACTGGATCGGGACATGGCGGTTTCAGTGTATCCGAGCGGTCGGTATATCAGTCTGGACTCGAATCCGTGTTCGAGACTCGAATTCGTTGTTGTATCGGCGTCCTCATGGAAGGTACGGAGACGAATCTCGACGGTCCGTGGACGTATCTCGAGTCCGGGACCGTATCTCGAGTCAGTGACCGTATCTCGAGTAAGGGGCCGTATCCCGATTCAGGGACCGTATCTCGAGGGAACGGGGACGTATCGAAATCCGAAACCGGTACTAGCCGATATACCTGAGGTCCTCGTCGCTTCCCGGGCTCGGACCCTGTTCCATTTCCTGGAGGCGGCTAATGACGTCTTCCATCTCGTCCGCGCGGTCGTCGAGTGCCTCGAAAGAAACCTCGAAGTCGAGGAGTTCCTGGAGGACCTCGAGAACCGCCCGGGCGCTCTTCGGATCGACGAGGTACCCACTCGTTTCACCCATGAGACAGGCGGCGTCGATGTTTCGACGGCCGCCAAGCCCCAGAAGGAGGCCACTCGTCCCCACGATACCGCCGGCCGGTTCGGAGGAGCGAAAGTCCACCCCGGACTCCTCGAGTTCGTCCTTCAGTGATTCCTCGTTCACCGCCCCGAGGACACCGTATTCGTCGATCAATTCGCCCGTGGGAACTCCGCCGAGGGCGTAGACCCTGGTCGCCCCGTATTCCTCGGCGACGTCGAGGAAGGCTTCCCCTACCCGGTAGTGGCCGGCGGAATCGCTGGCCTGATGATTCCCCGTCAGGATCAGCATGTCCTGACTCTCCATCTCCACGGCGTGAATTTCGGCGTCGGCCAGTGAAGCGACGCCCTCGTCGTCCACTTCTACCTGCGGTGGGAAGTGCTCGGTGTAGATCCTGACGACGAGCTCCCCATCGAGTTCCTCGAGGAGGTGCTCTGCGACGAGTTTGCCCACGTGGCCGACACCCGGGAGCCCCTCGACGAACACGGGGTCGTCGAGATCGACCGACGCGACTCGTTCCACCTCGATCTCGTCCATGGTCCTATTCTCGGCGACGCTCCTTAAGAGCGCGTCGGTACTCGCCATACGGGTCGTCCGGGTTAAACCTCGCTGGGGCGCTGTTGACTGCGTCGGCCCCGCACTCCGGACAGGTGTCCCCGAGCGTGTAGACTGGCCGTGGGTGCTCGTCCCGCCAACTCGAGCACACTCGAATGTCCGATCGCACGTGAAGGGATAGGTGGGGCCTGGCTGATAAAGGCTCGTTCGGTCTCCCTACGTATCCGTCAAAACAATCACGGAAGGGCTACCGGGAGGGAACTAATCGAAATCTATCGGTTCGTCGAACCGTGACCCGCTGGTCTCAATATATCTGGAATCGGTCCACAGCCCGTACCGTCGGGCTGGGCAATACGCGATTGAAATAATGGGTACGGCACTGGAGTTTTTGCTCCTGGGTACCCGAAACTGTCGACGGGTGAAACGAATTCGTTCGCCGTGAAACTGTCCTGCACGGTACGCGACGATCGAGTCCGTTGTATAAAGGAAATCTCCGACTCCCGCAGGCGATCCTCGGTAATCTCACTGGTACATCGGGATCTCGATTCGAGTGCCAGTCACGCCGAAAATCGACGTCAGTTACCAGGCGACCGTCTCACTCGGATTCCGTCTGCCGCTCCCGGTGGAACTCACCGTGTCCACCTGCGGATTCGATCGATTCGACTGCCCGTCGTGCGCCCGACTCGAGTTGGTCCTCTGCCGTCTTGTAATTCGGCGCCTGGACGCGAATCCGGTATTCGGGCGACCCGACGTAGGTAACCTCGAGGTCGACCTCCTCTGGAACGTCACCATTTCCTTCGGCCGCGGCCAGCGCGTCCTGGATATCGTCGACACCATCTGGATTGGGCGACTGGAGTTCGACGAATCCGGTGACGGTCACGTACGGAACAGAGACGTTCTCGCGGGCGGTTTCGACGATCGCCTCGCGGTCCTCTTCTGGAAGGTCCACGTCCTCGACGGCGGCGGTTCCGTGGATGGCCGCCTGTTCGAATCCGTCGTAGAGGCTCCCGAATTCGTCGAGAAGTTCGTTCGCGATGGCCCGAAAGCGGTCGTTCTCGAGGTCCTCGCCGAAGGCGAGCGTGAGCCACTTATCGGCCTTCTGCTCGTTCTTCCACTCCTGGATCTTCTCGGAACGCTGGTGATCGTTGACGTCCTTGAGCGAGAGGTCGATCTGCTGGGAGGATTCGTCGACGTCGAGGACCTTCGCGACGACGGTTTGCTCCTCCTTTACGTGATCCCGGATGTTCTTGATCCATCCCGAGGCGACCTCGCTCACGTGGACGAGTCCTCGCTTGTCCTCGTACTCTTCGAGGTCGACGAAGACGCCGAAGTCCTCGATGTCGTCGACCTTGCCGACGACCAGCTCGCCCGGTTTCGGCCACCCCTCGTACTTCATCGTGCCTGGACGACCTCGATAATCTCGCCCTCGACGTTGGCTTTCCCGCCGGTCGGCCGGGCGAGGGTCGTACCGCAGACCGCACAGGTCACCTCGCTCGACGCCTTGCCGAACATCGTCTGCTCGTTCTCACAGTCGGGACACTGGACCCGGAGGAAGTCGCCCGCCATACTCACTCCGTGAACTCCAGTCTCCCGGCCCGCCACCCCTCGCGGAGGTGGGCATTTCCACACTCGGTGCACCGGTAGGTGAGGTTCGTCTTCTTCGTGGGCTTATCGCCACCGGGAACTTTCGAGAACTTCCCGGCGTTTCCAATGGTCGACTCGCCGCGTTTCTCCTGACGGTCGGACCATTTCATCCCCGTCTCCCGGCCCCGGCGAACTTTCTCCACCTCGTGCTCGGTGTGGGTGTCGCAATTCGGACAGTATGTATTGATACGTCGTGGCATCTGCATGGCGAATCGGCTCTGTTAGCATTTGATTTGCGAGGGGGACTTAAAATCCGTTTGGTTCCGGACCGGTGCGTATTCACTCGATTTTTCCGGAGGGCCATCCACCTCGATTCGTACCGTTGTGATTGATCAATCGGATACGCCGCAGTTCGATTCGTTCCCGTCGCAGTTGATTCGCGAATCCCGGAATCGAACAGGAGAACGTGGAAACGAGGAAGTCGGGGGAAGGAAGGAGGAATAGCGGACTCGGTAGTACGGAAAGGGAGGCGGAGGAGAGGACTGGCCGACACTCGTTCGGCTGGGTTCGTCTGTCTCGTTCGGGGGCCGCCTTCGAAACGTTTACTCCACCTACCGACGAACGAAGAGCCATGAAGCGCCTGATTATCCACGGGGACCCCGACGTCAGAAAAGACGGGATTATCGAGGTCGGTGGGGAAGAATACGTCCTCTTTCAGGTCACGCGAAACGGTGACTGGCACGGCCCGGCCCGGGTCCAACTCTGGTGTATCGCCGGATCGGAGGACGAGCGGGAGGACTTCGAACGACGGAATTTCATTCCCCAGTTCCTCGACGTCGAATCAGTCGACGCCGAGGAAGTCACCGTCACAAAGCGGGCGGGCGACCTCGCCGTGTGACAGGGTACGGGTACCGGCCAGTATCTGAACCCGAGGATCTGGGGATCGACTCTTTTCAGCCCTCTTTCCGCTCTTTGACACTATTCGAACGGGCGTCTTTACCGGATAGCGGATTATATTGATAGGAACGGGCCACCAGAAAGCGAGCGACTATCAACTGTCAAACATGAAAGCGAGTGACTGGCAAATCTGGATCACGTGATGGGTTCCGCAACGATAGTACAAAATTGAACCAAGACCGTCCTGGAAATGGATCAGACACGTCCTCGCGGCGCTGCTGTGAGTGCACCAGTCTCGTTCGTCTTCCGTCCAGCTTCGTCCGTCGGGTTCGTCTCCCTACAATTCAGTCCACGCGTGCATCCGGCTGTTCAAAATTGTGCAATGCGACACGTTCATCGGACTGTCCAGGTTGTTCACCTGACCCGGATCCTCGGGTCGTTTCAGTTGTTTCGGCGAACCAGTTCGTGCCTGTGAACTCGATAAATCGTCACGGCGTCGTTCCGGTAGACCACGTGAATTCCTGGTTCGGTCCCGTAGTCCTGAACGTCGTACCGATTTCGTTCGATCGGCCCCACGTATATGAACTCGACATCGTACTTGCGAAGCAACACTGCTCGCGACCGTGCCTCCGTCGTATTGAACAGTATTTCGACGTCCCGGACCCGTCTCCTGTAGGTATCCCCCCCGCGGTAGATTGCCTCGTGGGCCCAGCCAGCGACAGTCGGTATGCCGGTCAAACTCGACGCCGGGTTCTGCCACGAATACACCTTCCAGCCTGGTGCCGAGACGAGAAACGGCTGGCCGGGATGGTCATCGAGCCACTCGATAGCGGCGGCCTGTTTCGGATGGGTTTCGTGGGCGTATTCCATCCCGTCCAGGGTATACTCGGTTGGCCCATCCAGATGATTGTGCACGGTGAACACGCCGTAGAACGACAGCATGATGAGGAGAACGGCAACGAACACACTGCCGATTGTTTGTCGCTTCGCGGTACTGATAGATCCTATCGAGTTGGTTCTCCGGATGAAGGACGCTAAGGCCACTCCTGTGACGGGGGCCCAGATAGTCCAAATCTGCGTCGAGGTCTTGAACACCGTGTTGAAGCGACCTGGACCTGCGTTGTCGGCCAGATAGACGAACTCGACGAGGACCACCAGACCCGCCCCCGCGACGAGAAGAACCCCATCGAACGAAAGCCTCCCCCGCCGAACGAGAATCCAACCGACTACGACAAGTGGGGCGACGAGAACCAGGCCGACAAATCCCACAGTGGCGGCGATGGCGAAAAGGGCGACGGTGATCAGGACGGCTCCCGCCAGGTGGCTTCGTTCCCGCAGGATATTGCTCCCAAGGTACAGGGCAAAAACGAGTAGAAACGCGCCATGGACGAGAAGAAACGGCCCCAGAGGACTTCGCTCTGGGAAGAACGCGACATGTCGGCTTCCCGCACCCGCCGCGAGCGTCCCGAAGACGAATGGAAACGCGAGACCGACGGCAATCGTCCCGACCACGACCGCGACGACGACGCCGAGTGCGATGCGAAGCCCCTCATCCACCGTCAATGAAAGTCGCCCAGTTGTCGGCTGGGAATGGCTTCGATCCGAGACGAATCGATAGGAGTCCGGAACGAGCGTCAGTGGACTGGCGGGAGCGGCCGCGACGGAGAGGGCCGTAAGCCCGAGCATTGTCGGTATACTCCACGTGTTGATGAAGATTTGCATCCCGACGACAAGCGGCACCGCACCGAAGAGAAGAGAAAGGCGCCGGCGCCGTTGCTCGGCGGGCGTCCGGTAGTACCCGTAGAGAATCCCGATCAAGAGGAGAGTGAAGGCCATGCTCATCATATGGGCGTGGAGGTCGCCGTTTCGGTAGGAGAACAGCGGGAATTCGTTGATGGTCTTCGGAATGACTCTGCTCGCCGTCCAGTAACTAAACGTCCCGGGAGTGACAGTCACCTCCCCCGGTTTGAGGACGTAGACTCCGCTCGCGAAGTCGTCGAGGTAGACCGCGATATCCTCGATTACGAATTGCGGGAGGAGGTTCGCAGCGACCCGGGCGGGTGTGAGCAGGTTGCTGGCGAACCCGAAGACGAACGCGCCGAATAGTCCCGCCCAGACCCGGGAGATTCCACGGCTGGACGCGATTGCGCTCGCCAGCCCGTAGACCGCCGTCACCTCCATCGCGTAAAACCCGGACAGGGCCAGGGCGTATGCGAATCGCCCACTGGTGGCCGAGAGTTTGGCGAGTGTCGCAGTCAGGAGATGACCCCCATAGTAGTAGATCATGCGCTTCCCGGCGAACCACATGTCGGCGGGCGGGAGGTAATCGCTCCTCAGGATCGACTTCAGCAGGCCGTAATCGAGAAATTTCTCCCCACCAGCCGGGTAAATACCGGCCGCGGCTGCCCGGATTATTACCATGAAGAGAAACGCGACGGTGAATACAGATGCGATTTCCACGTACCTCCGTGAGTCGAACCGGAAATCTCGATATCGAACCGTCAGACCCGATACCACTAGCAGTACGGCGAACCCCGTTAGATACGTCACAAACGAAAGGACTGCGTGTCCGATCCAGAAGACGGGAAAGCCGATAACCACCAGGGCCGTCGGAATGGCCAGGGACGCACCGCGATCGGGGGTGTCTGGAAGGAGTGTCGCGGCGAGTGGCCACCCAAGGAGGAGGAGGATCTGGTACAGCCCCCACCAGACGACGACACGACCGACCTCCATGTGCGGGAGTGCCGCCTTCTGCGATATACCTTTTCGGTTTTCTATACTGCCAGGGATGAAATGAGTCCTCCGGGCAGCGTGAACTGGAGTGAGCTACAAATAGGGCCGTATCTTCCGTGTGAGTATACCTGTCGACATTCAAACGTCGAGACGATTTGACTCGTTACTCCGTTTGACCGTCCGCCAGGTTCGACCGACCACAATACTAACGGACAGAAGTAACCGTATCGACCGGAAAGCCCTCGCGCCGCTCCCCGTTCGCTCGTCCGGCGGCGCCCTCGCTTCGCTCGGTTGCCGCCCGGCTCACGGCTCGCTTCCAACTCGCGGCTTCGCCGCTCGTTCATTCGGAGACTTCCTCCGGTCGTCTCCCGCTCCCCGCTCGCTCGTCCGGCGGCGCCCTCGCTTCGCTCGGTTGCCGCCCGGCTCACGGGTCGCTCCCGACTCGTGGGTCACTTCGCTCCCCGCTCGTTCATTCAAAGACTCCCTCGCTCCGTTCAGCCGTCTCCCGCTCCCCGTTCGCTCGTCCGGCGGCGCCCTCGCTTCGCTCGGTTGCCACCTACTCGCCCGTTCATTCCCCCAGGTTTTCTGATTGTGTTTGACCCAGTATAGTATTCAATAGATCACACCTGTCTGATCTCGTGTCATTCGAGGGTCACGCCTGTCTGATCTCGGGTCATCCGAGAACACACCCTGAATCGCCTGAAGCCGGCGTCGTTACAATGAAACCGTGAATTGGATGGGGGCGTTATGCCGAGTGTCTCCCGGCAATTGGCGGATATCGTGAGTATTCTAGATGGAATTGGCCTATTTGGAGCACCAAGAAAGCGGAAATTGGGAGAACCGATTCTCGTTCGAGTTCCACACCAATCGAACGACTCGATCAATCGTCTCCGTGAGCGTCCACGATAACGACTTCGCCGTCGACCACGTCGACGTTGATGAGCGTCTTGACGTGGTGGTCGGTCTCGTCGAGTTCGTTCGGACCGGTCTTCTTGATGACCGCCACGATGTCTCCGATTTCCGCACCGATGTGGTCGAGGGCCTCAGTGATGGCACGCAACGTTCCCCCGGTCGAGAGAACGTCGTCGAGGACGAGAACGCGGTCTCCCTCGTCGACGTCGTTGATGTACATCTCGCTCTCGGAATACCCCGTCTGTTGGGAGAGGGCCACTTCCCCGTCGAGACCATATCGTCGCTTTCTGATTACGACGAGAGGAATGTCCGTCATGAGTGAGACGGCAGTAGAGATGTGAATTCCCATCGCTGCCGGGGTGACGATTTTGTCGACGTCTTCCAGTTCGGCCTTCCGGATGATTTTGATCACGATCTCCCGGAGGAGCCCCGGCTCGAGCATCGGAACGCCGTCGCTGATCGGGTGGACGAAGTAGTGATACCCCTCCTTCTCGATGATCGGGGCGTCGAGAAGCGATTCCTGGAGCTTTTCCATGCCGGGGATACACGACGGGTAACGAAAAGGTGACGGAACGGGATCGATGGAGTACGGAGGGCAGACGCTATCAGTACCGATTCAGGGTCCAGTCAGTACCGATCGAGTACTGGTACCCGCTGCGTATTTTGGTTGTCGAATCGACATCATGCGTCGGAATATTTTGAGAAGGGTTAAGGCGAACCTGTGTCGAATTTGGTACCGTGCAACCGAATCCGGCGGCGGTCCTGACGGTGGTGGCACTCCCGTTCCTCGCCGCGTCGGTGACGCCGCTCGTCTATCGGTTTCTCGAAAACCGAACGTCGTACTTCGCCGCCGCCGTGGCCCTCGTGACGTTCGTCCTCGTCGCGAGTATGAAGGGGAAGACGGGGGAAGTCGTCTTCGCCTGGATTCCTTCCATGGACGTCGCGCTCCGCTTTTACGTGGACGGCCTCGCTATTCTCATCGGCTTTCTCGCCTCCGGTATCGGTGTTCTCATATTCGTATACTCGGACGGATACATGAAAAACGAACCCGGCCAGAAGAAGTACTACACGACGCTTCTCGTGTTCATGGGGTCGATGCTGGGCGTGGCCTTCGCCGCCGACCTCATCGCTCTCTTCGTCTTCTGGGAACTCACGAGTATTTCGTCGTTCATCCTCATCGGCCACTACACGGAGGAACGGGCGTCGCGGTACGCCGCCCGAAAAGCGATGTTCATCACCGTCGGTGGAGGACTCTTCATGTTAATCGGGTTCATCATCCTCGCCTCGGTGACGGGGACCTACGATCTCGTGACGATGCTTCACCACCCGGAGACGGTCAGACAGAGTCTCCGATCGGCCGGAATGCTCGTTCCGGTGATCGGGCTTTTGGCAGTGGGCGCAGCCGCGAAATCCGCGCAGGTCCCCCTCCACATCTGGCTGCCAAATGCAATGGAAGCCCCGACGCCCGTCTCCACCTTCCTCCACTCTGCGACGATGGTGAAGGCAGGCGTCTACCTCGTGGGGCGGTTCAGACCGATTCTCCTCACGGACGAGTGGATGCTCGTGTTTGCGGCCCTCGGTCTCGTTACCATGACGGTCACCGCCATCCTCGCGGTGACCGCGACCGACATCAAAGAACTCCTGGCGTACTCGACGGCCTCCCACCTCGGCCTGATCATCGCGGGGTTCGCGTTTCAAAATGCCTACGGGGCCGAGACTGGCGCGTTTCATATACTCAACCACGGACTGTTCAAAGCGGCGCTCTTTCTCGTCGCGGGCATTCTCGCCCACGAAGCGGGCACGCGATCGATTGACGAACTGGGTGGACTCTGGCGCGATCTCCCGATCACGGCCGCCGTGACGGTGGTTGCAGGACTCGGGATGGGCGGGATTCCACCGTTCAACGGGTTTTACTCCAAGGAATTACTTTTCGAGGCGGCTTACGAAACGGCCGTGCACCTCGGCGGGGCTGCGTGGCTCTATCCTGCCGTCGCCGTCTTTGGAAGCGTCTTCACCCTCCTCTACTCGCTCCGGTTCGTGATGTTGTTTTTCGGCGATAAACCGGATGGACTTGACCACGTTCATCGGCCCCCGATGTCGATGGTGGCGCCACCCGTCCTGCTCGGAATCCTTGCTGCCGTCGTGGGAGCGGCCCCTCAACTCGCGATCGACACCATTGGCCAATCGGTCTACGAGAGTGTCGCCCAGGGGCACGCACATCAGTTCACTGTCGGCCTGCCGACGGAGATCAAACCCTCGGTACTCATGAGCACGACCGTCATTGTCGTTGGCCTCGTCACCTACCCGTTCTACAACCAGATACACGATGGCTTGAATGCGCTTGCCGAACTCGTTCCACCGATCCGGGTGGACTGGTGGTACGATAGAGCCGTTTTCGGCGTCAACAGGCTGAGCGCCGAACTCGCCGACACCGTCCAGAACGGGCTGCTCAGGACGTACGCATCCTGGACGTTCATCGGCGTGACGGCTATGACACTCACCGGATACCTCGCGACGAGTGTCACACTGCCATCGACACTTCCGGTCACACTGAAGACGCCGATCATCCTCGTCCTCCTCGTCGCCATCGTCGCAGCAGTGGCAATCACCGTTGCCCCATCGCACGTGGCGGGGGTTCTGACACTGTCGATATTGGGATTCATGGTGGCAATCTTCTACATCCTGGCCAGCGCACCGGATCTCGCGTTAACCCAACTGGTCGTCGAGACGCTCTCGCTCGTCATCTTCCTCCTCGTCCTCGATCGACTTCCGGCGTTTTACGGATCGATTGACCGATTTCGTGCGATCCGTGACGGGATTCTGGCAGTCGCCGTTGGTGTCACAGTGACCACCACAGTGCTACTCACCACGAAGGCACGGCCCTCCCACGGCATCGCCCGGTACTTCATCGAGACCTCACTTCCCCTCGGCGGTGGGGGAAACATCGTGAACGTCATCCTCGTCGATTTCCGGGGATTCGACACGATGGGCGAGATTTCCGTCATTGCCATGGCAGGTGTGTCGGTCCTCACCCTGATCGCGCTCAGAGAACGGGGTGAAACGTCATGACCACGGTCATCTTCCGGACGGTGACTCGACTTGGGGTCCCGATCATCCTCCTCGTTTCCGTCGCGTTGTTTCTCCAGGGGCACAACCATCCGGGGGGTGGGTTCATCGCGGGAGTACTCACAGCCAGTGGATTCGCGCTCATTTACATCGCCTACGGGCTCGACTTCCTGGAAGAGACGGTGCTCGGGCGTGAGGGTGACGTGATCGTGGATACGATTACCCACGGTGTCGTCGCCGATTACAGGCAGTTGTTCGCGTTGGGACTCCTCATCGCCGCGGGCACGGGAGT
This sequence comes from Halodesulfurarchaeum sp., assembly GCA_042216905.1. GTDB lineage: Archaea > Halobacteriota > Halobacteria > Halobacteriales > Halobacteriaceae > Halodesulfurarchaeum. The sequence goes on from JBDGTL010000026.1 coordinate 82,663, forward strand.
GGTGGCAATGGCGCTCTCCTACCCGTTCCTGAGTCACGGGTTCACCAGGATCCACGTTTTCCTCTTCGAGGAAGTCGAACTTGCGAGTGCCGTCGCGTTCGACCTCGGCGTCTACGCAGTAGTCGTGGGATCGCTTCTCACGATACTCTCGGTGGTGGGACAGGAATGACTCAGGCCGGAGTCCCACCGGAAACGATGCTTGCCGTTACACTCGGTCTCCTGTTCACCCTCGGGACGTTCCTGGTACTCCGTCGGGACATCGTCCGGATCATCTGGGGGGTTACCATTCTCAGCCAGGCCGCGAACGTGTACCTGATCACGATGGGCGGCATCAAGGGGACCGTCCCAATTCTCGAACACGGTGGCCCTCCGCACAATCCGATTACGGACCCGCTCGTCCAGGCGCTGGTGCTTACCGCAATCGTCATCGGTTTCGGGACGACGGCGTTCTCGCTGGTATTGACGTTCCGGGTGTACGAGGAACACGGGACCATCGACAGTGAGGAACTCGGGAGGTCGTCGTAAATGGCAGTCCACCACATCGTCGTTGCACCCCTCGTCATTGCCCTCCTCACCGCCATCGTGACGCTCCTGTCCCGAACCAGACCCATCGTGCAGCAAGGAGGAAGCGTCCTGGGTGTCCTCACGTACGCGGTCTCGGTCGTCGTGTTGCTGTTCCGGGTGTATCCGGATACGATCCTGACCTACCAACTCGGCGGGTGGCCCGCACCCTTTGGCATCACGCTCGTCGCCGATTCCCTCTCCGTATTCATGCTCGGACTCACCGCCGTGTTGGCAGTGCCATCACTCATCTTTTCACTCCGGTACGTCGACGAGTTCGGACAGCGGGTCTCATACCACTCCCTCTTTCACTTTATGCTGGTCGGAATGACCGGGTCGTTCCTCACCGGCGACATTTTCAACATGTTCGTCTGGTTCGAGGTGATGCTCATGGCCAGTTACGTCCTGGTGGTCTTCTTCAGCGGAAAAGCCCAGACTCGGGCGGCCCTCCGGTACGTGATCCTCAACCTGATCGGCAGTTCCGTCATGCTCCTGGCGATCGGCGGCATCTATGCGACGACCGGGACCCTCAATATGGCCGACCTGGCGAGACGGTTGAACAATCCTGCCGCGTATGGGTTCGATCCGGCACCGGTACTCGGGTTGTCCGCCCTCCTGTTCGCCGTCTTCGCGTTGAAAGCCGGTCTGGTTCCATTCCAGTTCTGGGTGCCCTCTGCCTATCGTGCAGCGCCGGCACCGGTCACGGCCATGCTCGCGGGCGCGGTGAAGAAGGTCGGCGTGTACGCCATCATACGGCTTTACTTCGGTATTTTCGCCACCGCCAGCCTCCCCGTCTCGCTCCCTGGGATCGGTGGCCGCTCGGTCCTCGCCTTCTTCGGACCAGTGCTCTTCGTGATGGCGACAGCGAGCATCGTCTTTGGCGGGACGGGCGCCATCGCCAGAGATGACATTGAGGGGTTGCTTGCCTACTCTAGTATTGGACAAGTCGGATTCATCGTCCTGCCCCTCGCGATCGCGGCCACCATCCCATCGTTACGGTCGCTCGCAATCGCCGCCACCCTCGTGTATGCGTTGAACCACGCCCTGGCAAAGGGAATGCTCTTCCTGGTCGCCGGAACGATCCGCTCGGCGGCGGGAACGACCGACTTCCACGAGATAAGTGGTCTCGCGAACGTCGCGCCGGGTGTGACGGGGGCATTCTTCGTGGGTGGCCTCGCCCTGGTAGGAATTCCGCCCCTCTCCGGGTTCTTTGCGAAATTACTCGTGTTCGAAACCGCGCTCGGCGCCCGCACGGCGCTTCCACTCGGGATCGCGCTTTTCGGGGCGATCTTGACGATCGCGTACGTTTCGAGGGCCTGGAATCGGGGCTTCTGGGGCGACACATCCGGGGCGGTCGCCAACGTGGAGATCGATCGCGTGCAAATCGCCCTGGTCCTGGCACTCGCCATCGGAATCGTGGCGGTCGGCGTCGGATTCGACGTGATCCTTGACCTGGCCAGGGCAGCGAGTGACGCGGCGCTGTCCCGGAGTGCCTACATCGACGCCGTGGATCTCACGTCACTCGAAGCAGTGATCGGTGGTGGTCAGGCGTGAAAATCGACCGTCATTACCTTGCGGCGATAATTCTGGCAGTGCTGTGGCTCTTCGTCCGAGGTGTCTCCCTCGACCCCAGAGTCATCGTGAGCGAATTCCTGATCGGACTTCTCATTGGCTTTGCCATTGCATTCCTCTTCAGACGATTATACGAGGGACGAGCGAACGTGAGCTACGGCGTTCGCGCCGCCCCGTATGCGATCCTCTACGTCCTCGCGTTTCTGAAAGAACTGGTGGTGGCCAACCTGGACGTGGCCTACCGGGTCGTCGCACCGAGTATGCCCATCGAACCAGCGGTGTTGTACATCCCGCTCAGGGTACAGCGACCCGTGGCCATCTCCACGATCGCGAACAGTATTACGCTCACGCCGGGAACGTTGACGATGGAACACGACCAGGAGGAAAACGCACTCTACGTCCACACGATCGACGGTCACGATCCCGAGGGCGTCGTGGCACCGATTCGCCGGTGGGAGGATTACGCCCTCATCATCTTCGGCGAGGAGAAGAATCCGGGCGATCCGTCTCGGGAAACGCGAGTGGGAGGGGAGAAGGATGACCGTTGAGGCCAGTGTTCTCGATACGATCGTCCAGGCCGGCCTGATCGTGGCCAGTCTCATGACGCTGCTCGCTGCGTGGCGGGTGATCCGTGGGCCGACCGTTCCCGACCGGGTCGTTGCACTCGATACGATCGGAACGAACGTCGTGGCGATCGCGGTCCTCTTCGCTATCGCAACCGGGGAAGGACTCTTTATCACGGTCGGTCTGGTCCTGGCCATCATAGGCTTCATCAGTACCGTCACGGTCGCCAAGTACGTTATCGAGGGGGACATCATTCGACGATGACAGCGATAACCACGCTCCAGACGGCAGTGGTCGTATTGCTCATCACCGTCGGAAGTGCCTTCCTGGCTGTCGGGACTATCGGAATCCTCCGGTTCCCCGACGTGTACAACCGAATGCACGCCAGTTCGAAGGCGACGACCCTCGGCGCCGCCTCGATATTCCTCGGGGCGACTGTCCATTTCGGTCCAAACGGACGTGGATTGACCGCACTGGTTGGCATCCTCTTCCTTTTCCTCACCGCCCCGACCGGCGCTCACATGATATCCCGGTCGGCACACAAGATGGGAGTGCCGTTCTTCGGGGACGCGCACTGGATCGAATCCGAGGGCGGAGAATCGGTCGCGGACGTGGACGAGGACTCCGTCTGAGATGAGGACGTCTGGCAAGGCGGAAAACCACAACCGATTACACCAGGTGATCCGTGCTCGTTACAGAAATCAACAACAACATCGAAAGTGCGAGAAACGTTCCGAGCGAGAGGTTTGGAATCGAGAGCCCGGCGACACGCAACGTCACCGAAGCGCACGGATTCGACAGCGAACAGGTGCCAGACGCCGTCGGTTGTAACTGGAGCCAGGAATGATACGCGGCGACTGCAACGCCACCGAGGCTGAGCGGGACGGCGGCGTACAGGAGCCGAAATCGCGAAAACACCAGCGCTCCCCAGATAAGGAATACCTGCGGGTACAGGAGATAGCGCTGGTACCAGCAGAGTTCACACGGTACCAGTCCCATAATTTCGCTCAGGACGAGGGTCCCGATACTCCCCGCAAGTGCAATAAGACCCGAAGCCAGTACGATTCCCCGGATGCGGTTCATCGATACACGATTCGCTCAGCGAGTTCCTCGGCCACTCGCAGTCCGAGGTCGGCCTTCGATCCCGTGAATTCGTCCGCCGACTCGCCGTCGACGAACCGGACTGAGGTCTCCTTCTCGCCCATCACGGAGACGTCGTTCGCCACGACGAAGGCCAGGCCGTACCGATCCTGGAGGTCACGGGCCCGGTCGATCATCGAGGACTCCGGGCCAGTTTCGACTTTAAACCCGACGATCGGCAGGTCGGGGTCTCGATCTCGGACGGCTTCGAGGAGTTTCGGCGTGGGTTCGAGGTGGAGCGTCAGTTCCTGGCCCGATCGGATCTTTTCCTCCGCCTGCTCGACGGTGTAATCCGAGATAGCAGCGGCGGAAACGAGCGCGTCCGCACTCCCGAGATTCGAGAGCACCGCCTCCCGCATGTCCGAAGCTGTCCGAACCGTCTCGACATCGGCGTAGGGGACGTCGGGTCCATCGTGGACGAGTATGACGTCGGCACCAAGAGCGTACAGGCCACGGGCGACCGCCCGACCGGTTTTACCAGACGCTCGATTTGAGAGCACGCGGACTGGATCGATTGGTTCGGCGGTGGCCCCGCTCGTGACGATCACGGTGTTTCCCGCGAGGGGTTGGGCCCCGACGGCCCGCGCCGTGTCGAGAACGATCGTGTCCACGTCCGCGATTTTCGCTTTCCCCTCCTCGAATCGTGGGTCGACGACCGTCACGTCCCATTCCTGGAGGGTGTCGATGGCCGATAGGACACCCGGGTGGTCGTACATCGGCCGGTGCATGGCCGGCGCGACGACGATCGGTATTCCCGCCCCGAGAGCGGTCGTCGCCGAGGTCGTAACGGGGGTGTCGTCGATCGCTCCCGCCATCTTGCCGATCGTGTTCGCGGTGGCGGGAGCGACGAGAAAGACGTCCGCCCATCCGTCTGTCCCGAAGAGTTCGATGTGCTCGGTCGCTCCGGTGATCTCGGTGCAGACCTCCTGATCCGTCGCGAACTCGACAGTCCACGGATGGACGATGTTCGAGGCGCTATCGGTCATCACTCCCTTCACAGTCGCCCCTCGCCGCCTGAGTTCGTGGGCGATTTCCACCACCTCGACCGCCGCCACGCTCCCCGTCACGCCCAACCCGACGTTGATTCCCGAGAGCATTCGTTCGCGACTTCGACTGCGGGAACATTAAAACCGACAGATCCGACTCGACACCGCGAAACCGTTAGATTCCATTCGACACTGCCAACCCGTCAGATTCCATTCGGCACTGCCAAACCGTCAGATTCCATTCGGCACT
>JBDGTL010000026.1:87835-99485 GCA_042216905.1 Halodesulfurarchaeum sp.
CCGTCAGATTCCATTCGGCACTGCCAAACCGTCAGATTCCATTCGGCACTACCCGGAACCGGACCGTACAGGACAGTTCGTGAAAACAGGGAGCGTTCGGTTCGCATCACGACCCCTGAAATACGGGATAGTGAGAAAATCTGTAGATTCGGTGTCGTATACCACGATGGTGTTGATACTGGGACACTGATTACGCATTCTCATCCTAATTTGTTTATACTATAATGTTTTAAATCTATATTTCGGTACTAAACATTAAAAATTTGTTTCGATACTAAATTTCCGTATAGATAGTAATACCATCTATTATCTGTTTAAATTTTCTTATTTTTAGATTTATTTTCTTATTTAGTATTGTATCATCTATTATACGTCGTAATAATCTGGATACGCTATATATTTTAATACGTCCCACAAGTTCGTATGTTAGTAGGGTACAATTGCAGTATAGTATCCGATACCTGGAAGGCCTATGGTCCAGAAAGTCTCACGGGTATACTGTTCTCCTCGGGAATATAACACGTCGAAGAATGATGGAACGTCGTCCGTCGAATTGAGGGCAACCATTTAAGCAATCGGAACGTGGAATCCCTGGTAGTGGACGGAATCGAAGTCAGGACCCACGTCGACGTCGAACCCGAGACGGCCTTTGAGTTCCTGCTGGATTTTACGGGGTACGCTGAGTTCTCTCACTACGTCAACACCGTGACGGTCGTCGAGGACGGTGACGAATCGAGGACACCGACGAACCCTGGTGGCGAGGGGACGGTCTACGAGATTGAATTCGGGTGGTGGCGCTTCTCCTACCGGGTCCGAACTGCTGTCACAACCGTGGACCCGCCGGAAACGATCGAGTGGCGGGTCGTATCAGACCTCGACGCTCACGGTCGATGGAAGGTGGAAGATCGGGATTCGGGACCAGGCGTGACAGTCAGATTCCTCGCCCAGTACAATCCCGATTCCGTCTCCCGGGGAACGTTCGACCTCCCCGCATTCCTCTCGCTGTCGGGATTGATCGACCGGGTCATTCCCCTCATCGAATCCGAGGGGCGACGGATCGTCGAGCGTGTCGTGACGGAACTCGAAGGTGAGCCCCGATCGGTCGTTCTCGTCGTTGAGGAACTCGAGGATCACCCGATGGAACGACAAGCCGGGTCGGCCTGAATCGGACGATCGTCGGCACCGGTCCGCTCCGTTCTCACCACTCGCGCTCGATGACGAACCGGCTGAAATCCGCGAGTTCTCCCTCGACGTCGCGCGCCAGTTCCACCCTATCGAGTTGTGAGCGAGCGTCTTCCGCGAGGCGCCGGGCCTCATCTCGGGCGTATTCGATACTTCCTGTTTCCTTCATGATATCTATGGCATCGAGCACCGCTTCGTCTGTGACGTCGTCGTCTGTGAGGATCGATTCGAGGCGGGCCGCGTCCTCGGGCGGGGCGTTTTCCACCGCGTGAATGGCCATCAGCGTTCGTTTTCCCTCGTGGATGTCGTTCCCGAACGCCTTGCCGAAATCGCCCGCTTTATCGAGCGTGTTCATCACGTCGAGGATGTCGTCACTGATCTGGAAGGCGATAGAAAGGGATTCGGCGTAATCGGCGAATGCCTGCTCGGTTTCTTCTGACTCGTCTGCGACAATGGCCGCGAGACTGCCTGCGATGCGGCCGAGACACCCCGTCTTGCACGCTGTCATTTCCAGATACATCGCTTCCGAGAGGTCGATACCGTCCTGGTTGTGCCAGACGATATCGGTCCCCTGCCCCAGGTGCGTTCGGTTGAGTTCGTACGTCAACATCTCGAACATCCGCAACCGCACGTCGGTGCTCAGGTTCGCCGGGTTCTTCGTGATGATCTTCAGGGGGATAAAGTAGAGGGCGTTGCCGGCGTTCAACGCGATGTCGACGCCGTATTTCAGGTGGATCGCTTCCTCACCGCGACGGAGCGTCGCGTCGTCTTCGACGTCGTCGACGATGATCGTCCCGGTGTGGAGGATTTCGGGAATGATCGCGTAGGGGAGATAGGCTTCAGGGTCTTCCCCGAGTCCCTCGAGGAGTTTCAAAAAGAGTACCGGCCGCCACCGCTTGCCACCTCGATCCAGCAGTTCCCAGACCGGATCGACGAGCGCCCGCTGGAGCGCCGCCGTATCGTACTCGAATCGCGCGCCGCCGAACAGGTCTTCGACGTCCGCCGTCGTCAACTCGCGTGGCAGGAGCCGTTCGATTTCCTCGTCGATAACCGGCCGCCACGCCGACAGCGAATCCCGCATACGGATGAATCCTCACGCCTGCAAGTAAAAAACCTTCAGATACGTTCGCATCAGACCGCCCGTGTTCGATTCCTCGACCATCTGTAATGTGGTGTTTGTTCCAGCGACGAGCTGCGATTGTACCCGGGGATGATTATTGGATGGGGGATGCACACCGATGAGGAGTACATGGAGGATCCGCTCCGGGGGGATTACATGGAGGGTCCGCTCTGGTGGGGATTACATGGAGGGTCCGCTCCGAGGGGTGGGGACCACCGTACGAAGACACGGCAGGAGGACAAGCGGCGGACAGCCCAGGTGAGATTGCACCGTGGCCGATGTGGATCACACTGGTGGGCAATGAGTGGCCTGTGAGTTTTCACGATTCGTCCCGTCCGGCCTGGATCGAGTTTTGGCGGGTCGTGCCATCGCTCGGTTAAAGCCACGATCGGTCGGGTGTCGTGCCGTTTCACAATCCTTTTCTGGATTCGTAGAACAGGGTCGGTATGGCAGTCGAAGACGACCTGCGCGAGCAATTCATCGACGCCTTCGGGGACGCGGACTACCCGGTCGCGGACCCGATGGACCTCGTCCCCGCACTCCCGAACGGCCCATCGACCCGGTTCGAGGCGGGATCCGTCCGGTTCACGGCGATGGAACTGGCAGCAAAACTCGGCGAGTACTCCGATTTCCCGTACGAAAACGTCGAAGCACTCGTGGACGACATCCTCCTGGCCCTCCGTGAAACTGGCGAACTCTGATACCGGGATCTGACAGCTACGAGCGTCCCCGGACGGCAATTGTTGCTGATTGGAAGACGCGACATATTCGCCCCGATCATGGAAACGAGCGCATTATATAATGGATCAGCGCAGATCAGACACGCTTCGATTGGGTGCCCCCACGCTGTTCGTTCCATACATGCTTCGTTCGATATTCCCCGTCGTCTACTCGATACAGGCTCCTTCCGCTCTTCGTGAGAATAACGAACGGTGGTAGCGTCAATCGATTGTTGAATGACCACTCCGGTGTCGAGTCATCTCACTGGTGGTGAGTGATTCCCCGATGGTCGGTGATGTCCAGTAAGGGATGATATGGGTAATCCCCTCCATTGGAGTGCGTCGTTTTCTGGCGAAAATTCGGCGATAATCCGGTAAAATGCGTTGTTCCCGGTAATATGGGATTTCCCCCGGTAATATGGGATTTCCCCCGGTGATATGGGGTTTCCCCGGTGATATGGGGTTTCCCCCGGTGATATGGGGCGTTTCAAGTGAAATGCGTCGTTTTCTGGTGAAATGCGGCTATTTTCCGGGAGGAAGACGTCGAATTTTCCGGGAGGCAGGCGTCGAATTTTCCGACGAAATTTGACACCCACGATTCCGCTGGCCGAACTTCGAGGCGGACTCACTAGAAAAACCGGCCACGATTTTTCGTCCCGAGACACAGCCCGAAGATCAGTAATACGCCGCGATGGATCGGGATTCAGCGGTCCTGATGACCTCCAGTGGGGGACCGGACGAGAGGGTTACCGGGGTATCCCGTTTCACCCGTGCGATTTCGCGGTCGTCAACGACGAGCGAGACCGGCACCTCCTCCCTCAGAACGGCGAGGGTGACGGGCAGCCCGAGGACCCACTGGGGATGTTCGACCCTGAACGGTCCAACCGGGACGACCGAGACCCCCTGAATGTCCCGGGCGACGACCGGACCACCTGCCGAGGAACTGTACCCGGTGGTTCCCACTGGCGTCGCGGCGACGATTCCGTCCGCCCGAACGCGGTCGATTGTCACGGTCTCCCGGTCGGGACCGCTTCCCTCCCTCGTCCTGACCTCGTATTCCGAGATTTTCGCAGCCTCGGTCGAGACGACCATGACGTCCATCAGGGCCCGGTGGCTCTCCTCTCCGATGGATACCGAAAGGGTAGACACCTGATCGGTTCGCCCGGGATCCGAGCCGACGTCGGAGATGGTATCGGCGAGCGCCTCCGCCGGAGTACTCCCCAGTCCGTCACCCGCCTCGACCGGGAGAACCGGTGTGTCAACCCCGGCCCTGAGGAGGGACAACACCGCGGACTCTCCGACCGCTACGTGGTACGCCGCGCCGGGGACAGGGTCCGAAATTGCAGTTTCCACGTCCACTCCCGTCTCGGCAACCACCCCGGCCAGCGATTCGACGTCGTCGCCGACGACCCCGACGGTCACGGCTCCCACCCCTGCGCAGGCGAGTGCTTCATCGCGTCGAACGACGTGCCCGGGGACCTAAGTGTCCACGTTTTCATACGGCCAGTCACCAGTCACCCGCATCGCCTCTGCCTCGCCCGCTTCCTCCAGGGCGGCAGCGATTTCCGATTGACTCACGTTGGGAATTCGCCGATCGGACTGTGCAAGGTTCAAGAGGAGCTCACTCACCAGTATCGACTGCTCCCGGAACGTCCGGACGTCGAGTTTGTCGAGGGTGTCCGCCGGAGTGTGTCCCCACCCACGTCCCGTCTCATCGGTCGAACTCGAGACAAAGCAACCCGGCACCCCCCGCTCGACGTACGGCCAGTGATCGCTGTGCGGTTCGTACGTCGGCCGCACCTCGATCGGGTGGTCGAACCGCTCGGAGACGGCCTCGACCGCCGGTTCGAACCCGTCGAACCCGTTGACGTCGACCGAGAGTGTCCTGGCGGCGAGGACGCCATCGAGATTCACGACGGCCGAAACGGTCTCGAGATTCCGTTCTGCCGCATCACGGGTCGATCCCTGAAGCCCCACCTCTTCCGCCCCGAAGGCGATGAGATGGAGTTTCGTCTCCAGTCTCGACTCCCGGTTCGATAGTGCGCGTGCGACTTCGACGAGCATCGCGGTCCCCGCCCCATTGTCCATCGCTCCCTCACTTATGTCGTGAGCGTCGAGGTGACTCGTGAGGAGAATCTCCTCGTCAGTCCGGGGTCCGAGTTCCGCGTGGACGGAATGGCTTTCCGAGTCCGAAATCGTAGCGGAGACGGAGACTGTGATATCGGTTCCATCGTAATTGCGTTCCAGTCTCGATCCGACTTCTTTCGAGACGCCGACGGCCGGGATCTCCCCGACGCCGCCATCCGACGTCCCGACGCTTCCCGTCTTCGGTAATCCACCCTCCACGTGGTTCTGGAAGACGAACCCGACTGCCCCGGCGTCGACCGCCCGGTAGTACTTCTCCCGTCGGTGAATCCGGCGGTCGACGTACTCGGGGACGTCGCTTCGTACCAGGACGACCCGTCCGTCGAGGTCGGTTGTCTCGAAATCGTCCGGCAGACCGTACCCCAGGGAGACGAGTTCTCCCGTCGCATCGTCGTCGGGACTCATCGGAAGACCGATTCCCGATTCGAGACCCGACGGTGTCTCGACGTGTGCGATTTCCCGGTCCCACCGGGTGACGGGAAACGAATCGATTCGGGCATTTCGAGTATATTGTCCGAGTGCCGTTTTCGTCGCCTCGGCCGCCTCGCGCTCCCCCGGCGTTCCCGCCATACGATTGTCGATAGATGCAAGGTCCACGAGGTGTGACCAACCGGTAGTACTCTCGAACGTCGTTCCGATCCAGTCCGTCATACCATCCGTGTGGTGGGGCCCGGACTAATCCTTTTCTCGGTCAGACGACCGGCGGGACTCACTCCCAGGACTCGCCCGAGGCCAGATCGACGTCGTTGTCGAGTCTGGACGACGGACAGACGTCTTCGAGAACGCAGTCCTCGCAGTCGGGATTTCTGGCGGTACACACGGCCCGACCGTGGGCGATCAACAGATGCGTGAATTCCTTCCACTGCTCACGTGGGAGGACGTCCATCAGGTCCTGCTCGATCGAATTCCGTCTTGATTCCTGCGTAATACCGAGGCGCTTCGAGAGCCGCATCACGTGTGTATCCACGACCACGCCCTCGGTCAGGTCGTGACCGTGCTGGAGAACGACGTTCGCTGTTTTCCGTCCCACCCCGGGGAGTGCGGTCAACTCCTCCATGGTATCCGGAACCTCGCCGTCGTGGTCCTCGAGCAACTGTTGTCCGATTCCAGTGAGGTATTCCGCCTTGCTGTTCGGATAGGTGATGGACCCGATTGCCTCAGACAGTTCGTCCGCCTCCGTCCGGGCGTAGTCTTCGGGAGATCGGTAGGTTTCGAACAGCGAGTCGGTAACGGCGTTCACCCGTTCGTCCGGGCACTGAGCGGAGAGTACGACCGCGATTAGCAATTCCAGTCGATTCGAGAAGTCGAGGGAAATCGTCGCGTCGGGATACGCTTCGGAGAGGCGGTCCCTGACGATCGCTGCCTGCTCGCCCGGCGAGTTGCGCGGCGTCCCCATGGCCCGGCAAATGATCCGGTCGCTCTTCAGCCATTCGGCCGATCGATCGCGAATCATTAATGGGATGGCGAAAGAGGATAGCCCATGGGATTGCGCAGCGTGCTGGCGGGAGGGTCGGCCACCGTTCTTTCCGAACCGGTGGATCCCCGGTTCGAATTACCGGCACTCGCGTGCCAGGACGAGTCACGACCGATCGTCTTCGAGCATGTCGAGGGGTACCCGGACGTCCGGGCGGTGTTGAACGTGGTGGCCTCCCGGGACCGGATCGCGGCTGCCCTGGGGGTCGAAACCGCCTCGATACTCGACCAGTTGCGGGCGGCTATGGACGATCCACAACCGGTGGGAGAGCCCGAGTCGCCTGCCTTCGAACACGTCTCCTCCGAACCCGACGTCGCGGATCACGTTCCCCTCCCGGTGTTCTACGAGGAACACGAGCGGCGGTATCTCGCCTCGAGCATCGTGATCGCGAGAGACCCGGACACCGGGGTCCACAACCTCTCCTTTCACCGGATGATGTACGACGAGGGAAACGAGTTCGTCATGCGGATGGTCGAGCGACACCTCCACGACCTGTATACCCGGACGGACGGGCCGCTCGACGTGGCCGTGGTCGTGGGTGTTCACCCGGCAGTCGAAATAGCGGCAGCGACCTCGATCGCCAGGGACGAAAGCGAACTCGATCTGGCAAACGCGTTACTGGACGGGGACCTCCCGGTTTCCGACCTCGGGGGTATCCTCGTCCCGGCCAACGCGGAGATGGTCTTCCGGGCACGCATCCTCGAGGAGCAGCGAGAAGAAGGGCCGTTCGTCGACCTCTCGCGAACCTGGGATACCGTACGAGAGCAACCAGTCGTCGTGATAGACGACCTCTATATGCGCCCGCGGGCACGAATTAGAATGATCGTCCCCGGTCGACGCGAGCACGCCCATCTGATGGGGCTCCCCCAGGAGCCGCGAATCGTTCGCATCGTCGAAAACACGGTCCCGACCGTGAAAAACGCCGTTCTCACCCCGGGCGGGTGTTCCTGGCTACACGGCGTCGTCCAGATCGAGAAGCGGACCGAGGGTGATCCGAAAAACGCCGGTTTGGCGGCTCTCGCTGCCCACCCGTCGATGAAAAAGGTAACCGTCGTGGACGAGGACATCGATCCGACGGACCCCGATGCAGTAGAATGGGCCACGGCGACGCGGATGCAGCCTGACAGGGACATCCAAACGATCGAAGGAGCCAAGGGATCGTCGCTCGACCCCTCACAGGACTACGACCGCGGCGTCCTGACGAAGTGGATCGTCGACGCCACTGTGCCCCACGACAGGGACCCGGCCGCCTTCGAAGCGGTGGAGATTCCGGGGGCGGAGGGCCTCGACATCGAGGACTACCGGTGATACCATGTCTGTCTCACTGACCGCCGAGGAGGAAGCACTGCTCGAATCGGACAACGGTGCCGTACGGAAGTCGATGGAGTTGCTCGTCCGACTGGGCGATATATACGGTGCGGAGGAGATGGTCCCCATCGGGTCCGCACAGGCCTCCGGCATCTCGTACAAATCCATCGGGGATCCAGGCGTAGAATTCCTCGAGGGTTTCGCAGAGGAAGGGGCGTCCGTCGACGTTCCAACCTTTGCGAACCCGGCCGGGATGGACATCGACCGGTGGGAAGAGATGGGAATAGATCCGGATTTCGCAGAACAGCAACGGCGTATCCTCGAGGCACTCGAGTCGATGGGCGTCGTGCTCTCGTTCACCTGTACCCCATATCTCGCGGGGAACCTCCCCCGACGGAACGAGCATATCGCCTGGGCGGAATCCTCCGCGGTCTCGTTCGCGAATTCCGTCATCGACGCGAAGACGAATCGGGAGGGCGGCCCCTCCGCCCTCGCGGCGGCGATCACTGGTCGGACCCCGAAGTACGGACTCCACCTCGAGGAGAATCGGGTTCCCACCCACCACGTCGAGGTCGAGACCGACCTCGAGTCACAGGCAGACTTCGCCGCACTGGGTTCGTCCGTGGGCCGGATCGTGGAAGACGGAAAGCCATACTTCTCCGGTATCGACGAGGCCAGAACTGACGACCTGAAAGCACTCGGTGCCGCGATGGCGGCTACGGGGGCCGTTGCACTCTACTTCGTCGACGGGGTCACCACGAACGACGACGCCCCGGACGCGTCCGAGACGCTCACATTCGACGGGGCTGACCTGGCGTCCGAATACGACGAACTGACCGACACCGACAACGCGGAGTTGATCGTCTTCGGGTGTCCACACACCTCGGTCGAGGAGATCCAGTCGATCGCAGACCGCCTCGAGGGCGAGACCGTGGACCGGGACCTCTGGGTATGCACGAGTCGTTCGGTGAAGTCCTGGGCCGACCGGATGGGGTACACCGAGACGATCGAAGACGCCGGCGGATTGGTACTGAGCGACACGTGCAACGTCGTCTCCCCGATCGAGGAGATGGGATACGAATCGACGGCGACGAACTCCGCCAAGGCCGCGACGTATCTCCCCGGGTTCGGAAAACAGGACGTCCGGTTCGGCGATACCCGTTCGCTTCTCGAGGAGGTGACAAAATGACCGCAACCCTCGAATTCGACGCGCGAACCATCGCCGAAGGTCGGGGCGAAGGAGACGCCCTAGTTTCGAGCGAACCGATCAGTTTCTACGGGGCCGTCGACATCGAAACGGGGACTGTCATCGAAGACGGCCACCAGCTCGAGGGAGAGAATATCGCCGGGTCGGTCCTGGTGTTCCCGAAGGGGAAAGGGTCGACTGTCGGATCCTACGTCCTCTATGGACTGGCGAAAACGGGGACGGCCCCGGCCGCCATCGTCACGCAGGAAGCGGAAACGATCGTTGCGACGGGTGCTATCCTTGGCGAGATTCCCTGCGTCGACGGAATCGATACCGTGGCCTCGAAACTATCAAATGGCGATCGCGTCCTCGTCGACGCCTCGGCGGGGACGGTCGAGGTCCGAAACCGAGGTGAGTGAGTATCGAGAGGATCGTCCTCGGGATCTCCGGCGCGTCCGGGATACCGATCGCCGTCCGGACCGCAGAAGCCCTGGACCGTCGTTTCGAGGTCCACACGGTCCTTACCGATTCGGCGAAAACAGTACTTGAAACGGAACCAGGCGATCGAGACGAGATGGTCGGCCGAATCGACGCTGCCTCGGCCGCCCGGTACGACGAGGACGAGCGGGCCGCGCCGATCGCGTCGGGTTCGTTCGACACGGATGGAATGGTGGTGGTCCCGGCGTCTATGAACACGGTGGCCGCCATCGCGACCGGTCGTGCGGAGAACCTCCTCACCAGGGCCGCCGACGTGACACAGAAGGAGGACCGCCGACTCGTGGTCGTCCCGCGGGAGACGCCAGTCAACGAGGTTCACCTGGAGAACTTACTCGCCCTTAGGAGGCGAGGAGTGCACATCGTACTCCCGGTGCTCGGATTCTACTTCGACCCGCAATCCGTCGAGGACATGGTTGACCACGTCGTCGGAAAAATACTCGAACGCTTCGACCGCGAGCACGACAGATACGACCGGTGGAACTGAAACGGGAGATAGGACCGATTCGTCGCGTGGGAATGAATGGGCAGATGGGACCGATATGACCGGTAGAGAGTGCACGCGAGACGTCTAGCAACGAGACTGGCAATGCGACCGGGGATTGGACCGCTCGATTCTATACTGGCAACGCGACCGGGGAGAGGATCGGTCGATTCGAAATCCCGGCCGCCGCTACTGTAGGCGTGACGTTTATACCCGGGACGGGCGCCGCCTGAGACATGAAGGCGACCGCCCGGGCACATCCCATCCAGGGGTTGATCAAGTATCACGGGTTGCGGGACGTTCCGAAGCGATACCCGTACCACGATAGCATCAGCGTGTGTACCGCTCCCAGTCACACCACGACCACGGTGGAGTTCGACCCCGACCTTGAGGAATCGACCTACGTCGTCGACGGGGAGGAGTTGACCGGTGAGGGAACGAGGCGGATGGACCGACTCCTCGACCGAGTTCGCGAACTCGGGAACGGGTCGTTCGATTCCGTCCCTGTCCACCTGGAAAGCGAGAATTCATTTCCATCGAACGTCGGACTCGGATCGTCCTCTTCGGGGTTCGCAGCGGCGGCGATGGCCGCAGTTGCGGCCGCCGACCTCGACCTTTCACGGCCCGAAATCTCGACAATAGCCCGCCGGGGATCGACCTCCGCCGCCCGGTCGGTCACGGGTGGATTCTCCGACCTCCGTGCCGGGGCCAGCGATGCCGATTGTCGCTCCGAGCGAATCGATTCCCCGCTGGGGGACGACCTCAGAATCGTCGTCGGCCTCGTCCCCACGTACAAGGAGACCGCCTGGGCGCACGAGGAAGCAGAAGCCAGCCACATGTTCGACGCCCGCCTCGCGTACGTCCACGGACAGTTGGCGGACATGCGCTCTGCAATCAGAAGCGGTTCGTTCGACACCGTTTTCGAACTCGCCGAGCAGGATACTCTGTCTCTCGCCGCCACGACGATGACCGGTCCGGACGGATGGATCTACTGGCAACCCGAGACGCTCTCCATATTCGAGACGGTCCGGGACCTCCGGTCCGATGGCGTGCCGGCCTACTTCTCGACGGACACGGGCGCGACGGTCTACGTCAATACGGTGGCCGAACACGTCGAGACGGTGGAATCCGCGATTTCGTCGCTCGGAATCGAAACGATGGTCTGGGAGGTCGGGGGTCCGGCCGAGGTCCTTCCACCTGAAGAGTCCCTGTTTTAAATCTCGCATCATTCCTATTCATTGATTGCCAAGACAGCGACCCTATTCGTTTCGTCATTGTTTAGTTCTTTACTGTTGTATACGAAGTTGTTTAGTTTTGTATTACTATTCGAAGTAAATTAGTAATTATACTTTTTTATAGTAATAGTATTTTTATTATATTCTCATTCTATTTTATATTTTATAAAATATTTTTGTCCGATGGTGTAAATTGATATTAGTAGTAGAATTTGTATTATCAGTAGTGGTATTAGTAGTAAAATTAGTATTATCAGTAGTGGTATTAGTAGTAAAATTAGTATTATCAGTAGTGGTATTAG
>JBDGTL010000026.1:99585-109706 GCA_042216905.1 Halodesulfurarchaeum sp.
TAGTAAAATTGGTATTATTAGTAGTAGTATATTTAGTATTATTTATAGTATCTATTAATATTAATTATTAATTTAATCTATATGTTTTATAATGTGACTATCTATTAGATAAGTGTATTATTAACAAGCTAGATAATGAAATTGTGCTACGAAATATTCTATTTGTGTCCAATAATGGCGAATTACTAATCCGATCGATGCGTACCTGCCGCCCGACCCATCCAGCAACATCTATCCTCCGGATGAATACCGCACCATTCTCCACTGTTGACTATTCGACGGCTTTTCGGTCCGGCGAGGCAAGCCACTAGTAATGAGAGCAGTGGTCCTCGGTGGTGGATATGCCGGTGTGGTGGTAGCGAGTCGTCTCGAAGGATTCCTCGAGGACGACGACGAACTCGTCGTGGTGGACGAGGACGGGACACACCTGATTCGGCATCAACTCCATCGACTCATCCGCCGGCCGGACCTGAAACGCCGCGTCAAGGTACCACTTTCGAGGATCGTCGACCGGGGACGAATCCACGAGAGTCGCGTCGTTTCGATCGATACAGCGGACCGGACGGTTCACCTGTCCGACGGGTCCGCACTGTCCTACGACGTCGCGGCAGTGTGCCTGGGTTCCACCCCTGCGTACGACGATCTCCCGGGCGTGGAGTCGAACTCGATCCCCGTCACCAGCACACAGGACGTCCTCGCGATCCGCGAACAGGTCCTCGACGTGATCGACCGGGACTCGAGTACCGTCGTGGTGGCCGGGGCAGGACTCACTGGAATACAGGTCGCCGGGGAACTCGCGGCGTTGCAATCCGAAGGGAACGATGGCCGTGGAAACGACCTCTCCATAACGCTCCTCGAACAGGCGGATTCGGTCGCCCCAGGGTTCGGGCCCGGAATGCAGGAGGAACTACGCACAGCCCTCGAACGGAGTGGCGTCGAAGTCCGAACCGGTACGTCCGTCGCCGGAGCGAGCGAGAGTGCCGTGCACCTCGCAGGCGAGGAGTCGATCGACGTCGACACTCTCGTCTGGACCGGAGGGATTGCCGGCCCCAACGTGTTCGACGGGTCGCGCCCGACAGTCCGTGCGGATCTGCAATTGGCGGATTCGACGTTCGTCGCGGGCGACGCCGCCCGCGTGATCGACGTAAACGGAACCGAAGCCACGCCAAGTGCACAGACCGCGATCCGCCAGGCCACAGTGGCGGCAAAGAACATCCAGTCGATTGCGGAATCGACCCGAGAGCCGGGATCGTTCCGGCCACGACTCGAACGGTATCGCTACGATCCGTTCGCCTGGGTCGTGAGCGTGGGGGACGAAGCGGTCGCGACGGTCGGGTCCCAGGTGCTTACCGGAACGGCAGCGCGGGCCATCAAATCGACCGTCGGGGTGGGGTACCTCGCGAGCGCCGGGGGGATCAGGGAGGCCGTCGGGATGATACGATCCTCGTTCGGGTTCGAGTTTCCGGGCCGGGGCCCATCCGGGACCTGATTCTGGTGAGACGTTCTCCGTCGTGACGGAACGTGTAAATTTCAAAGGTAGGAGTCGTTCACGTCGAGTCGCTGTAGCCCGAGCGATCTGGCGTGCTCGACGACCGACGCGTATTCCGCTTCAGTCACTGGCCTGTCGATCTCCGTGTAGCGGCCGTGTCGACCGACTGTATAGGACGGACGGTACTGGGCCATGAGATTCAGGTATGTATCAGTGGAGAGCGAGTGGGCCACGAACTCGACGATCCGTTTGGAGTTCTCGACCATCCCGGGCATGACGAGATGCCGGAGCAACACCCCGCGTTCGGCGATACCTCGCTCGTCCAGTCGGAGGTCACCGACCTGGCGGTGCATTTCCTCGATTGCGGTGGTTGCTGCCTTCCAGTACCCCGGTGCCTTCGAGTACATCCGTGCGGCCCCGTCGTCGGCCCACTTTACGTCTGGCATGTACACGTCGACGATTCCGTCCAGGTCACCGATGATTTCCGCGTTTTCGTACCCCCCGCAGTTCCACACGATCGGAACGTCGAGCCCCCTGTCTCGCGCCCTGAGAACCGCCCGGGCGAGTGTCGGAGCGAAGTGTGTCGGGGAGACGAAATTGACGTTGTGACAACCGCGGTCCTGGAGGGACAGTGCGACGTCCGCGATCGTCTCGACGTCGACCTCGCGGGCCCCGCGACCCTCCTGACTCAATTCGTAGTTTTGACAGAAAACGCATGCGAGGTTGCAGTACGCGAGGAAGATCGTCCCGCTTCCACCACTCCCGGACAGCGGTCGTTCCTCGCCGAAGTGCGGACCGTAGGAGGCGAGACGGACTGTATCGTCGACCTGGCAGGTACCGATCTCTCCGGCCGTCCGATCGACGTGGCATCGGTGGGAGCACAGATCACAGTCCTCGTATCTCGACGTCAGAGACTCGAGTTGTGCCCGTGTATCCGTTCCCGCTCCCCGCCCTGCTTCAGGCATCAGGCATACTATAAGGCACCGAGGGACCTAATGGCCTCGGTCGCGATCACCTGGCACCACTTTTCTCGTGGCGGCCAGACTGGCCCGACTATCCCCGGGTGGGAAACGCAGCCGACCGTTGTCACCGGAGTATCCTTCTCTGGGTACAAAGTCGCCATGACCCACCACTCAGCGAGCCGATTTACGTCGGCATCCATGCAGATTAGATCCTCTGGGCAGAATTGGTACGCGGGCAAATCCGGGACCATCATAGGGACGATACCGACGAAACCGTGCCTTCTGGCAGGGTTTTCCTCCGCCTGTTGACACGGTCCCCATTATTCATTGACAACGCCTCTCCAAGATCCGTGGACACCCGTGGCCCATTATATAATCTCGGTACGATCACACGAACCTAACTAGGTCTCAATGACCAGAAGGACCCGGCTATACCGCGTCGACGTCGAGCGCAAACAGGTTTTTTGCGTTTCGAGCCATACGAAATACCAGCAATGGCGTTTCTTTCGCGGAAGGACTCGGACGTGGATGGCGTCCGGGCAGACCTGGCCGTCGAAACGGGCGATGGTTCAGTCCAGTGTACAGCGTGTGCCCACCGGTGTACGCTCTCGCCCGGGCAGACCGGCATCTGTAACGTCCGGCAAAACGTCGACGGCGAACTCCGTTTGCTGACGTACGGCACGGTGTACGACCACGGGTTCGGACCACCAGGAACGCCCGATCCGGTCGAGAAGAAACCGCTCTATCACTTCAAACCGGGCACACGAATTCTGAGTTTCGGGGGGGCGTCCTGTAACTTCTCCTGTTCGTTCTGTCAGAACAACCATATATCGTTCTCGGCACCGGAGGATCTCGAACTGCGGGACGTCTCGCCCGACGAGGCCGTCGAAAGCGCAATCCAACAGGGATGTGAGGGGATCGCGTGGACGTACAACGAACCGACGATCTACGCCGAGTACGTAAGAGACGGTGCCAGAGCGGCCAAACAGGCCGGACTCTTTACCGCCATCGTCACGAACGGGTACTTCACCGAGGAGTTCGTCGACGAAGTGGGACCCGTTCTCGACGCCGCGAACGTGGACATCAAGGGATTCCGCGAGAAGCCCCACGTCAAATACATGGGTGGGCAGTTGCAACCCACCCTGGACGCCACCGAGTACCTCTACACGAACTCGGACACCCACGTGGAAATCACGTACCTCGTCATTCCCGATCTCAACGACGACCCCGACGAAATCCGCGATTTCGCGGCCTGGGTGCGATCGATCGATCCCGACATCCCCGTACACTTCTCCAGGTTCCACCCTGACCACGAGATGCGGGACCGGGAGGCGACCCCCGTCGAGACGCTCGAAATGGCTCACGATATCGCAGAAGAGACAGGACTCGAATTCGTCTACATCGGAAACGTCCCGAACGAGGAGTACAACTCGACGAGATGTCCCGATTGCGGGGAGGTGTGGATTCGGAGGACCGGGTTCGATTCGACGGTCACCGGCGATCTTTCCGCTCCGTGTTCATGCGGTCGTCCGAAATCGACCATCGTCTCCTGAGGTCGATTACTACCCACTGTTCGAGGCGGGTATGTACTACTAGCAATGTATCCTGACCTGCGATACTACTATCAATGTATCCCGGCCTTCAATACTCGTCCACAGCAGTCAAAACCCGTCGTGCAATTCGATCCCTGTAAACACGTGTGGGGTCCAGATCGTACCCGGTCGGATCAGGCTCGAAGCTTTCGGCGGTAGTCGTGTCGAGTCCTACGCAAATCGAGTGTCGACTGGTGGTCGGACCACCCTCCAAGGAGAATGCCCTTACTGCAGGGGGTCCAGGGACCCCGATTCTCCGGATGCCCGGATGAAGATGTCAATACCGGGCCAAACAGGCAATCCGATGGAAGTTTCTTTACAACCCGGACCCTATTCCAGGGCATGCGAACCATCGGCTGGGACGAGGACCGCGAGTGCATTCGAATGGTCGATCAAACGAAACTTCCCACCGAATACACCGATTATTACGCCGAGACGGTCGACGACCTGGTCGAGAGTATCAAAATACTCAGGGTACGAGGAGCCCCCGCGCTCGGTGCCGCCGGAGCCTACGGGGTCGCTCTCGCGTCTCGTACGAACGACGCCGAGAACGCGGAGGCGCTCCTCGCCGCCGTTGGTGACGATGCCGAGCGGATCGCCACGGCAAGACCCACCGCGGTCAATCTCTCCCGTGGGGTCGAGGAAGCCCTGGATTCCGCACGAGCGGCAAACACTGTCGCCGAGATTCGATCGGCCACACTCGAGACAGCCGAGGCGCTGGCCGACCGAGACGTCGAACGCAACAAACAGATCGGCGAGCACGGTGCCTCGATTCTCCAGGAGGGCGATACGGTGATGACCCATTGTAATGCGGGCGCCCTCGCCACGGTCGACTGGGGAACCGCACTTGGTGTCGTGTATTCCGCACACGAGGGCGGCAACCCGGTCGAGGTCATCGCCAACGAAACGCGGCCGCTGAACCAGGGGTCACGGATTACCACCGTGGAACTCATGGAACACGACGTCGATACGACCCTTATCCCGGACAACGCGAGTGGCCTGGCGATGCAGCAGGGCCGGGTTGACGCCGTCGTCGTCGGCGCCGACCGGGTCGTCCTCGACGGTGGAGATACCTTCGGCGACCAGGGCGTCGTCTTCAACAAAATCGGGACGTACAAGCACGCGGTCCTGGCCGACCGCCACGACATACCATTTATCGTCGCTGCGCCAGTCTCGACCATCGACGAGGATACAAGCGCCGACGACGTCGAAATCGAGGAGCGCGACGGCGACGAACTTCGGTACATCTACGGCGAACAAAACGCACCCGAGGACGTCGCAGTATACAATCCCGCGTTCGACGGGACACCGATGGAACTGGTCGACTTCCTCGTCACCGAAAACGGTGCATACCAACCCCCCCTCGACAGGACAGACGTTCTCGGTGACCTCGGTGTTACGCGGGCCTGACCCCTTGGCTGATCAGGTCGGAGCGGTCCACTCGGACCGGGTCTGAACGGTCCACTCAAACCGGGTCTGAACGGTCCACTTTTCGTCCACGTCCCCGTTCCAATAGGGAACCGTCACGTCCCATTTCGACGACGAACCCGGTACCTACAAGGCCGGAACGGCCAATTATCTGGGCATGTTGGGCAAGGTGAGTCCCGACGATCTCGCGGCTCACGTCTTCGAGAACACTGGCATCGATTCTCCCGCGGTGTTGCAGGGGCCGGCGTACGGGGAGGACGCAGCGGCAATCGACCTCCCCGGTGGCACACTCGTCGTAAGTTCGGATCCGATCTCGCTCGCCGTGGACAGGGTCGGAACGCTCGGAGTTCCAATCGCCTGTAACGACGTCGCCGCTTCCGGGGCCGATCCGGCGTGGCTCACCAGCGTGGTCTTTCTTCCAGGAGAGGAGGACTCAGACGCCCTCGAGACCATCACCGAACAGATGCAGGACGCCGCGGAATCGATCGGTGTGTCGATCGTGGGTGGTCACTCCGAGTACAACGACTCGCTTGATCGACCGTTGCTTTCCCTGACGTGCATGGGGATGACCGACCGGTTCGTTCCGAGCGGCGGGGCGTCCCCTGGCGACCGCGTCGTCCTTGCAAACGCGGCAGGAATCGAGGGGACTGCAATTCTGGCGAGCGATTTCAGCGCGGAATTGCTCGAATCGGGGGTTGAGGAGGCCGTCCTCGAACGGGCACGTGAATTCTACGACGAGATAGCCGTGATCGAGGAGGCAAAAGCGGTTCGCGAGTATGCCACCGCGATGCACGACCCGACCGAAGGCGGCCTGATCGACGGATTACTCGAACTCGGAAGTGCATCCGACGTCTCCCTTCGGATCGGGGCCGACGAGATTCCGATCCGGTCTGAAACGGCCACCGTCTGTGAGGCGCTCTCCATCGATCCCCTCAAAATCTTCGGTTCAGGGGCCCTCCTCGCGACGGTCGGGGCGGATGACCTGGACGCGGCCCTCGATGCGCTCGGTGCTGTCGCGAGCGAGGTCGCCGTCATCGGAACAGTGCAGGAATCCGGCGAACCGAGCGTCGACCTCGGAGAACGGGAGTATTCCACACCGATTCGGGACGATTTATACCGAATGTGGGAAGAACGTGCATAGTTCCCAGCAAATGGGAACTGCTGTGCGTCTTTAGATGGACAGAGCGACAAAATTGATTCGAACTCTCAGGATCGTTCATGAGTGTCCGAGTGGGGCTTCGGCCGAACCCGACTGTGTCGGTCAGTCCCCCGCACACCGCGGACGAACTGAGAGGGGTGACATTTCAATGCCATGGATCGGAACACCAGAGGATGAACAGCTCTTCAAGGGGCATCCGGCATGTGCCGGCTGCGGGATGGCCCTCGGGGTGAGACACGTACTCCAGGTCGCCGGCGACGAAACCACGCTCGTCATCCCCGCATCGTGTGCGAGTGTCATGCAGGGAGTGTACCCCTACACACCCTCCGACATACCGGTCGTCCATACGGCCTTCGCGGCGGCGCCGAGCACGGCGTCCGGGATCCAGATGTCGTTCGAGCGACAAAACGTCGACGGGAACGTGGTCGTTCTCGCCGGGGACGGGGCGACGACAGACATCGGTCTCGCCTCGCTCTCCGGGACTCTCGAACGCGACGACGACATCCTCTACATCCTGTACGACAACGAGGCCTACTCCAATACCGGGTTCCAGAAGTCCGGACGGACGCCCCAGGGTGCAAGGACCACGACGACGCCGACCGGCCGAATCGGGCGGCAGAAGGACATCGCGGACATCGTCGAGGCCCACGACCCGGCGTACATGGCAACAGCGTCCCCGGCGTTCTTGAACGACCTCAGGTCGAAGACAGAGCGGGGACTCGATGCCAAGGGGACCTCGTTCATTCATTTACATTCTCCGTGTCCCCCCGGATGGCGAATGGACGCAGGAGATACCGTCGACGTGGCGAAATCCGCTGTCGCAAGTGCCATCTGGGTCCTCTACGAGCGCGAGCGGGGCGGAACGTATCAGATCAACCAACCGAGCAAAGCTGCATTCAGGAACCCCGACGGAGTAGAGGAGTACCTCGAGGCACAGGGCCGGTTCAGCACGGCCAAGGATGCCGACGTGGAGGCAATGCGAAAGCAGGCCGAGCGTAACATCGAGACGTTCTCTGCGTACCTGGACAGGGAGGTGGCCAGCCAATGAGCCAGGCGGTCGACGAACCCGAGCAGGAATCGGAAACGGCCCGGATAATGACGGGGACGCGAGCTATCGCCGCGGGGGCCAGGGACGCCGGCGTCGAAGTCGTCTCTGCGTACCCGATCACCCCACAGACGGAAATCGTCGAGGCGATCGCGGAATACGTCGAATCGGGCGAACTCGACGCGGGCTTCTCCCGGGTCGAAAGTGAGCACTCGGCGCTCGCCGGAGCGGGCGGTGCGTCCCAGGCAGGATCGCGGGCGTTTACGGCGACTGCCAGCCAGGGACTCCTCTACATGAGCGAGATGGTCTGGTGGGTCGCGGGGGCGAGATTGCCGGTCGTCATGGCCGTCGCGAATCGCGCACTCGGACCACCGTGGAATATCTGGGGGTCCCATACCGACGCGCTCTCCCAGCGCGATGCAGGCTGGATCCAGTTGTTCGCCGCGAACGTCCAGGAGGCCTACGACCTGACCATCATCGCCTACCGAATCGCCGAGGATCAGGACGTACTCCTGCCGACCATGGTCAACCTCGACGGCTTCACGCTCGCCGAAACGATGCAACCGTTCAGATTGGTGGATCCGGGGGCCGCCCAGGCGTACATCGGCGACCTCGAGGTCCCCCATCGTCTCGACTTCGACAATCCGCGGAACTACCACCAGATGGCCGGGGGGGACGACTTCTGGCGTTTCCGTCGGAAGATCATGGACACGATGGAGACGGTCCCGGACGTCACGAAGGACGCGTTCGACAAATTCGCTGACCTCACCGGTCGGGAGTACGACCTCGTCCACACGTACCGAGCCGAGGACGCCGACGTTCTCGTCGTCGGTCTCGGAACCCTGGCCCGGGAAGCGGAGGTTGCAGCGGACATTCTCCGCGAAGAACACGGGGTAAACGCCGGCGTCGTCCGGCCGATGCTCTACACTCCCTTCCCCGAGGAGGACTTCCGCGAGGCGGTGGCCGGTGCGGAGAAAATCGTCGTCCTGGACCGGGCGACGTCGTTCGGTCGGGGCGGTATCACGACTCTCGACGTCGAACGAGCGCTCGATCGACCGGTGGCGACTGTCCTCGCGGGCATTGGCGGCCAGAACGTCGACTACGAGGACATCGTCCGGATCGCTCAGGAGGCGACACCCGGTGAAACCGTCTGGTTCGGAGGTGAGATCCAATGAGCGTCGCGTCGCTCGACATGACCCAGATCCGGTGGCACTCCCGGGGCGGCCAGGGCGGGATGACAGCGAGCCAGCTTCTCGCCGAGGCGACGTTCAAGGCGGGAAAGGAGTCGACGGCCTTCACGTTCTTCGGTGCCGAACGCCGTGGCGCCCCGGTCACCTCATTCAACCGGGTGTCGGACACCCCCGTAAAGCTCTACAGCCAGGTGGCTCACCCGGACCTGGTCGTGGTCCTCGACGAGTCGTTGGTCGACCTCGAAGACGTCACGGCCGGCCTGGCAGACGACGGAACCCTGGTCATGAATACGACCGAAACCGACCTGGTTGATTTCGCGGGTCAGACGTTCGTCGTCGACGCGACCACCATCGCGCTGGACTACGATCTCCAGGCCGACGGAACCCCCATTGTCAATACGCCAATGCTGGGCGCCGTCGCGAAGACCGGGTTGGTGGACGTCGACGTCATGGCGTCCGTCATCGACGACGCGTTCGGCGAGGCGAATGCCGAGGCTGCGCGTACCGCATACGAACAGGCGAGGGAGGTGTAACTCATGGGAACATTTGACACAGACGTCGACATGGAGGTCGAGGAATGGATCGTCGCGGCCGGACAGCCGACCGAAGCCGCGTCGGGAAAAACCGGTGCATGGCGGACGTTCCGCCCGGTTATCGATTTCGAGGCCTGCATCGATTGCGGAGAGTGTTACTCCTACTGCCCCGACAGTGCGTTCGACCGGGACCTGAACATCGACATGGACTACTGCAAGGGGTGTGGGATCTGCGAGAACGTCTGTCCGGTCGACGCCATAGACATGGTACCAGAACGGGAACACTAACGGATTCCCGTGGTATTCTTTTATCGTAGTATATTTTACTACAATCGGATGTATTTTTCACATAGTAATAGGGTAAGTAGGTTCTTCGTCGTAATTGATTTTTGTAGAGAGATATGTAGTTGTATGGAAGAATAATAGAGTATTATATAATAGTATATACTGTTGTTTTTGTATACAATTTGGTTATGTATCCAGTTACGACGCGGGTGAGGTAAAACAGCCTTCTCGGGAATCGTATCAGGCCCCGGATTTGGACTTCTGTCATTCCGCTCGCTTCGCTCGCTCCATTCCAACGTTCAAATCCCCGTTCACTCCTCTCTCACTCGGAGGTCGCGGAGATACACCTCCGCGACGTAATCGTTCGAGAAGTAGCGGGAGGTGGATTTGGACTTCTGTCATTCCGCTCGCTTCGCTCGCTCCATTCCAACGTTCAAA
>JBDGTL010000021.1:0-28855 GCA_042216905.1 Halodesulfurarchaeum sp.
CCTGGAACTGCCGGTGGCTCTGGGACTCGCTGTAGGGCTTTTTCGCCGAACAGGGGAGCAAGAGGAGGGGAACGTCCTCGATTCGCCGCTCGTAGCGGTGTGTCACTCTGTCGGCAAACCGCCTGATCTCCGGGCGGTGTAACGCGTCTTCCGTCGACGCCAGCATGGTTTGATCGCGGTAGATCGGCGTGCGTTCCGCCAGGTACCCGTCCGTCCGGTCGAGGAGTCGAAGGGCCGCCGTGACCCAGGCCGTCTGTCGGGCCTGTCCCTCAAGGTACTCCCGCAGTCGCCCGTTCCGAATGCGCTGGCGGACGCGGGACAGTTCCGATTCGAGCACAGTCGTGTTGTGCTCGACACAGGCCTCTCGATCGAAGTCCTCGAGTGGCGTTTCACAGGCCGGACAGGGACAGGGGAGTTCGTCGAGGTCCTCGAGGTCGAACGCACCGTCTGTGAGGAGATACCGACCCTGTCGTCCGGCGATGACGGCGCGGTCGGCGTCGACGAGATCAATCCCGGCGTACGCGAGAAGCGCCGCGTTCGCCGGCGTCGCCACACCGGGGAGGTAGAGTGCGGCGTCGTCAGGAATCGCGGAGCGCGTCTCGACGATGGCGTCGACGAACGCCCGGCCGTGCCCGACGGATCCCTGGCTGCCGGAGAGCACGTAGGCGTCTGTCCCTCGGTCCACCGCCGTGTTTGGCGTCACGACTGCCGCACTCGGGGCGTCGAGGTCGGGGACGGAGACGTCGAAGGCCTCCTGGATGGACTCGGGCGTACCGGAGGGGAATGCCCGGTGCGGGAGGACCGTCAGCACCGACTCATCGCCCTCGGGCACCGCCCGGTCGTTGACCCAGAGACTCCCGGCGTCCTCGAGGACGTCATCGACGAGTGCCGGGGTGGGACGCGGTGAATCGAGTCTGAGTTCGCCCCGGCGGGCGGCCCCGTCCCGGTCGAGGACCTCGAAGTACTCTGTCATGGGCCACTCTGGGGGCCCCGCGAGGAATTATCTTCTCATCCACGAGGCGGACCCGCCGTCCGGGGGGGGGGCGGGTAACGGAATGAAGACGTGGCTTTACGGAAAATACGAGGCGAAAGCCTCGCCCTTCAGGGCGGGGAGGATGTCAAGCTGGTATTGATCGATGCCACTCCACTACCCGACCTCAGGACGTCTGTTCCTCCAGATCGGTCGTCTCGACCCGGTCTGGGAGGAGTGTCAGTGCGGTCTCGGGCCACCCCTCGTGCACGAGGGTGAAGGACACCTCCGGGTTCTCGGCCACCACCCGCCGAACCCCCTCCGCTGCCGCCTCGTACCCCGCCCGGTCCATCCGTTCGGGGACTTCCGCCGTCAGTGGATACGTGTTCGAGAGGGCCCGCGGAACGGGACCGAACGGGGGAACGATCCGCCAGGATTCCTCGAACCGATCGTCCCGGCCCCCCTCCGTGAACAGCACTGACCCCGACGGATCGAGGCGTGAGAGTCGTTCGTGGTGGCGGAGGACCTCTGGCCGGCGGGCACTGTCGGCGGAGAGATAGAAGAACGTCGACTTGCTCGCGGGATCGGATCCCTCGAGTTGTGGGGCGTGATCGAGGAGTGTCCGGTACCCGTCGAGGAGCCGCGGGTGGGCCCTCGCCCGGCGTTCCACGAGTTCGAGCAACGACCCATCTCGAATCGCCTGTTTGATGCGGCGGATTTCCGCCATCGAGCGTTCGAGATTGTGCTCGGCGAGCAGGCGTGTTCGGATTTCCTCGTCTTCGGCGCGCATCGCCGACGGGTCGTATTCGGAACAGACCCGACAGGAACACGGGAAGTACTCGAGTTCCGCAAGCTCCGCTGTCCCGTCGGCAGTGAGATAGCGTCCCTCCCTGGCGTAGAGCGCGTAGGCCGCAGAATCGAAGAGGTCACAGCCGAGCGCGACTGCCAGGGCGAACGTCATCGGGTGGCCGGCGCCGAAGAGATGAACCGGCGCGTCGGCACCCAGTCCCCGTTTCGCCGCCGCGATCACGTCCACCATTTCGGCGTACCGGTACGCGTTCATGAGTGGAACCATCGCCCCGATTGGAAACAGGTCGAGGTCCCTCCCGTAGGCGTCCCGGGCTGCTTTCTCGCGCAGGTCGGCAAACGTCGATCCCTGTATCGGGGCGGTCACGAGCATGTCGCCCACGTCGGCGGATTCGGCGATCGAGAGCCGCTCCATCGTCTCCTGGAGGTGTCGCGCTGCGGTCTCCCGGTCTTCGTCCGGCCCGGTCGGGATGTCGAGTGGCGTTCCCACGTCGGACCCGATGTCGGCCTGGAATTCGAGAATCTCCTCCGTGGTGACGTCCACGTTTCCGTATTCGGCCAGTTGGAAGGAGCCGGAATCGGTCATCACGACACCGTCGAACCCGAGAAGGTCGTGGATTCCGCCGGAGAGCGCTTCGTCCCTGGTCGCCTCGTCCTGCTGGATGATGTAGGCGTTCGTGATGAGCATCTCCACCCCGAATTCGGAAAGCCGGCCGGGGTCGATGGTGAGCCGATTGGGATTGATCACCGGGAGCAGGGCCGGCGTCTCGACGGTCGTGCCGGCCCGCGGCACCCGGAGTTCGCCGAGACGACCGGCGGCGTCCTGGTGCCGGATCTCGAAGGTGTCGTCCATCGGGGTCCTCTTTTCCGGGCTCCCGCCTAACGGTTGTGCTTGCCGTTCGGTGTCTCGGGACCATTGCCGATCGGTGTCACGATACCGGTGTCGATCGGTGTCCCGGGACCGCGACTGGTGATCGATCCCGGGATAATCGGGCTCTCATCTGGTACATTTGTACAGGAGTAGCCCGAGGGCCGTCCGGCCGTCCTCGAGACGTCCCTCTTCAAGTCGTGTTTCGAGTTCCTCGAACGTCGTGGTGTCGACCCTGATACTCTCGTTGTGATCGAGGTCCCGCGTCCCGGTCTGTCGGCACCCTTCGGCGAGGACGAAGTGAAAGGTCGCATCGAGGAGTCCGTTCGCGGGTTCGAAGCCATCGAGTTCGGTGAGCGTCTCGGCAACGTACCCGGTCTCTTCCTCGAGTTCCCGGCGGGCGGCCTCCGTTCGGTCCTGATCGGTTGGCTCGATGCTCCCCGCCGGGAACCCCTGGTTGATCCGCTTCACTGATTGGCGCCACTCATCGATGACGACGACAGACCCGCCGGTCGTCACGGGAATGACCACTACCGCTGGATCGTCCAGCACGTGGTCGAACTCCGAGTGGGTCCCGTCCGGGAGCCTGACAGACTCGTGAATCACGTCGAATCCCGGACAGGTGTACGCGATCCTGCTGTCAGTCGTCTCCCACGCCAGTTCGTCCTCGGGCATACTCCCCGATTGCCCGTGGGTGAAAAAAGCGTTCCCGGTCTCGGGCGCTCAAAGAACGATTCCGGACTGGAGCAGGGTGATAAGCACGGCAAGCGTGGGGATGCTCAGGAGCGTCGAGGCCAGGATGGTGGATCCGACGTACGCCGGTCCGTCCACGCCTCCCGCCTCCTCGCTGTACTCGATCGTCAGGAGCAACGGGACGACGGCCGCCGGCATCGAACATTCAAGGACGAACACTCTCGCGACCGTCGAGTCGGCAAAGCCGAGGACGAGGGCGATTGCGATCGCCACGAGCGGAGCGACGATCATCTTGAGACCGACCGGTGGGACGATGCGTTTGAGCGTCGTGCTATAGTCGGTATTGGCCAACTGGATTCCGAGCAAGATGAGCATCAGCGGGATCGAGGCGTCCCCGGTCAGTGTGATCACCTGCATTACCGTGCTGTCCGCCGGCGGAATGAGTTCGAAGTAGCGAAATACGCCCGCAAGAAGGACCGCGTAGATGAGCGGGAGCTTGAACACCTCGAATATCGCACGCCACCACGACCCCACGGACCCCCGGGAGGCGACGTACACCCCGATGGAGTAAATCGTGGTCATCTGGACGACGATGAAGAGGACGGCTGTCGTCCGACCCACGGCACCGAATGCGAAGGCCGAGAGGGGAATTCCGTAATTGCCCGCGTTCGAGAACGTGCTCGTGAGGACCAGCCCGGATCGGACCGGTCCGGTCTCCCCCAGGAGGGCGGCCACTGACTCAGCGATTACGACCATCGCGACGTTAAACGCGACGACGCCCACCGCTAGCGTCGCGAATGCTCCTCCGCCAATGGACGACGTAGCCACGCTGGAGAAGACGAGCGCCGGAAGGAGGACGTAGATGTTGACGGTCGAGAGCGGCTCGATCGAGACGTCTCGAGCCCAGCCGAGTCCGTACCCCGCCGCGGCGATGGCAAGGACAGGGAGGATGGCCTGCGTCAGGGCGTCGACGAACGACACGCCATATCCTTCTGCCGGGACCGACAAAGAAATTCGGGTTCGAACTGATTCCGAAGCGGGTCGACCGCGTAAAGGGGCCCCGCGCTGTGGCTTGGCGGCTACCGAGTTCGATCCCCGAGACGGATTCGGCGCGTGCTCACCGGACTCGTACCAGTCGGAAGACCGTGGAATTTCGTTCGAGCGGAAAGCGGGGAGGGGGACCGACTCAGGGCGTATCGGCTATTCGGTCGATCAGGCCGGCTTGACGCGCCAGGTCGTGGCGCTCGTGTATGACCACTTCTCGATCTCCAGTTCCGAGGCCGATTCTTTCAGTTTCACCATGAGGGCACCGATCTCTTTCGGGGAGAGACCGACGTCCTCGGCGATGAACTTGCTCTTGAAGTACATCTCGCCGTCCTGGGCCTTCTCGCGGAGGTACGATCGAAGGCGGGCTTCCTTACTGCGTGGTTCGGAGGACTGGGTGGTGCTCATGGCGTTCACCGTGGTATTTCGTATACTCCTGTAGGGGTTTATATCGAGGTGAACGTTCGAGAAAATTCCGACCCTTTTACGTTTTGTTGCCGTTTTACCGACTTTTTATAACGCTTTGAGAGGCTACGAGACATTTTATAACGCCAGTAGAATACGTTTCACGTCAGACGATTTTCCGAAAATTTCCCGACGGCGACAAAACGTCGAAACCCGACGATCGAGGGGATTCTGGCCGGATTATCACTCCTGATAACCACAGTATCATCGATTGCACGCCGCACGTCATACGGTTGGGCCGTTCATTTTCACGCTGCTCCGATAGTTTCACGGACCCCTCTGACGTGTCGTTTTGCTCTTCCCGTCGGACGGCTCGATTGTTGGAGCGGACGAACGTCGGTCGTGATCGGCGTGCCACCCCGGTCAGAACCCGGACGGTGCGACGGGACGGACGTCCCGGAACGCTCCCTGTACGACCTCCGAGAGCGCCGGATGAATGTGGATCGTCTCGGCGAGTTGCAGGGCGGAAGCACCGGCGGCGACCGCCGTACTGACCTCGTGGATGAGCGTTGCTGCCTGCGGGCCGACGATGTGGAACCCGAGCACGTCGTCGTCATCACCGACGATCGCTTTCGCGAATCCCGTCTCGGAGGAGAGCGCTTCCCCGAGTGCCGTCGAATCGTACTCGAAGGTCCCGACCTCGTACTCGCGATCTGCGGCGAGTTCGCTCTCCGTTTTTCCGAGGCTGGCGAGTTGTGGCGACCCGAAGACGGCGTGGGCCATGCCGGGATACTCGACGGACTCTCTTCGATTATTGACGGCGTTCCTGATTACGTACTCGGCCTCCTTGTCCCCGGAATGTTTGAACATGTAGTTTCCGGCAATGTCCCCAATCGCCCAGACGCCGTCGACTGTGGTTTCGAGGTACTGGTTCGTCTCGACGAAGCCCTCGTCTGTCGTCTCGAGGTCGCCCGCGGCGACGTTCCAGCGATCCGAGTTCGGCCTGCGACCGGTCGCGAGCAACAACTCCTCACCACGAACCGTGATCCGCTCACCCGTCTCCGATTCCCCCGTTGCGATCTTCGTTCCCTCTTCCTCCTCGATTTCGACCACGCGATACCCGAGTGCGAGATCGTGAGTCCGACGGTAGGCACTGGTCAGGCGCTCGGCGACGTCCCGATCCTCGCGGTCGAGGAGAACATCGCCGGATCCCACGATCGTGACGTCAGTACCCATCTGGGTGAAGAAGTGACCCAGTTCGACGGCGATATAGCCACCCCCGACGATCACGAGCCGATCGGGACGCGTCTCCAGGCGAAGTGCCTCCTCACTCGTAAGAAACTCGACGTCGTCGGTACCGTCTATCCCGTCCGGTATCGATGGACGGGAACCGCCGGCGAGAACGACCGTCTCGCTCGTGATGCGCTCGCTCGTATCGCCGGTTTGGACCTCGACGACCCGTTCGTCGACGAACTGTCCGTCACAGTGGAAGAACGTGACGTTCTCGTGATCCCGTGCCCGCCGCGCCTTCGCTTCGGCGACTTCGGACACTGTACTCGTGACGTCCGTTACGAACTTCTCGAAGGGGATGTCGCCGAGAGAGACGTCGATCCCGAACGATTGGGCGTTCCGGATC
Organism: Halodesulfurarchaeum sp.; assembly: GCA_042216905.1. Lineage (GTDB taxonomy): Archaea > Halobacteriota > Halobacteria > Halobacteriales > Halobacteriaceae > Halodesulfurarchaeum. The sequence goes on from JBDGTL010000021.1 coordinate 6,424, forward strand.
GTCTCGAGGACGTCTGCACGGTGGATGAGTTTCTTCGAGGGATTACATCCCCGATTGAGACAGGTTCCGCCGAGCGGTCCCCATTCGACGATCGCCGTGTCGAGGCCTTCGTCGGCCGCCGCTGACGCCACGATGTTCCCCGTCCCCCCACCGAGAACGATACTATCGAACTCCTGCATGGTGAGGCATTGGATCGGTTCCGAAAAAGGCTGTGGCAAGCGGAATCGGTCGTGGTGGGAGACACAAAGAGATCGGCACGGACAGAGCAGATGCAGTTCGATCGTGACCTCCTCGATGCGCCAGACCGACCGAGTTAGGACCGCTCGTGAACCCAGAACTCTTCCTCGACCGTTACTTCCTTCTTGAAGATCGGGACCTCCTCCTTCAGTCGATTGATGCCGTCCTCGACCGTTTCGAACGCAGCGTCGCGATGTCCGGCCAGGACCACGACGAAGACGATGTCCTCCCCGTACTCGATTCGCCCCGTCCGGTGGTGGAGTTCGACCTCGAGGACGTCCTCGCGATCCGTCAAATCCGCTTGTAGTGCGGCCATGCGGTCTTCGGCGACCGCGTCGTATTGCTCGAATTCGAGGGATTCCGTGAACGAGTCCTCCTCGTGCTCCTTCGCGCGTACCCGCCCGGTGAAGGTTGCGATGGCACCGGCGTACTCGGCCTCCGGGGATCGCTTCACCGAATCGACGAGCGATTCGAGCGTTTCGAACGGCTCCGCGGCCTCTATCGCGTCGAGGATATCCTCGATTGCGAGGGAATCCGGATGGTCCACCGAGAAGACTTCCTCGGCCGCTTTTGTCTCACCCACGACGACCTGGGGGATGTTCCGCTCCGGGAATCCGACGAGGATGGCGTACTCGTGGGTTCGAGAGAGCCGGTCGAGAATGGACCGTACGTCGAGTTCGGATCCACTGCCAGCCCAGTTCGACTCCCCGACGGTGAATTCCGTCCTGTCGTCGGCGTCCGGATTCACGGTCCCCGACCTGACGACGCCAACCCGACCGCGCTCGGCGAGCCGGTCGGCGATCGAATCGACGAGGGGATCCGGTTCGACCTCGGGCCCCGTCGTGATTCCCAGAACCTGCATAGTCGGGTCATGGTGAGCGCTCACTTAGAAGGTGTCGACCCCGGAATCGAACGGGCGCCAGATCGGGGAATTGGACGGTGGCAGGGAGACTGGTTTTCGGGGTGCGACGGAGAACCGGTGTCGGTTCGGTGTGGCGTCCGATACAGCGGGTTCGGCCGGATTCCACATGCCCGGCGGGTCGACGACCGTGGAACCCCGGATACCAATCCTTAAGACCGCAACCGGGTTACGACGCCACAATGAGGGTCGTGGTCTCCATCGGCGGGAGCGTGCTCGCCCCGGACCTCGCAGAGGGGCACGTCCGTTTGCACGCCGACGCCATCCGGCAGGTGGTCGAATCCGAGTGGGACGTCGGGGTCGTCGTCGGGGGAGGTGGTGTCGCCCGGGAATACATCGAATCCGCACGGGCACTCGGGGCGAACGAGATCGCCCTCGACGAGATCGGCATCGCCGTCACCCGACTCAACGCCCGGTTGCTGATCGCCGCGCTCGAGGACCTCGCAGCCCCCACACCGATCGAAGCCTACCAGATCGGTCTCGAAGCCATTCGCCGGGGGGACGTCCCCGTCCTCGGTGGGGTGGCCCCCGGTCAGACGACCGACGCCGTGGCCGCCGCGCTCGCGGAATACGTCGAAGCCGATTTGCTCGTGTACGCGACGAGTGTCCCGGGCGTGTTCACCGCTGATCCGAACGAGGACCGGGATGCGACCCAGATCGAGTCGATCACCCCCGCGGAACTGGTCGACGTCATCGTCGATACCGAACTCGTCGCGGGGAGTTCGGCGCCGGTCGACCTCCTCGCGGCGAAACTCATCGAACGATCCGGAATGCGGACTATCGTCCTCGACGGGACTGACCCGGACCGTATCGTCGACGCCGTACTCCGTGGTGAACACGAGGGGACCGACGTCGTTCCGCAGGGGACGCCGCACGACGTTCCGCAGTGGACAGAGCGATGACTGCGGAGGACGACCCCTACATCCTCGGCCGGGATGGAAGCCGACACGCGTTCTGGGCGGATGTCGTCGCCGATCGAATTCTGGAACGAAATCCGAGCGAACCGATCGTTATCAAGGGTGGTGTCTCGCCCTCCGGCGTCCCCCACCTCGGGAACATGAACGAGGTCGTCCGGGGCTACTTCGTGGCGTCCGTCCTCCGCGATCGGGGGTACTCCGTACGGCAACTGTTCACCAGTGACGACCGGGACCCACTCCGGTCCCTGCCCCGGAAACTGGCGAACCTCGACGGGGAAATTGTCGACCTCGGGGCGGTCAATGCGGGGGCGCTCGGTCGGAACCTCGGGAAGCCCTACACCGACATCCCCGACCCGTTCGGGTGCTGCTCCTCGTACGGCGCTCACTTCGCGAATCTCGTCGAGCAAAGCGCCGACGCCCTCGACATCCCGGTCGAAATGGTATCGAACACTGCCCTCTACGAGTCCGGAGAACTCGAGTCGGTGACCGAGCATATCCTTTCGAACCGCGAGCGCGCACGCGAGATCCTCGCCCAGTACCAGGACAAGGTGGACGAGTCCTACGTTCCGTTCAACCCCATCTGCCAGGAGTGCGGGAAGATAACCGAGACGGTCACCGCCGTCGACGAGGCGGCAGGCGTCGTCGAATACGAGTGCACCGACATCGAGGCAGGTGACCGGATCATCGAAGGCTGTGGCGACCGTGGGACCGCCTCCTTCAGGGAGGGAAAGCTCCCGTGGCGATTCGAATGGCCGGCCCAGTGGCAGGTCCTCGACGTGGACCACGAACCCTTCGGGAAAGACCACGCAGAGGGCTCCTGGCCCAGCGGGGTCGACATCTCCCGAAATCTCCTCGACCACGAGCCCCCGGTGCCGATGGTGTATGAGTGGTTCACGCTCGACGGCGAACCGTTCTCGTCCTCCGCCGGGAACGTCATGCTGGTGGACGACGTCCTCGAGGTGCTCGAACCCGAAGTCGTCCTGTACTTCTTCAGCAAGGACCCACGGAAGGCACGGGACTTCGACGTCACGCACCTGGACCAACTGGTCGACGAGTTCGACCACCTCGAGGCCATAGCGCTGGGGGCGGCGGATGCCCCAGACGAGGAACGAGAGCGGGCCGAGCGAATTTACCCGATGCTCGTCGACTCGGTCCGCGAGGAGCGCATCAGGATTCCCTACACGTTCGCTGCCGTCCTGGGGATGACGGAGGACCGCTCGCTGCGTGAGGAAATCGCCAGGCGGGAGGGACACATTCCCGACGATGCCCCGGAGTGGGCCGTCGAGGAGGCCATCGCCCGAGTCGAACGCGCCCGAGAGTGGGCCCGTCGAACGGACAACGAGTTCAACTACGACCTGAAACGGACGACGATGCCAGACGTCGACGTCGACGAGGACACCGCCGCCGCACTGGACGACCTCGCATCGGTGGTCGAGTCCGGGGCGACCCCCGAGGAACTCCAGGGCGAGATATACGAAACGGCGAAGCGGCACGGGATCCCGGTCGGGGACTTCTTCGCGACCGGCTACCGCCTGTTCTTCGACGAGGAACAGGGACCCAAACTCGGGACGTTCCTCGGGAAACTCGATTCGGACTTCGTCGTGGCTCGTCTCAGACGCGAACGGTAACCCGTCTCGGACGGGAAGAACCTCCTCTCAGAAGGGACGAAAACCCGGTCGCAAACGAGAGTGGGGGCTCCTCACAATTGAGACAAAAATCGATTACAATAGAGACAAGAATGAGTCACAATTGAGACAAAAATCGATTACAATAGAGACAAGAATGAGTCACAATTGAGACAAAAATCGATTACAATTGAGATAAACTTACTTACAATTAAGACAAAAATAACTTATAATGGAGACAAAATATATTAATAGAGCCAAACATAACGTACAGTGAGGACAAAACCCGCAATGGGGACAAACCCCTTGAACGAGAGACGAAAACGCGTCCCCCGCGTGAATACACTCTCATATCAACCGGGAACGGACCCCCGGCACAAACCGGGGACGGTAGTTCGTGGAACCGAATGATTGTCGAACCACGCTGACTGGTAGGGCTGTCGCTGGCGTGTGACTCCCGACCCCGGCCCATCGATTCGAGCGGCCTCCGGAAATCCGCGCCGCCGACCAGAAATCCTTACCGCGTCGGGGGAGTACGTTCGACTCGATGGATACCTGGTCGTGGGTCCTCCTCGGTCTCCTCGCCTACTGGCTCGGGATCGTGTTTCTCCGACGGCGGGACCTCCTCCCGGAGGCCGTCGGGACCATGGGCCCCATTTTGACGCTGCACACGACCCGGGGGCGGACCCTCCTCGACCGACTGGCACGACCGAAGCGCTTCTGGCGACTCTGGGGGAATCTCGGACTCGGCTTCGCGGTCGTCGTCCTCGTCGGTCTCTTCGTCCTCCTGGTGCGAAACGCGGTCGGTGTCTTGCGGAATCCGCCCGCTCCGACTGCGGCGAACCAACCCCAGAACTTCCTCGTCATCCCCGGCGTGAACGAGTTTCTCCCGCTCGCCGTGGCACCGGAGATCGTCCTCGGTCTCTTCATCGGGATGGTCGTTCACGAGGGCGGACACGGGATCCTCTCCCGGGTGGCCGATATCGAAGTGGATTCTCTCGGGGTGGTTCTCCTTGCTGTCATCCCCCTCGGCGCCTTCGTTGAACCCGAAGAGGAGAGCGTCGAAGCCACTGACAGGGGGAGCCAGGCCAGGATGTACGCCGCCGGGGTGACGAACAATTTCCTGGTCACGATCCTCGCCTTTCTGCTCCTGTTCGGACCTGTGGCTGGGTCGATTGGGGTCGCGCAGGGCGCCGCCGTTGGCGGGTCCTTTCCCGGCTCTCCGGCTTTCGAGGCGGGAATCGACCGTGGCGACCGCATCGTCTCGATCGCCAACCAGTCGGTCGAATCGAACGCCGACCTCGAGCGGACCCTCCGAACGGTCTCCGGAAAGTCTGTGACGGTCACGCTCGGGAACGGGACGACGACCACCGTCGAGCGCTCCATCCTCGTGACGGGAATGGCCGCCGCCTCGCCGTTCGCAACGCTCGGCGTCAACACGACCGTCGTTTCGGTCAACGGGACCGAGGTCCGGACCGAGCGCGCCCTCCTCTCCGCCCTCGGGAATCGGACTATCGTCACGCTCCGGACGGCGGACGGTGATACCGTGACCGGCCCCGCGGGGGCCCTGGTGATCCCGACCGAGGGTGGACCGGCAGCAGCGGGCGGAATGCCCGTCGGCACAGAGACGATCGTCACCCGGATCGCGGGCCAGCGGGTGACCTCGCAGTCCTCCCTCAGGCAGGTTCTCGCCCAGCACGCCCCGGGTGAGACGGTGACTGTCCGGGCCTTTACGAATGGGACACCCGCTATGTACACTGTCACCCTCGGCGAACAGGTAGATGGGTCGAGTTATCTCGGCGTTCGCGTCTACCGGGGGATAAGCGGCATGGTGGTCTCGGATTTCGGGACGAGGTTGTACCCGGCGTCGGCGTACCAGATGATACTGAGCGGCGGAGCAACGGGCGGGGGTCTCACAGGATTTGTCCGTGCGATCGGGTTCAGCCTCGTCCTCCCCTTCGTCGGCACGATCGGTATGAGTGGCCTCGAGTACAACTTCGCGGGATTCGTCGGCTGGAATCTCCAATTCTTCACTGTCACTGGCCCACTCGCCTTCCTCGGTGATGCAGTCTTCCTCCTCGCGAACGCGCTGTTCTGGACCGGGTGGATCAACCTCAACCTGGCCTTCTTCAACTGCATCCCGGCCTTCCCGCTCGACGGCGGCCACCTGCTCCGGATGATGTCGGAGTCCGCCGTCTCGCGCCTACCGGTCTCCAACCGGCAGTTGGCCGCCAGGACGGTCACGACCGCCGTCGGAATCACGATGCTCGTCAGCCTCCTGTTGATGTTGTTCGGGCCGCGATTCCTTCGATAAATTCGCTCCTGGATGGCATGGAACGGGGGTTCTGGGACTCAATCGGACGAGGAGAGTCGAGACTTCGACGAACCGTGGGTTCTCTCTTGTTTCCTTCGTGTATCGAATGAGGAAGGCAGGAATTGGTGTGCGCACTCGGCCGAAGTGGCAATTTAGTCGTACAATTGTTTATGTATTATATTTGTTATTGGCAAAAATTTATATAATGTACACTCTTGTATACTTTAGAAGCAATTTATGGTATATCTCGTATACTTTCAGCATTATATCTAGTATGGTTTTACCATATTATTAATTTTAATTCTAGTGTCATATTGTAGTATAGCATCATAATTTATATAATTTATTCGTCACAATCCTATTTTGATCACATATACAAACTATTTATTTATATACTTCAATATTTTTTAGCATCATTTCGAATATTTAAAATTTTAACAAATAGCAATAGTAATAATACATATATCACCAAATTTTATTATTTTACTTTCACATTGGAAATTGTAAATAATCCTCTGCCCTACTCGATCGATTCGATTTTTGCCTTCGATACCTTGAGTTCCGGAATCTTGCTCGCCGGATCGAGCGTCGGATTCGTCAGGCGATTGGCGGCCGCCTCGGCGAAGTGAAACGGGATGAATATCGTCCCGGTGGGAACCCGGTCGGTCGTGAAGACCGGTATCTCGATCGAGCCACGGGGCGAGGAGACTCGAACGGATTCCCCGTCCTCGATCGATAGCGCGTCCGCGTCGTCGGGATGGACCTCGACGTACGGGTCGGGTACGTGCTCGGTGAGTGGCCGCGAGCGTCCCGTCATCGTCCTGGTGTGGAAGTGATAGAGGATCCGACCGGTCGTCAGGCGGAATGGGAAGTCCTCGTCCGGGATCTCGTCCGGATCTCGGTGACGGACTGGGGCGAACGACCCGAGACCCTGGGCGAATTCACCCTCGTGGAGAATCGGTGTCCCGGGGTGGTCCTCGTCGAGACTCGGCCACTGGATTCCCCGTTCGTCGATCCTCTCTGGAACGATCCCGCCGTACATCGGAGTTACCTCGGCGATCTCGCGGGTTATCTCCTCGACGTTCTCGTAGTCCATCGAATACTCGAAGTGCTGGCTGAGTTCCGCGACGATTTGCCAGTCTGGTTTGGATTCTCCGATTGGATCGATGGCCTGGTTCACGGCCTGGACCCGCCGCTCGGTGTTCGTGAAGGTCCCGTCTTTCTCCGCGAAACTGGCAGCAGGGAGAACGACGTCGGCGTACTCCGCGGTATCCGAGAGGAAGATGTCCTGGACGACCAGGAAGTCGAGGTTCTCCACGCCCTCCTCGACGTGTCGGAGATGTGGGTCGCTCACCAGCGGGTTCTCGCCCATGACGTACATCCCCTTGACGCGGTCGAACCGTGCCGCGTCGAACATCTCGACGACGGTCAGCCCCGGGTCGGTCGGAAGGTCCGTCCCCCAGTGTGCCTCGAACGCCTCGTTCGTCTCGGGGTCTGCCACGTCGCGGTATCCGGTGTGAACGTCCGGGAGGGCGCCCAGGTCGCAGGCGCCCTGGACGTTGTTTTGCCCGCGGAGCGGATTGACGCCCGTCGCCCGCTTCCCGACGTTGCCGGTGAGCATCGCGAGGTTCGCCAGCGCGAGGACGTTGTCGGTCCCGTTGGAGTGCTGGGTGATGCCCATCGCGTAGAACTGCATCGCGCGATCGGCCTCCGCGTAAATCCGGGCCACCTCGCGGAGGTCCGACTCGTCGATTCCCGTGACGTCCGCCGCCCGCTCGGGAGGCATCTCGGCGGCCGCGTCCCTCAGTTCCTCGAAGCCCTCGGTCCGGTCCTCGACGAACGTCTCGTCGTATCGGTCCTCCTCGATGATGGTGGAGACGAGGGACATGATCCAGGCCACGTCGGAGCCGGACCGTTGTCGGAGATGGATGTCGGCCTCCCGGGCGAGTTTGATCTCTCGCGGGTCGACGACGACGAGCGTGGCGCCGTTTCGTGACGCCTCGATTATCTCCCGACCGATCACCGGGTGTGCCTCCGTGGTGTTCGACCCGGTGACCAGGATCACATCGGCGTCCTGGATTTCCTCGATCGAGTTCGTCATCGCCCCGCTGCCGAAGGCCTGCCCCAGGCCGGCCACCGTCGAGGCGTGACAGAGCCGGGCACAGTGATCGACGTTGTTCGTTCCCAGGCTCGACCGGACGAACTTCTGGAAGACGTAGTTCTCCTCGTTCGTGCAGGTCGCCGAGGCGAGCGTGGCGATGGCGTCAGCCCCGTGCTCGTCGGCGATGGACTGGAGGTTCTCGGCGGTGTATTCGAGGGCCTCCTCCCAGGTCGCCTCGCGGAACTCCCCGCCCTCCTTGATCAACGGGTGCTCGAGGCGCTCCTCGTCGTTCACGAAGTCGAACCCGAAGCGTCCCTTGACACAGAGGCGCCGGCCGTTCGCCGGTGCCGAATCCGGGTCGTCGAGGGGCGAGACGTCGACGATCTCGTTCCCGTCGGTCTTCAATTCGAGTCGACAGCCGACCCCGCAGTACGCACAGATCGTTTCCGTCGTCTCGAGGTCGGACTCCCGCCCTCTTCCAATCCGGTCTTTGGCGACGAGGGCGTCGGTCGGACACGCGTCGACGCAATCGCCGCAGAACTCACAGGGGCCGTCGGTCAGCGATCGCCCGAGCGGCGGGCCGACCCGCGTTTCCATCCCCCGACCGTACGTCCCGATGGCCGAATTGAACCGGATCTCCTCGCAGGTGCGAACACATCGCCCACACAGGATGCACTTGTCGTGATCCAGTTCGAAGTAGGGGTTGTCGTCCATCGTCGGGAACGGACTTCCCTCGCCCCCGTACTCGGTGAGGTCGACGTCGTACTCGTAGGCGAGGTCGGCGAGTTCGCAATCGCCCCGTTTTTCGCAGGTGAGACAGTCGACGCAGTTCTCCTCGAGGAGGAGTTCGATGGTCGTCCGCCGCGAGTCATAGAGGCGGTCGTTGTGTGTCTCGATCGAGAGTCCGTCCTCGACTGGTTGGGCGCACGCCGCGGCGAGGTCTCCTGTCTCCTGGTTCTCAACCAGGCAGGTCCGGCAGGCCGCGGTGGGTTCGAGTTCGTCCATGTGACAGAGCGTCGGGACGTCGATGTCGTGCTCCCGTGCGACCTCGAGGACCGTCTGGTCCGGGCGGGCATCGATCGTGCGGCCATCGATCTCGACCGTGATCGACTCTGTGGCCTGGCTCATACGTCCTCACCCCCGAGTTCCGCCGCCTGGTCGTGGGTTGCCCCGGAAACGCATTCCCCCGCGGGACACTCCCCGTCGAGATGGGCCTCGTATTCCGATCGGAAGTAGCGGAGGGTCGATTCGACCGGTGTGGGCGCGGTCTGGCCCAGTCCACACAGCGAACTCTCGGCGACGTAGGTGGAAAGCTCCTCGAGTCGCTCGATGTCCGCCTCCGACCCCCGTCCTTCGGTCAGGGTTTCGAGGATGTCGAGCATGTGTTTGGTCCCGATGCGACACGGCGGACACTTGCCACAGGACTCCTCCTGGGTGAACGAGAGGAAATACCGCGCGACCTCGACCATGCAGGTATCCTGGTCCATGACGATCATCCCACCCGATCCCATGATCGAACCGACGTCCTGGAGCGAATCGTAGTCGACCGGCGTCTCGAACCGCTCGGTGGCGATGCAGCCACCGGACGGCCCCCCGGTCTGGACCGCCTTGATTGAACCCGGATCGGCCCCGCCGATTTCGTAGACGATTTCTTCGATGCTCGTGCCCATCGGGACCTCGACGAGTCCGGTGTTGTCGAGGTCACCGGTCAGCGAGAAGACTTTCGTCCCGGAACTCGCCTCGGTCCCGATGTCGTCGAACCACGACGCGCCGTGCTCGACGATCCGGGGAACGTTCGCCCACGTTTCCACGTTGTTGATGTTGGTCGGTTGTCCGTACAGCCCGGACTCGGCCGGATACGGCGGTCTAGGCTCCGGTTCGCCGCGTTTCGACTCGATTGACTTGATGAGTGCGGTCTCCTCGCCGGCGACGAACGCGCCCGCTCCCTCCTTGATCTCGACGTCGAAGTCGACGCCGGTCCCCAGTATGTCCTCGCCGAGCAGGCCGTATTCCCGTGCCGCTTCGATCGCCTCCTCGAGGCGTCGGATAGCGAGTGGGTATTCGGCCCGGACGAACACGATCCCTGTTTCCGCCCCGATGGCGAACCCGCCGATGGTCATCCCTTCGATGACTGCAAATGGGTCACTTTCCAGGACCGATCGGTCCATGTACGCGCCTGGATCCCCCTCGTCGGCATTGCAGATGACGTATTTCTCCTCGCCGCTCGCGTTCCTGGTCAACTCCCACTTGAGCCCGGTCGGGAACCCGGCACCCCCGCGACCGCGGAGATTCGACGCCTGGATTTCCTCGATCACTTCCTCGGGAGAGAACCCGTGGAGGGCGTCCCACAGCGGGAAATAGCCGCCCCGAGCGACGTATTCCGCGACGCTTTCCGGATCGATCAATCCGGCGTTCCGGAGGACGATCCGTTCCTGGTTTGCGTAGAAATCGAGTGTCGAGAGTTCGGTCGCGCTCCCGTCAGCGTCCTCGATCTGGTCGGACGGAATCGATGTATTATCGTCGTGCGATCGGACGCCGAGAACGGACACTCCCGAGGGATCACGGCCCGCTATCAACGCCTCGCCGAGTTCGACGGCTGCCTCGTGACGGACGTCCTCGTAAACGATTCCACGACCGTCGGGATACACGACCTCGACGAGGGGCTCTCTGGCACAGAACCCGAGACAGCCGGTACTTTCGACCGTGATCTCTTCTGCGTCGGCGACGGTCTGCTCGAGCGCGTCGAAGGCGTCGTCGGCCCCGGCCGCTTTGCCACAGGACGCCCGGCCCACGAGGACCTTCAGTTCGTCGGGATACAGCGATTCCCGACCGACATCCGCCAGGTCCTCCAGTTCTGGGCGCGTGGTGATCGGGGTCTCGACGCTCATTCGTCCTCCTCCAGGAGCGCCATCGCGTCATCTGGGTTCACGTCGGCGAACGTCTCGTCGTCGATCATGACGACGGGGGCCAGACTGCAGGCGCCCACGCACCTGACTTCGGCGAGGGTGTAGGTTCCATCCTCGGTCACCTCGCCCGGGTTGACGCCGAGTTCCTGGCGATAGGTGTCGAGGACGTCCGCGGAGCCGTTGACGTGACAGGCTGTGCCGGTACAGACGCGGATCGTGTGCTCGCCCTGCGGTTCGAGAGCGAACTGCTCGTAGAAGGTGGCGATCCCCACCACCTGAGACAGGGGCGTGTCGAACTCCGCCGCGACGTACTCGAGGGCGGACTCTGGAAGGTAGCCGAAGGCGTTCTGGACCGCCTGTAACGCCGGGAGTACCGCGGTGGCGTCACGTTCCAGGTGGGACAGACTCCGTTGGAGGGCGACCGACTGGACGTCCTCACCGATCGCGGCCCCATTGTGACTTCCAGATGACATATTTGTCGTATTGTCGTATATCACTCGTACACTGTAATAAAGGTGCGAGCAGATTCCTACGAGGTTGGCAGGGGGGTGAGGGGTGAGGTGGGGGCCGAGGGAGGGGCCGAGCCAGGTTTCTCGGGGTCGAACCGGTTCTCCCCGGAGCATCTCCGAAATCATCACTTCGATCTCAAGAACCACCCGGTCCGCCAGACCTCACTGCCCACCGGGCCATTCCGACAGGAGTCCGTCTCCTGAACGTTTCGGTCGGGGCAGGGGAAGTCACACCGGAAAGGCCCTTAATCACCCGACCAGTAACCCGACTATGCCAGACCCCCCACGGACCGACGAGGGGTACTTCGTCCTCCACGATTTCCGGCGCATCGACTGGGACGCGTGGCGGGAGGCCCCCGACCGGCGTCGCCAGGAGGCACTGGATGCAGGACGGTCCTACCTCGAAGAGCGCACCGACCTGGAATCGGGAGAGACGGCGATATTCACGATCGCCGGCCACAAGGCCGACCTCCTCGTCTTTCACCTCAGACCGACGCTCGACGAGGTCGAACGGGCCGAACGGACCTTCGACGGAACGGACTTCGCGTCGTTCACCGAGCAATCTGACTCGTACGTCTCGGTCACCGAAATCGGTGGATACACTGCTCCCGAGTACTTCGAGGACCCCGAGTCAGTGGACGCCGGGGTCCGGCGGTACATGCAGACGAAGCAGTACCCGACCGTTCCGACGGACGTGTACCTCTCGTTCTACCCCATGTCGAAGCGCCGGGATCCGACGTACAACTGGTACGAACTCCCCTTCGAGGAGCGTGCGGAGATGATGGAAGAACACGGCGAGACGGGGAAAGACTACGCGGGGTCGGTGACCCAGATCGTCTCTTCCTCGATGGGCTTTGACGACTGGGAGTGGGGCGTGACCCTGTTCGGGACGGAGGCGACCCACCTCAAGGACATCGTCTACGATATGCGCTTCGACGAGGCGACGAGCAAGTACGCCGAGTTCGGCCGGTTCTACACGGGTCGTCGGTTCCCCCCGTCGGATCTGGCGGCGTACATGGCCGGCGAGTCCGTCCCGACGGGTGAGGCCGAGCCGTCGCTCGGCCACGGACGGGGCGAACGCGGTGACGAAAGCGAAACGGACGATGAAGGCGCGGAACCAGTCCGGGACGCATTAGCCGATCTGGACGTGTACGCGGGACAACCACACGGCGAGGACGTTTACGCGCTTGCGCTTTACTCGGACGCCGACGTCGACACCCTCGCGGAGGAGGTCGACGGCCTTCGATCGAATTTCGACCACTACGACACGCACGTCACGACCGCCGTCTACGAGAACCGCGGGAACGGCCCGGCCGCGGTCGTCAGCATCTGGGAGACGGAGTCGGCCGCGGACACGGCGAGTGGGTTTCTTGCCGACCTCCCGGATGTCGTCGGGCGCGGAACTGGTGCTGAGGAGGGGTGGGGAACGATGGGGATGTTCTACACCGTGAAACCGGAACACCGCGAGGACTTCCTCGACACGTTCGACGACGTGGTCGATGCACTCGAGGGGATGTCCGGACACCGTGATACCTCACTCCTCGTCAACAGACGGGACGAGAACGACATGTTCATCGCGAGTCGATGGGATTCCCGGGAGGACGCGATGTCCTTCTTCCGCTCCGACGAATTCGCCGAGACGGTCTCCTGGGGCCGAGACGTCCTCGTCGACCGACCGAGACACGTCTTTCTCGCGTAAACTACCCCCGCTCGCTCGCTACGCCCGCTCTTTCGATTCGCCAGGATATCTGATTATTTTTGAATCTCAGTATAGGAGGTGGGATGTCTCCCCGTTTTACCGTGGAACGTCACACGAAGACGCACCGCCCCCGCTATTTTGGGCCTGGTCGCTCCGCGCGGGGGATACAATACATCCGCGCGGGGGATACAGTAAACACTCCGCGCGGGGGATACAATACACTCCGCACGTCGGATACAGTAAAAATACCTCAATCCCTGACCGGCTGGATCGTCGTCGAGAGCAGATTTAGCCGTGAATTCGGTTCGGCGCCTCGGCCTCGGTTACGAAGTCGGCGGAGAGTTTTGCGACGAGTTCGGCGAAGGTGGTGTTCGATTCGAATTCTCTTCCGTACGCGATGAGTTGGCTACGTGCGTTCATTGCAATTCGTCCTATACGACCCGTCGGAATAAGTATTTCGTTTCTTATATAATGCGCCGATTAAATCATGATATACAGAGTGTGAGCCCGTGTAACGCAATATCTCACTGTAAACAAATATTACATATATTATATATTAACGTTATCGATGATGAAGGATACGGTCCCGACTCACAGATCGAAGGAGACTGATCGGATGGTTTCGGTATCGCGTTTGTTTACAGCTCTGACTCGTCTTCCGGTCGATTTCCCGGACTTTCGCTGACGAACGGGAACTCCGGTGATTGGTCGGCGAATCTGTCGAGGGCGAAGGGCTCGAGCGGGAACGGCGCCGACTCACCCAGGACAATCGATCTGATCGCCGTGCCGGCGACCGGCGCTGTCATGACACCCCGGCCGTGGAATCCGCTCGCGACGAGGACTCCGGTTGGAGCCGACGGTGCCCGGTCGATGATCGGCCTGGTGTCCGGCGTCGCGAGATCAACCCCGGCCCATCCATCGACGAGCCGGGCGCCTGACGTGTCTTCGAGGCGCTTTGGAATCGTCGATGCGACGTGCTGGCGAAACGACGCATCGGCCGTCCTGCTCGCTTTCCCCGGGTCCTCGACGGCCGCCGCCCAGCCACCAACCAGGACCTGCCGGTCGCCCATCGGTCGGAAATAGAGCCCGTCTTCGGGAATCCACCCCATCGGAAGCGGGCGAGACGTATCGGAGCGGTTCGAAAGCGAGAGGAGCACTGCCTGTGTTCGATACGGCGTGAGGAATCGGCTCACGCCCTCTCCGAGCAATCGAGGTGTCCGCCAGCCTGCGGCGACGATCACGACGTCGGCGTCGAGGGTCCCACGTTCGGTCTCGACCCCGCGGATCTGACTGTCAGAGGCACGGAGACCTGTTACCGTCGTTCCTGTCTCGATCGTGGCCCCTCGCTCGCTCGCCCGGCGGGCCAGGGAGCCGGTCACCCGCTCCGGATCGAGGAACCCCGCCTCCTCGTGGCGTATCAGGCCGGCGACCTCCCCGAGGTCGAGTTGCGGATACTCGATCGAGGCGTCGACGCCGCCGAGGAACGATATCGGGACCCCCTCTGCGGTCAGTCGGTCGACGCGCCGCCGGGATTCCCCGAGGCGGTCCGGGGGAACGAACTCGACGCTCTCGCGCTCGGTGAAGTCGAAGGTACTGGGACCGCTTTGCTCGCGGAAGAACGAGTTCGCGTGGTCGGCGATGGCGGGATAATCAGGGTAGGACGACGTCATCGTCACCTCTCCGGCGGCCCTCGCGGTGGTCCCGGCACCGATCCGATCCCGCTCCACGAGGGTGACGGCGACGGCCGGGGACAGGGCCGAAGCGATTGCACATCCCACGACACCTCCGCCGACCACGAGTACCCGGGTGTCGTCGGTTTCTCGACCACCGGGTCGGTGCATGCACTGGTATGGTACCCGATACGACCGTAAAATACCTCTCGACCAGTCGCCCGACGCTATCCAGGTCGACCAGGGCCACCATTCTAGACTGTCCCTCTCCGCGTTTGCAGGACGGTCGATCGGGGCCGTCGCCCGGACCTTTCGTTCGTGGAAGCCGACCTGTCAGGGAGAAAGGTTTAATTCTCCAACGACGTTTCACCCCCCACGATGACGAAGCAGCAGAGACGTTCCGGGGCGACACCGGGGGATCGGGTTCTCCCGGGGCTTGCTCTCCCGGGCCCCGTTCTCTCGAAGCCCGTTCTTTCGAGGTCCGTTCTCCCGGGGCCCGTTCTCTCGGGGCCTGATCATCCCCGGCCTGTTCTTCGCGGTTCTCACCCCCCGGCGTCGTGTGTCTGAAATGCCGATCCTCCCCGCGTTTCGAAAACGCGTGGGAGAAGAGGGCGACGCCCGCAGTCGGATCGGACGGACGAATGGTCAGTTTCGGGACGAATTATGCCTCTCCGAACGACACCCGTGGGGGGACACCGTCCGTCGGACCACAAATGATAAATACGCGGAGTTTCGTTCGTACACGTACGATGCAGACTCGCGTCAGGCCGACGGGTTCACTCGCGAAGACCCGTGGGACCGTCGCGGTACTCGGGGCGATCGTAGGGGCCTGAGCCCCGCACTCCATCATTTTCACCCCTGGTCCGACGCATTTCCCCGAGACGTGAACTGCCAGTCAACCGCGGCGACCCGAAATCGAATCACAGTATGAACCACAGTATGCCAGTTTCCACACGCGAACCCGACCGACGGAGGTATCGATGAGCGAACAACGACCCAAACCCGACGACCACGAGGAACAGGACGAGGAGGAAACGACAGTCCAGAACGGTGCACAGGCGGTAATTGCTGCCCTCGAGGAAGCCGGCGTCACGACGGCCTTCGGCATCCAGGGCGGTGCCATCATGCCCGTCTACGACGCACTTCACGACTCGGACATCCACCACGTCTCGATGGCCCACGAGCAGGGGGCCGCACACGCCGCGGACGCCTACGGGATCGTCTTAGGCGAACCCGGCGTTGCCATGGCCACGTCCGGCCCGGGAGCGACGAATCTCACGACGGGAATCGCCGACGCGAACCTCGACTCGGACCCGGTGATCGCGCTCACGGGCCAGGTTCCCCAGGAGATGGTCGGGAACGACGCATTCCAGGAGACGAACACGATGGGCATCACCGCCCCCATCACGAAGGCGAATTACTTCTCGACCAGTTCGGATACCGTCGGACGCGACGTCGGAACGGCCTTCGCCCTCGCCAAGCAGGGCCGACAGGGACCGACCCTCGTCGACCTGCCAAAGGACGTAACGAAGGGCGAAACCTCCGTCGAACCGTCACCACCGGAGGTGCCTGAACGCTACGACGCACCACAGGAGGAAGCCGATACGGCTGCCGTCGACGAGGCGGCAACTGCGCTCGCAAACGGCGAAAAGCCGGTCATCGTGGCCGGCGGCGGCGTTATCAAGGGCGATGCGAGCCCGGAACTCCGTCGCTTCGCGATGGAGTACGAGATCCCGGTGGTGACGACGATGCCCGGCCTCGGCTCCTTCCCCGAGGACCACGAACTCTCCCTGGGGATGGCCGGCATGCACGGGACGGGCTTCGCGAACATGGCGGTGAGTCACTGCGACGTGCTCCTGGGCGTTGGTACCCGGTTCGACGACCGCCTGACCGGGTCCATCGAGACCTTCGCCCCCGAGGCCGAGGTCGTCCACGTCGACATCGACCCGGCGGAAATATCGAAGAACATTCACGCCGATTACCCGCTCGTCGGGGACGCGGCGACGGTCCTCCAGCAATTGCACACCGCGATGCCCGCGACCCCAGACGCCGATGCGTGGCTCGAACAGGTGCGGACCTGGAAGGACGAATACCCGATGCACTACGACGCCCCCCGGGACAAACCGCTCAAACCCCAGTTCGTCGTGGAGGCGTTCGACGAGGCGGCCGACGACGACGCCATCGTCACGACCGGGGTCGGGCAGCACCAGATGTGGGCACTCCAGTACTGGACCTTCACCGAACCCCGGACCTGGGTCTCCTCGAACGGTCTCGGGGCGATGGGCTATGGCACTCCCGCCGCGGTCGGGGCCAAACTCGCGGCGCCGGAGCAGGAGGTCGTGACCTTCGAGGGTGACGGTTCGTTCATGATGACGAGTCACGCACTCTCCCCGGCCGTCCGCGAGGAACTCGACTTCACGGTCGTCATCCTCAACAACGGATACGTCGGGATGATCCGCCAGTGGCAGGACGCCTTCTACGAGGAACGGCGCTACGAGAGCAAGTGGGACTGGGGCCCAGACCTGGCCCAGCTCGCGGAGGCCTACGGCGCGAAGGGCTTCACGGCGATGAGCTACGACGAGGTGCCCGACGTTATCGAAGAGGCCCGGGCCTACGACGGCCCCTCGGTCATCGACTTCCGGGTCGACCCCGAGGAGGACGTCTTCCCGATGGTTCCAAGCGGTGGGGACAACGCTGGATTCGCCCTCGAGGAGGGACACCTCTGATGTCGGGGGAGTTGAGCGGTCCCGCACCCGAGGAACGCGAGCAGCCGAGCGGCCGGCGGAACTCCCAGGGCATCAGGATCGACCCGGAGCGGGCCGTCGAGCAGGAACCGCGGCGGGCGGTCATCTCCGCCCTGGTGGATCACGAACCGGGGGTTCTCGCCAAGATATCGGGGTTATTCGCCCGTCGCCAGTATAACATCGAAAGCCTGACGGTGGGACCCACGACAGACGAGGGCAGGGCCCGGATGACTATCGTGGTCGAAGAAGAGGAGACGGACATCGAGCAGGTCAAACGACAGCTCAGAAAAGAGGTCCACACCCGGTCGGTCAGGGAGGTGAAGGGCGCGACCGAGCGCGAACTCGCGCTCATCAAGGTCGACGGCTCGAACCCGTCCGGTGTCTCCGCGGTCGCGGAGATGTACGGCGGTGAAGCCGTCCTGGCCGACGACCAGGTGATCACCGTGGAACTCACGGGCACGGAAGAAGCGATCGACGCCGCGATCAGGGCGTTCGAACAGTTCGGCGTACGAGAGGTGGCCCGGACAGGGACCGCCGCACTTGCGACAGGAACACGATCTACAGCATGACAGACGACGAATTCACCCGACCGGTGTATCACGACGAAGACGCGAACAGTTCGTATATCGAGGACAAGACGGTTGCCGTGATCGGATACGGCAGTCAGGGCCACGCCCACGCACGGAACCTCGACGACAGTGGCGTGGACGTCATCGTCGGCCTCCACTCCGACTCCTCTTCCCGCGAGGACGTCCGCGAGGCTGGACTCGAGGTCAGGACCCCCAAGGAGGCCGCGGCCGACGCGGACGTCGTCTCGATGCTGGTCCCGGACAACATCCAGCCGACGGTGTACGAACAGGTCGAACCGGAACTGGAGGCTGGGGACACCCTCCAGTTCGCGCATGGCTTCAACATCCACTACGGCCAGATCGAACCCCCCGAGGACGTCGACGTGACCATGGTGGCCCCGAAGAGCCCGGGCCACCTCGTCCGCCGGAATTACGAGGCCGGCGAGGGAACCCCGGCGCTTCTGGCCATTTACCAGGACTCGACTGGCGAGGCGCGGGACGAGGCCCTCGCCTACGCGCAGGCCATTGGCTGTGCCCGGGCCGGTGTCATCGAGACTACCTTCACCGAGGAGACAGAATCCGACCTCTTCGGCGAGCAGGCCGTCCTGTGCGGCGGCGTGACGAGCCTCATCAAGAACGGTTTCGAGGTGCTGGTGGAGAACGGGTACAGCCCGGAGATGGCGTACTTCGAAGTCCTCAACGAACTCAAACTCATTGTGGACCTCATGTACGAGGGTGGTCTCGAGGAGATGTGGGATTCGGTCTCCTACACCGCCGAATACGGGGGCCTCACCCGTGGCGAGGAGATCGTCGACGAGACGGTCCGAGAGAACATGGAGGAGATCCTCGAGGACGTCCAGAACGGCGAATTCGCCCGCGAATGGATCAACGAGAACCAGGCCGGCCGTCCCGCCTACCGGCGTCGTCGACAGGCCGAACTGGACCACCAGATCGAGGACGTCGGCGGTCGACTCCGGGCGATGTTCGCCTGGGCCGACGAGGCCGAGGAGAACGCGGCCGAGGTACCGGGGGATGACTGACTTCCCCCGTCATCGATCGAGCGAGGCTGAAGGGGTATGAGCGAGGGTACCCTGTACGATTCGGTCTGGGAGCGACACACCGTCGACTCCCTCCCGACGGGCCAGGACCAGTTGTTCGTGGGATTGCACCTTATCCACGAAGTGACCAGTCCACAGGCCTTCGGGATGCTCAGGGAACGCGACCTCGAGGTGGCCTTCCCGGAGCGGACACACGCCACGGTTGACCACATCGTCCCGACCGACGACCGTGACCGGCCCTTCGACGACGAGGCAGCCGAGACGATGCTCTCGGAACTCGAGACGAACGTCGGGGACGCGGGCATCCGCTTTTCCGGGCCCCGGAGCGACGATCAAGGAATCGTCCACGTCATCGGTCCCGAGAAGGGCCTCACGCAGCCCGGGATGACCATCGTGTGCGGCGACAGCCACACGGCGACCCACGGCGCCTTCGGGGCGCTCGCGTTCGGGATCGGCACGAGCCAGATCCGCGACGTGCTCGCCACCCAGTCGGTCGCGATGGAGAAACAGAAGGTCCGCCGGATCGAGGTGACCGGCGAACTCGGATTGGGCGTCACGGCGAAGGACGTCATCCTCACGATCATCCGGAAACTCGGTACCGACGGCGGCGTCGGCTACGTCTACGAGTACGGTGGTGACGTCGTCGAGTCGATGGACATGCACGAGCGCATGACCATCTGTAACATGTCGATCGAGGGTGGCGCTCGGGCCGGGTACGTCAACCCGGACGAGACCACCTACGACTATCTCCGGGGCCGGGAGGCCATTCCCGAGGGCGAGGACTTCGAGGAACTGAAGCAGTACTGGGAGTCCATCCGCTCGGACCCGGAGGCGACCTACGACGACGTGGTCGAAATCGACGGCTCCGCCATCGAACCCTCGGTTACCTGGGGAATCACGCCGGGACAGGTCGTCGGCGTGGACGAACCGATCCCAGCGCCGGAGGACCTTCCCGAGGACGAACGCGATGTCGCGGAGCGGGCCTACGAGCATATGGACGTCGAACCCGGCGACACCATGGCCGGCTACGAGATCGACGTTGCATTCCTCGGATCCTGTACGAACGCCAGGTACTCCGATCTCGCGCAGGCGGCCGAGGTCCTTCGCGGCCGGGAACTCCACCCCGACGTCAGGGGGCTCGTGGTCCCGGGGAGCCAGCGCGTCAAGGCCAGAGCCGAGGAGGCCGGCCTGGATACGATATTTCGCGAGGCCGGCTTCGACTGGCGCGAGGCCGGCTGTTCGATGTGTCTTGGGATGAACGACGACCAACTCGAGGGGCCGGAGGTCTCGGCATCCTCGTCGAACCGCAATTTCATCGGTCGACAGGGAAGTCCGGACGGTCGGACCGTCCTCATGAGCCCGAAGATGGTGGTCGCGGCCGCGGTGACCGGCGAGGTCACCGACGTCCGGTCGTTGCCGGAGGTGTCGACGGCATGATTCTCGAGAACTCACGAGACGATTCAGGTGGTTGGGTCAGTGCGATACGGGTGGTGTTGTGGGGATGAGCGACGACCAGCCAGCGCCCACGATCGAATCGGTGACGGGGACTGGCGTCCCGATTCGTGGGAACGACATCGACACCGACCAGATCATCCCGGCGCGGTTCATGAAGGTGGTCACTTTCGACGGACTCGGCCGCTATGCCTTCTACGACAAGCGCTTCGACGACGACGGCGAACCCACGGACCATCCATTCAATCAGGACCGCTTCCGGGACGCGTCGATACTGGCGGTCAACGCCAACTTCGGGAGTGGCTCCTCACGAGAACACGCCCCCCAGGCGCTCATGCGATGGGGCATCGACGCCATCATCGGTGAGTCCTTCGCCGAGATTTTCGCGGGCAACTGTCTCGCGCTCGGCATCCCCACGGCGACGGCGGACCGCGAGGCGATTACCGCACTCCAGGACTGGATCGTGGACCATCCCGACGGAGCGATCGATCTCGACGTCGAGGCGGAGACCGTAACGTACGGCGATAGGACGGTCGAGGTCTCGATCGACTCCGCAACGCGACAGGCGTTGCTTTCGGGTGTCTGGGACACCGCCGCCGTGATGCGGGCCAACATCGACGCGGTCAGGGAAACCGCACGATCGCTCCCCTACGTCGGGGCCGACGAAATCCCGGAGGACCTCGATGCCTGAGGAAATCCTCCTCGTTCCCGGTGACGGCATCGGACAGGAGGTCCTCCCTGCCGCTGCCGACGTCCTCGAAAAAGCGGGTCCGAACTTCACATTTCTGGACGGTGATGCGGGGGATCACGTTGCTGCCGACGGGGGCGATCCACTGCCGGATGAGACGAGGCGTCTCGCCGCCCAGTCCGACGCGACGCTCTTCGGCGCTGCGGGGGAGACCGCCGCCGACGTCATCATCCCGCTTCGCGGCGCGGTCGACTCGTACGTGAACGTCCGACCGGCCCGGACGTACCCGGGCGTCGATGCCGTCCAGCCGGAAACCGACCTGGTGTTCCTCAGAGAGAACACCGAGGGCGTCTATGCCGGTCACGAGAGTCGGCTCACCGACGACGTCAGTACGCTGACCCGCGTCGTGACCGATTCAGCGACCCGACGGCTCGCCGAGTTCGCCTGCCAGTACGTCGACGACCGGGACGTGGACAGCTTCACAGTCGCGCACAAGTCGAACGTGATGCGGGAGACAGACGGTCGGTTTCTCGACGTCATTCAATCGGTGGCGAACGACCGGGGACTCACTGCAAAATCCGTGTTGATGGATGCCCTCGCGATGCATCTGGTCATGAACCCGGACGAGTTCGACGTCATCGTCACCCCGAACCTGGCCGGCGACGTCCTCTCGGACCTCGCAGCCGGACTCGTCGGTGGACTGGGATTGCTCCCGAGCGCGAATATCGGGCCCGCACGGGCCCTCTTCGAACCCGTCCACGGGACGGCGCCGGACATCGCAGGTGAGGGCATCGCCAATCCGACGGCCGCCATCCTCAGTGCCGCGATGCTCCTCGACTATCTCGGCTACGGCGACGACGGAGACAGGGTTCGCACGGCCGTGGAGGCCACGCTCGCCGAGGGTCCGCGAACGCCCGACCTGGGTGGGGACGGGACGACGGAATCCGTCACCGCCGCCATACTGGACCGCCTGTAATTATATTACATATTGGGCAATAAAATTGGTTATATGATATATTGTACA
>JBDGTL010000021.1:28955-54092 GCA_042216905.1 Halodesulfurarchaeum sp.
TCTAATTAATACTCCATTCGTGACTGATTGTACATCTAATTAATACTCCATTCGTGACTGATTGTACATCTAATTAATACTCCATTCGTCACTGTCTCTTTGTGCCATACAGGCCCCGACAATCCGCAATTCGGACTTCCCAGTCGCTGACGGCGTCACTCACAATGAAACTCTCGTACTATCCTCATTCCGTCGCCAAACGACGTCGGACGGCGCAAACACAGTCCCACAGTCGGCAATGTGGACGGAAGTGGCGTATTCTACCGGTGGGACTGCCTGCGTCTACGACGTCGCACAATGCATGTCGAGTGATCGGTGGGCGATGCCCCCCGTCAGGTCGCTGCCGACTCGTGTGCGGTAGACTGTGACACCACCTCCTCCATATTTCGGTATGGGGTGTCATAACATGAATTTTGTGGTCAGACAGATCGCCGATTCGTGATGTGGTACCCGGACCCCTCCAGGGAAACTTCGATCCGCTCGGACCTGATGGTCCGGCCGTCCCCGATTCGGTATCGACCGTGCGTTCAAAACGAAGCAGTCCGATCCATGCTCGACGGATCGCCTTCCGGCGTTCCCCATCGGTATTCTCGGGACCCCGGCTCGTCTGGAATTCGCGTCTGATCCGGCCCACCGGCCCCGTTAGCTCAGGCCCCCGCAGTGAGCGCCCCGTTCTCCGCCGGGGTCAGGTGACGCTCGAGGGCGAGGACTCCGACGAGGAGCGCCAGCGCGAGCAGTCCGAGCGTCGGCCAGAGGAGGTTCGACACGCCGTAGTCGAAGAAGAGGCCACCCACGAAGGACCCGACGCCGAAGCCCAGTCGTTTCGCGACTTCGAGTACGGAGAGTTGGGATCCACGCTCCTCGACGGTCCCGAGGGTGCTCATCAGGGACGTGACGAGCGGGGAGTGAAGGACCTCGCCGACCGTCCTGAGGACCAGGTGGCCGCCGACCAGGAGTACTCCGAGGAGGAATGCAGGCGCCGACAGGTAGACGAGCCAGACAGCCACCATCGAGAGCGCCCAGAACGTCGCGGAGAGCACAAGGCCCCGGGTCCGCCGCCAGGCGGAAATCGCGTCGACGACCGGGATCTGGAGGAGGACGAGGGTCAACGGGTTCAACACGAAGAGCGTGCCCAACTGGGCACTATCGAGTCCCACTCGCTCCTCTGCGACGACCGGGATGGTCGTCCGCATCTGGGCGTAGAGGACGGCGAAGCCCAGGTTGAGGAGGGCGAGATGGAGGACGCGCCGGTCAGTGATCGCCCCGCGCCAGGTGGCGAGCGTGCTTCTCCCGGCGGATTCCTCGTTTCTGTCGAACCGCTTCGGGACGAAGAACAGGAGAAGGATCGCGACGAGGCCCGAGGTCGCACCGTCGGCGATGAAGATGGCCACGTTCGCAACCTGGTAGAGGAGTCCACCGACGACGAATCCGGTCCCGAACCCGACGTTGTTGGCGACTTTGAGCAGGGAGAACGCCTGGTCGCGCGACGTGTCACCGGTCGCGTCCGCGGTGTACGCCTGGGCTGCGGGGGTATAGAGGCCGGCCGTCAACCCGGAGGCGGCGGCCACGAGGACGAACGCGGAACCCGGCGTCAGGACGCCGACGGCCCGGGCCAGGTCCGGAACGAACGCGAAGGCCGAGAGCGTTAGGGCGTTTCCCGCCATGCTTGCGAGCATGACGGGCTTTCGGCCCTGTCGGTCCGAGAGAAACCCACCGATCGAGGTCGCGACGGCGGTCGTGACGTTCTTCGCGAGGAAGCCAAGTCCCACGACCGAGAGCGCGATACCGACCTCGAGGTGGAAGTGGACCGTCGCGAAGGGATAGACGATCCCGGACCCGAAGACGTTGATGAGTTGTCCGAGGGCCACGGCGTAGACCACGCGGTCGAACCCACGGATTGCGTCGAGGGATGGCCGTCGCACGGTTTCGGGTAGACGGCGGACGCTCCTGAATCACACGAAACGGCTCGAAACGACGGACGGAAACGGCACGAATTGGCGATCGATTCGTGACCGCCCGATCCGTCTGTTTCGCACTTCTGACCGCCCGGTACCCCTTCTGTCACGTTTGACGGGTGAGGGCCCCCGTTCGCATCGGCGTTCGTCTCCTGTCAGCGTTCCGGATGAACTGGCCCGTCGAATCCCCCGCGGATGAGAGGCTTTGCGATGTGGCGTCTCGCACAGGGGGGGACCTCGTACCACCCGGTCTCGAGGTCCCGGGAAATCGGCCGCTCGACCTTCGAATCCGCCCTCGTTTTACAGTCACGACACCTGTAGCCCTGTCCCGCCCCGGCACTCTCCATCCGGTTCCCACAGTCCGGACAATCGGGGGGTTCGAGTTTCGTCGTTTCGAGTGATCTGACAGCGAATTTCTCGAGTTTGAGCGTTTCATCCGTTACCTCGCCGGCGACGGTCACCACGTCCCCGACCCGGAGCGACCTGACGTGGGTTCTGAACCGCTTTGTCGGTTCGAAGGCAACACACCGAAGCCGGTGGTCCCCGTCGCCGACGGTCAAGAAGACGTGTCCTCCCGGTCTGGTTTCCGGTGCTTCCACGACTGTCCCGGTGACGCGGAACGCGCTGTCCTCGGTCACCGACCCGAGGGACGCCTCCTGGAGGTGGGCGTCGGTGCCCTGGTTGGTGACGAAGAGGGCCTGCCCGTGGACCGGTTCGGACTCGATCCCTGCCGCGACCCCGGCGACCGCAACGGGATCGTCGCCCCTGATCCCGTAGAGGATGGGACCCGGGGCGTTCGGCACACAGACCGCCTCGCCCTCGCCCCGGTCGACGGTATCCCAGGCGTCGGGGTAGTACTCGTCAGCGGCCTCGAACACGGACGCCTCCTCGACCGCCCGGGGGGTTCCCCACGCGTCGGGCTTCCGGTAGGCGATGTACTCGTACGTCCAGTCGTCGAACGCGAGGTGGGCCCCGACGGCCGCGAGGGCGCCGATCTGGCCGCGACCGCCGTCGAGACCGAAGCGCTCGTAGTTCACAGTGTCGATGATCTCGATGGCTTCCTCGAGGTCGAGGAGTTCCCGCACGGCCCGGCGGCTGAACGAGGCGACGCGTGACTCGACCGGCTCCGGTGCCACAACCATCCCCGGCTGTGTGCGCTCGTCGTCGGTTACGGCCAGGTCCGAGAGGACCGCTCGTCCGGTCTCGAACGCCACCGCAGTGTCCGCGTCGGTGTGAACCGCGATGGCGGCGTTCCCGCGGGTCTTGTGTTCGACGGCGGGATTGAGCCTGAGGAGTCCCAACTGGCGGACCCGCGCGCCCCGGTCCCGGAGTGCCGAGGCGACCGAATAGCCGACGTAGGTGGTGCACATGCCGCGTTCGCGGGAGTCGGTGTCGTCGAGTCCGAGAACGGTCACGACGGGCAATTGGGGAGCGCTTCCCTTAAACGCCACTGAGTTGCTTGTTTGTGGTTCAGGCCACCGAATCGCAAGCCTGCGCTTCAGACGTGCCCACAAGCCATTTATATAATGAGCGTCGTATCGTCCAGTAATGTCCCGGTCGGCGCTCATCGACAACATAACCGCGATGCTCGAGGACGCGGGATTCACGGTGAGCGATCGGTGTTCGACTCGGCCGAAGAGTTTCGACCTCGCCGCCAGGCGCGGGAGGGACCTCCTGCTCGTGAAGATCCTCGGGAACATCGACGCCTTCGACGCCCCCACGGGCCAGGAGATGCGTCGGTTGGGAACGTACCTCCGCGGGACGCCGATCGTGATCGGACTTCGGACCCGCGACGAGGACCTCAAGCCGGGCGTCGTCTACTTCCGCCACGGTGTCCCGGTCCTCAACCCGGACACGGCGATGGAACTGTTCGTCCACGACGTGAAACCCCTCATCTACGCCGCACCGGGGGGTCTCTACGTGAACATTGACCGCGACGTCCTGGCCGACGAGCGCGAAAAGCGAGACTGGAGTCTCGGTCGTCTCGCCTCCGAACTCGGCGTCTCCCGCCGGACCGTCTCGAAGTACGAGGACGGGATGAACGCGAGCGTGGAGGTCGCGGCCAAACTCGACGAACTCTTCGAGCGCGACCTCACGAGTTCGGTTTCAGTACTCGACGGCGCCGAGGACATCCGGGACGCCGAACCGACCCCGGCCGACCCGGAGGTTTCCCCGGAGGACAAACCGATCGTGGCCGTCCTCCGGCGGGTCGGATTCGAGGTCCACCCCACCGAACGGGCCCCGTTTAACGCAGTCGGGGAAGACAACAAGGGGACCGAGAACCTCCTGACCGGACACTCGTCCTTCACCCAGGCTGCGGTCAAGCGCGCGAGAATCATGAGTTCGCTCGGTCACGTGACCCGGACGAAGTCGGTCTACTTCGTCGACGACGCCGGGAGGGACTCTATCGACGGGACGGCGATCATCGAGCGCTCCGAGGCCAAGGATCTCGAGGATCCCGACGAATTCCGCGACCTTCTCCGCGATCGGGGGGCCGAACCCGAGCAGTGAATCGCCGTTTGGACCCGGTTCAGGTCTCTGCCCGGGCGTAGGTCGAACGAAGGTACTCGACGATGTCGTCGCTTTCGTTCATACCCTCGATCCCGTGTTCCGGATCGACGAGAACCGGGACGCCGGTCTGGCCGCTTATCTCCTTCACGTCGGTCCGTTTCTCGTGCTGGGAGGGCACGATGACCTCTTCGTACTCCAGGTCGAGATCGTCGAGGACCCGTTCGACCTTCTGACAGTAGGGACACCCCGGAAGCACGTAGAGTCGTCTTTTTACCATATCGGCGTCTACCGGGTGAGGTGTCTTATGGACAGTGTTTTCCCCGAAAACCACGCGTTTGTTCGGTTTGTGCACGATTAACGGGGGTATGCGTAACGGACGAGGTTGTTCAGATGCCCCTGGTAGACTTCGTTCTGGTATCTCTGATATACTTCGTTCATGCACCGCTGGGAGCCGCCGCTCACGCACCGGTAGTATATTATATAGTGACCAGAAAGCATCCTCGTTCCCGGCGCAACTCCCCGCTCGTCCGGGGACTCGCGTCGATGCAATTCTGGTGTCGGCTTCGTCCTGGAGTGGGATTCGCCCGTTCGGTCCGGTCGACGAATCGAATTGGTTCCAGTGGGAGTATCGTACAATCTGTACAGTCCCGTGCCGACCGTGGGACCTCAGAACAGGAGGTTCGTCCGGACGAAGTAGTAGAAGACAACCAGTACTGCCAGAATCCACTGCCCGACGCGAACGTCCTCGATTTCGCCCTGCCCGGCCTTGGCTATCGGGTACGTCAGGAGACCGGCGGCGATACCATTCGCGATCGAACTCGTGAGCGGCATGAGGGCGATAGTGAGGGTGGCGGGGATGGCGTGTGCCGGGTCGTCCCACTGGATGTCCGTCACGTTCCGGACCATGAACACGGCCACGATGACGAGCGCCACGTAGGGCGCGAAGGACGGGATGGCGCCGACCAGGGGAACGACGGCCAGGGCGATCAGGAAGAAGACGGCGACGAAGAGGGCGGTGAGTCCGGTCCGTCCTCCCTCCTCGATACCGGTCGAGGACTCGATGAACGTCGTGACCGTCGAGGTCCCGAGGATTCCGCCGACCGTCGTCCCGACGGCGTCGGCGAGAAGCGGCTTGTTCATCTCGGGGAACTCACCGTTCTCGTCGAGGAATCCGGCTTCCTGACCCAGTCCAGTCAGGGTTCCGGCGGTGTCGAAGAAGTCGACGAAGAAGAACGTGAAGACGACGAACGCGAACGTGACGGGTTCGACGTGCTGGAACCCCTCGAGGAAGGCGCCGAGGAGGGGGCCGATGTCGTACGCCCCGGGACCGTAGGTGATCGAATCGATTCCCGGGGCAAGCGTCACAGGTTTGGCGAGGATCTGTCCCTTCTGGGGGAGTGGACCGCCGTAGGGCTGGAATCCGAGCCACCCGGCCAGATACCCGAGAAACGCGGTGATGAGGATGCCGAGGACGATCGCGCCCCGGGTTCCCCGGACGTAGAGATAGAACGTGAGGAGGATCCCGACGACCGAGAGGATCGCTACGGGGTCCTGTGCGAGGACAGGGCTCAGCACCACGATGGTGTCCGGGTCGATGGCGACGAGCCGCATGAACTGGAGGCCGATGGACGCGAGGAAGAGCCCGATACCGGCACCCACCCCGAGTTTTACCGGTTCGGGGAAGAGGTTGATGACGTATTCCCGGGCCCCCACGAGGGTAAGAACGATGAAGATCACGCCCTCGACGAAGACGGCAGCGAGGGCCGTCTGCCACGTCACACCGAGCGTGGGCGAGAGGACGACGGTAACGAAGAACGCGTTGAGTCCCATCCCCGGTGCCAGTCCGAACGGCCGGTCGGCGTAGAAGGCCATGACGAGCATCGCGGCGACCGACGAAAGGATGGTGACGACGGCGAGCATCTGGAAGACCCGCTGGTCCGAGACGCCCTCCGGCGTGATTGCTATGCTCAGGAGCGCCGGGTTGACCACGATGATGTAACTCATCGTGAGAAACGTGGTCAACCCGGCGATGAACTCGGTCGCGAGGTCCGTGTCCCGGTCGGCGAGATCGAAGTACCCGGTGATCGATTCGGTGACACTCATGCTTCACACCCAACCATTGTCCACGTTCGAGCATATTTTCGACCGTCACTTAACAGTTATTACCCACGTTTACGGACAGTAGATACGGTCGCTTCACGGTTCAGTCCCGTATCGGTCCAACCCCTTCTCATTCGGTCCTCGAATCGGTTGTTTCACAGACACACGGTCCGCAATCGTACAGCGAGGTCCGGACTGGAATCCTGTTTACAGCGAGTGCTCACTCCAGATTGAGCAACGATTCGACTGGTGCATCGGTCCGTCGTCTGGCGCGGTCGATGCCGGTTTTGCCGGCGGCGATGAGGGTGAAGACGCCGATGAGATCTGCCTGTGCCCGGTCGACGATATCGAGCAGGAGTTCCTGGGTCTCGCCCGACCGTATCAGGTCGTCCACGACGAGCACCGACTCCCGACTCGAGAGCGCGGACTCGGGGAGGTAGTAGGTGATCTCGATGCCCGATTCGAGTCGCTGGCGGGCCTCGATAAACGACTCGACGGCGGTCTCTTTGTCCTTCTTCGCGTAGACACAGCGCGCGCCGTAGTAACTCGCCAGGGCACTCGCGGTGGTTATGCCGTCCGTTGCGGCGGTCAAGACGACGGAGGGCACCCCGAAGTCGAAGTGCTCGGCGGCCACCGGCGCGAGGAGGTTCAGGAAGGACTGATCGAACACGATACGGGAGTTGTCCACGTACCCGTCATCGTCGACCTCGACCCGGTCCTCGAGTTCCTCCCTGACGGTTCGGTAGCCCATCTCCGCAACGAGGGTTCTCGCCCGTTCCGCTCCCGGGAGGACGTGTCCGTTGACGTATCGATTGAGATCACCGGCGGGTAACCCGGTTTCGGCTGCGAGTTCGTCGTACGTCCGCGTCTCCTTGAGACTCCGGAGGATCTCGACGGCCTGCAACTGGAGGGCGGCCTTCTCCGCACGATTCATGACTGGTATACACGATTCCACAATTATGAATATCCCGGAACGTACTCGCGACGAAGGGACCACACTCGCGCATTACGAGCGTCGTCAACGGCCGTCAATCGGGCCCCGGGCCAGAACGAGAGCGGTCACTCCTCGTCAGCGAGCAGATCCGAGGCGGTCACGAGCGATTCGAGGCTGACGCCCTCGGACGCGAGCAGTTCGCTCGCGCCCTCCTCCCGGTCGACGACGACGAAGACCTCTGACACCTCGGCGCCCGCATCCCGGAGCGCCTGGACGGCCTCCAGTGCGCTCCGTCCGGTCGTTGCGACGTCCTCGACGACCGTCACGCGTTCTCCCGCCTCCAGGTCGCCCTCGATTCGGTTCGCCGTCCCGTAGTCTTTCGTCTTCTTTCGGGCGATCACGTAGGGCCGGTTCGTCTCGAGACTCGTGGCGACCACCAGGGGGACTGCCCCGAGGGCGACCCCTGCTAGTTTGGTATCGGGGAGGCGTTCCGCGAACGCCCGGGCGATGACCGACAGGGCCGCCGGGTCCGTCTCGAAGCGGTACTTGTCGACGTAGTAGGAACTCGTCCCGCCGTGTGCCAGTTCGAACTCGCCGAACCGGAGCGCGTTCGCATCGCGGAGCGCCGCGATCAGGTCCCGCTTTTCCATACGGGGAGGGGGCCACCCGAGCGCAATAGGGATTCCGCTCCGCGGTGCTCCCGGACTGGTCCCGGGACCGTTACCCACTCCGCGGACTCACCAGGGCTCGTTCTTGAGCCCCAGCCAGTAGGCAATGGCGTTCGTTCCCACGTGGAGGAGCGGCGTGAGCACGAGAACGACGCCCAGGACGGGAAGCGTGAAGACGTCCTGAAACCAGCCGGGATCGGCGAGGAGGGTCAGGAGGAGGGCGATGGCCACGAAGTCCAGTTGGTCGAGAAGGGGAACGGCACTGCCGCGTTGGCGACCGATCCGCCGTTTGACGAATGATGCGAGGATGTCGCCGAGGAGCGCCCCTGTCGGGAGCGAAAGCATCGATGCGATCGAGAAGGTCGGGAGGGACACGCCGATCGCACCGGTAACGCCCGCACGAACGGCGTTGAGAAGGAGTGCGAGGATCACGCCGGCCAGGATCCCGGCGACCGTCCCGCGCCACGTTTTGCCGTCCCCCAGGAGGCGCGAGCCCCGGACGGTCCGCCCCCCGTCGATCGGCGGTCCGCCCCCAGCGAGTACGGCCACGTTGTTGGGGACATAGGCGGGGAGCATGGCCCAGATCCCGGTGACCACCGCGACGGTGGCGTCCATGTCCGCCTCTCCGGGGTCGGACTCCTTATAGTGGTCGAAACCTCCTCGAAACCCAGCGATAATAGGCCCACCTGCCGTACGTGCCGGTATGCCGACGTGGAAACGGGATTTCGCGAGCGGACTCATCGTCCTCTTGCCGATAATGGTTACTCTCTATCTCGTCTTCTGGGTCTTCTCGAAGATAGCGGCGGTCACGTTCATCTCGGGGACCGTGGAGAACCCCGTTCTCCGGGTCATCCTGACGCTTGTGGTGTTCGTCCTCGTGGTCTTCGCTTTCGGGTACCTGATGCGGACCACACTGGGATCGCTCGTGGAGGAGTACATCGATACCCTCTTTAACAGACTGCCGGGACTCAGGGTCGTCTACAACGCCTCGAAACTGGGGGTGCAGACGGCGGTGACGGGAACCGGCGACCTCCAGAAACCGGTGAAGGTGACGGTCTGGGAGGGAATGCGGATGACTGCCTTCAAGACCGGAACGACGACCGAAGACGGTCGGGAAACCCTCTTCTTGCCGACGTCGCCGAACGTCACCACCGGGTACGTGATCGAGGTCGAACCCGACGACTACGAGGAAACGGACGAGACCGTCGAACAGGCCCTGACCCGGGTCCTGTCGGCGGGATTCGGCGACACGGAGCACCAGGAAGTCGCCGAGACGCTCTTCCAGCAAGGTGCGAGTGAGGACGTGGAGAGCAGGGAGTCGAGACGGGATGAGGCGGTTAGCGACGACGATGCGAACAGGGACCGGGAACGCGAAGTGGAGGGGAGCCAGCCCCCCGAGAACGGGAGTTGGGACGAAGACTGAGGGCCCTGAGTACGGAAGAAGAACGGGATCCGTGGAGTGGAAGAAGAACCGGGTCCGTGGGGTGGAGGAAGAATTAATAGACGTACGTGAACCACTCCTCGTGTTCGTCCGTTCGCCGCTCGACCAGGTCGAAGAAGGCCGTCTGGAGTTCCTCGGTGACGGGGCCCCGTGAGCCGTCGCCGATCGTCACGTTGTCGACTTTCCGGATGGGCGTCACTTCGGCGGCGGAGCCGGTGAAGAACAGTTCGTCCGCGTTGTACAGTTCCCCTCGGCTCATCGACCCCTTGTCGTACACCGAATACCCGCGTTCGCGAGCGAGTTCGATCACTGTATCCCGCGTGATTCCGTCGAGGATACTCTCAGAGAGGCCCGGGGTGAAGATCTCGCCGTCCCTGACCAGGAAGAGGTTCTCGCCGGGCCCCTCGGCGACGTTCCCCTCCTTGTTGAGGACGATCGCCTCGGTGTAGCCGTGCTTGCGGGCCTCCTCCCCGGCGAGCAGACTGTTGACGTAGGTTCCGGTCGTCTTCGCGTTCGTCGGCATCTGGCTCGAGGCGTACTTCCGCCACGAGGAGACTTTCACGTCGACGCCCTTCTCCTGGGCCTCCTCCCCGAGGTACGCGCCCCACGGCCAGACCGCGATCGAGACCTCCGTCGGGCAGTCCCCCGGACTCACGCCCAGGTAGTTGTACCCGTAGTAGACGATCGGTCGGATGTACGCCGAATCGAGTTCGTTCCGCCGGATCAACTCCAGGGTGGCCTCCGTGAGTTCCTCGCGAGTAAAGGGAATCTCGTGGTCGTAGGGTTTTGCCGAGTTGAAGAGCCGATCGAGGTGGGCGTCCCACCGAAAAATTGCCGTTCCTTCCTGCGTGTCGTACGCCCGAGCCCCCTCGAAGACGCCACTTCCGTAGTGCAACGAGTGTGTCAACACGTGAACGGTCGCGTCCTCCCAGTCGACGTACTCACCGCTCATCCAGATGGTGTCGACGTCCATATCGTCGAATCCAGCCATGGCCGTCGCTACTACGGGATTGCTCTTAAAACCACGAGAGATCCGTCTGACGTTTCGGTGCCTCGATCCCGGCCAGTTCGCCTTCGCCGCCCACACCCCTCTTCGGCCCGGTTCAGCCGTCCGTCAGGGCGTCGACGAGCGCCTCACCCTCGACGAATGGGAAGCCGTTCCGGTCGGCGTAGGCCCTGGCGTCCCGGACCGAGAGCGCCTCCCCGGACTCGTCGTCGAGCATCTCGCAAACGACTGCCGCTGGCGGCTTGCCTGCCTTCTGGGCCAGGGCCACGCCCATCTCGGTGTGACCCCGTCGGTCCGAAAGCCCGTACCGAGCGGCCCGGAGGAGGTGGACGTGTCCCGGCGCGCGGAACACCCTGGCGAAGTCGGTGTCCGAGGGGTTCGATGCGGCCTCGCCGAGTGCGGAAATCGTCAGTGCCCTGTCGTTGTCGGTGATCCCGGTGTAGGTGTCTCGGTGGTTCACCGTAATCGAGAACGACGAACGTTCGTCATATCCCAGGTGTCCGCTCTCGGCGACCGGGTGATCGAGTTCGGCCGCGAGAAACGGCAAGTCGAATTCGTCTGCGACCTCCGGTCCGAGCGCGACGCAGATGAGTCCTCCAGCGTCATTTCGTAACCTGGCGACGTCAGCGGGGGTGACGTCGACTGCCGGGTAGATCATATCGACCTCGCCCTCGCGATCGTCGAAGTCGTGGAGCAACACCGGCGATCCCGATTCGAACGCCGAGACGGCACGCTCCACCGGGTTCCGCCGGCGTTTTTGCTCAGGCGGCTTCGACATGGACGATCACCTCGTCTCCGTCGAGAAGGCCCAGTTCGTCCCGGAGTTTGTCCGGGGCGATTACCTCCAGTTGGTCCTCGTCGTGGTGGGTCCGGTCTGGGACGATCACGTGCCCCTCCCCGTAGGTCAACCCGCCGTCCGTTTCGATCATGGCGGGATAGCAATGTGCCCCGCCATAGGTCCGGCCTTCGTCCTCCCAGGCGTCGATCACGATGCCGTCGAAGGAGTCAAGGGCGGATCGCTGTCGCTTGCTCCGGGGTGAGAGGTCCACGTTCAGTGTCCCGGGATAGGGCTCGTATCCGAGTATCTCCACGAACTGCTCGTTGTATCCCGGAAGCGATATGTAGTGGCGCCCCTCGCCCATTCCCGACGTGACGGTCCCGCGGAGCTGTACGGAGGCCTTCGATTCGAAGATGTGGCGGTACTCCTCGTACTCCCGTTTGAGCGCCATTTCACCCCGTTCGGTGATGGTAACGAACTGCCCGTCGCTCACCAGTTCCCGATCGATGTGACCCGCGTCTTCGAGGGCCTGCAGCCGGCGAGATGCGGTCTGGTTCGAGACCCCGAGCCGGTCCGCCAACTCGCTACACGACGTCTTCACCGCGGCGCGGAGTCCGCCGTCGAGTGCCAGGAGTTTCAGCGTGGCGAGTTCGTCGAAATCGACAGCCCGGGTCCCGGCGTCCACTGCCATAATCCGATCTTACCGGTGTGGCTGCTTAAGGGTATTGGAATTGTTACGCATCTCAAAAATGAGATGGTATCAGTCCGCGTTCGGACGGAGTTCGGGAACGAGCGTGTCCTCGTCCCGGGCGAGCATCACGACGTTCGAGGCTTCGGCCTCGCGGAAGACGTCGTGGTCCGGCATGTACTCCCGGACCGCGCGGCCGAAGTCCGCCACTTCCTCGTGGTCGGGCATCCGCTCCCGTTCCAGGCGGTCACGGGAGTGACCGACGTGCATGTACCCCTTTAACTCCACGAAGTCCGGATCGGCTCGGCGGAAGAGCGTGGCGTACCAGTCGGGGTCGTGCATGTTTTCGCCCTTCACGAGCGTGCTCCGGATCACTGTCCGGGTGTCGTCCTTCTCTGACAGGACGTCGAGCGTTTCGAGTAACTGTTCCCACGCGTCTGGTTCCATCGGCCCGACGACCTCCTCGAACGTGGCCCGGTGGGGGGCGTCCAGGCTGACGTACAACTGGGTCGGATCGGTTTCGCGGAGGACGGCAGGTCGGGTTCCGTTGGAGACGAGAAACGTCGTGAAGTCCCGGTCGTGGTAGGCCTCGAGAAGTTCCGGGAGGTACGGATAGAGGGTGGGTTCGCCGTCGAGACTGATCGCGACGTGCTGGGGATCCATCGCCCGTTCGAAGCGTTCACGGGGCGTATCGTCGTTCCCGCCGAACCCGGCAAGCAGTTCTCGCTGGAGTTCGATCGAGGCTTCGACTACGGCTTCGGGGTCGTCCCACTCGACGTCGTCGAGTTCGTAGGTGTGTCCGGCGTGGTCGCGCCAGCAGAAGACACACCGCTCGTTGCACCGGACGACCGGGGTCATCTGGATGCACCGGTGGGATTGGATCCCGTAGAACGCGTGCTTATAGCAGGTCCCCTCACCCCGCAACGCGTTCTTCGTCCACCCACAGGTCTGGACGGCCGTGTGATCCTCTGTGTGGTAGTCCGGCCCCTCGACCTGCTTGGTCATCACCTCCAATTTCCGACGGGACCCCAAAAGGGTGCTGTTCGACCAAGGGGTCGCCACGAGGCGATATCTGCCGTCGTCGCATCTTCGGGTGTGATTTTCGGGTGGAATGAACTCCCGGAAATCCCAATTTGGCCAATCGTATAATATATAACTATAAAAAGGAATATTATATAGAGAAATTTATAATAATGGGAATAATAATGAGAGTAATGACAATGGTAAAATAATACTAATAATACTAATAATAATATAAATGAATTAGCACACAATCCATTCACACACAGCGATCGACAAAACAAACTCCTTGCCGTTGGCCGGTACGAATCGAAGATGTCTTCCAAGAAATCCGCTCACGCGTAGCGATAGCGAGTCGCGGGTTTTTACGTCCCTTCCTTGGAAGCACAGGGGCCTTCACTCGTCCTACTGCCGCACGATCAGGACGATGAGCACTGCAAGAGCGACGACACCGAAGCCGAATCCCGGTGTTGTTGTGATCGTTTCGGTCGTATCACCGGGTGTCGTCGAGTCCAGTCCGGTCGTACGTTGGGTGGTCGAATCGGGTGACGTGGTCGTCGATGTCGGTGTGGTCGTGGTCGTCGTGGTCGTCGCGAGTGCGTTTTCGACCACGAGCGAGACGGGTTCGCCGTCACGTCGCCAGGGTTCATCTACCCCGTGCGTGTACGTTCCGTCCCCATCGGTGTCCCGGTAGGCGGTGACGGTGAGCGTCGCCTGGGGAGAGACGTTCTCGCCGACGAGCGACCGCATCCCGATATCCATCCTGATGTTCTGATCCGTCGAAAGGGAGTGGGTCCCGACCACGGCACCCGACTCGTCCGTGACGACGAGGAATCCGCCGCTCCCGCGGGGGGAGTGAACGGCGATCCGGTGGATCGGGCCGATCTGTCCCTGGTCGCTCAGCGTCGGTGCGGGGTACCGGACGTCGAGCGTGGCGGTCGTCGATACGTTCATCGTGTGCGTGCCGACCCGGAACGTAACGGGTTCGGTCCCGGTCCGGTTCGGGTTGTGGACCCCCCGGACTGTCACGGAAACCAGATCGCCTTCCCGGAGGACGAGATTTCCGGCAGCGTGGACCGTTATCCGCGATTTGCCGACAGAATAGATCGCGGCGGGCAGGTCGACCGACCGGAAATTTTCCGTTCCCGGATTTCTGAGCACCCCGGCGGAAATGTCTGCGGTCTCGACTTCCGCGAGCGAGACGTTCGTGTGGCTGTAATCCACGACCATCCTCGTCACCGTCTGGTTCGCGAGGGACTCGCCCACCGCTGCCCCGACGCGGTGGACGGAGGACGCATTCGGGGACGGCGGTGTTGCGAGCACGCGCGCATTTGTAAGTGCGGTTCCATTGGCTTCCCTCAGTGACCGCACTCCTTCCTCGGCGGCTATCGGGGTCCCCAGTGACCGCTTGGCAGCTATCGGGGATGCATCCGCGCGTATGTCCGTTGCCGACCCCGTTGACGCCCCGATGGGAGCGGCCGAGGCAAGGACCAGGAGCGCGAGCATCGCGGCCAGGGCGACGACAATTCCGGGCCGCGTTCGGTCGCGCTGCATCTCGCTGATTCACCCAGCGTTCCGCCGGTGAAGAAGCGCACCCACTGCGACGAGCGACGCCACGGCGAGTCCGACACCGAACCCGGGCGTGGTTGTCCTCGTTCCCGTCGTGTCCGTCGGCGGTGTGGTGGTTGACGTCGTCGGAGTCCTGCGATCCGTAGTGGGTGTGTCGCGGAGGGTGGTTCGAATCGTAGTGGTGGTCGTTACTGCGGGAACCGTCACCTGTTTGGCGACCGCTTCTTTGCCGTACCTGACCGGGACCTCGTACGTGCCATCGCCGTCGGCGTCACGGAGGAGGCCGACGGTGAGGGTCTCGCCGGTGTGAACCGGTTTCTCGAGGCCGATTTCGAGGAAATCGACGTGCATGTCCGGTTGGCCACCGATCGGCTGCGAGCGGGCGATTTCGGTCCCGTTTCGCGTGATTACGACCACTGCCGTGGAGCCCTGTGGGAAATACGCGTTGACCGAGACGGTCTGTCCGAACGGGCCGACGGTGACCTGCTGTAGTTCGGGGACGGGGCGGCTTGGCTCGAGGTGGGCAACACCCGCGTGGGCCGCGCCGTACGGGTTCAAGACGACTGTGACGTTCGCGGGTCGAGTGGGATTCGGGACCGCCGAGACGGTGAGGATTGCGTCATCACCGGACGAGAGGGGGACCGGATCGGCGAACTCGATGACTGCGACCTGTCCCCGGACGGTCGCGTTTACGGCGACCGGGTCGACCCGGGTCCCGGCCTTCAGGGTGACCGATCCCGGATCGATCGTCTCGGGGTCGACGGGATAGTCGTAGTCGAGCGCGATGGCGTCGACGAGCATCGTCTCTCCCCCCTCGAGGTTCGTTTCGTCGACCCCGATTCGATAGTGATGGACGGCACGTTCACCGCCGGTCTCCGGGACCAGAGTCGCGCTGACGTTCGACAGCGCCCCCTCCGTCCGGGGGAAGAGGAAGGCCATCGAGTCACTGACCGGTGACCCGTCCCCCGTCCGGTAGGGTTCGTCGACACCGGGATCGAACGCCCGGTTCCCGTTCGTATCGTGATACGCAGTCACCGAAATCGTCCGGATCCCGTAGACGGGTTCGTCGAACGGGATCGCCATCCCGTCCGCGTGAATCGCATTCTCGAAGGATTGGTACTCGCTCGTGCCGAGGACCGTCCCGTTCTGGTCCTGCAGGACGAAAAACCCGTCTGCACCGGGTTTGGCCGCAAAGCCAATCGAGACCGGTGGCGCGGTGTCCGGGTCCGATACGGTGAATAGGGTGACGCCCGAGATGCCCGGATCCCCGTTCGTGGTCCTGTTCTCCGCCGCGGCCGGCCCGGGGCTATCGGTGGGGAGCACCCGCGCGGCACTGATACTACTCGACGGTCCGGTCGACGTCGTTGCCACCGCCGGTGAAACGACGGCCAGCGACGCGAGGAGGACAAACGCGAGCGGGAGGGCAGCGTTCCGCATACCAGGGCAGTTTTCCAACCGACGGTAAGTGTTTTTCCCACGAAACGTCCGGACGCGCACCATTCAGAACGCCTTTAGGCCGCCACGTCGACCGAACGGATATGCTGATCGCGTTCCGCGAGGAGGTCGAAGGTGCCCTCGCGTCCGCCCTGTCGTCGTTGGGATACGAGACCGGCGACCTGGGTTTCGAGGACCCTCCGGCGGACGTCGACGCGGTCCTGGCGTCGAGTGCGGCGTTTCGGCTTGCCGGCGAGTCAGACGATGGGCCGCCGGCGGTCGCGTCCTCGATCGCCGCCGCGATCGACGTGGAGGAGTACGAATACCTGGGGGCCGTCAGGACTCAGGGGCCGTACGTCAACTTCCACCCGTCGGCGGCGTACTTCGACGAGACGATCCGGGAGGCACAGGCCGACACGTACGGCACACGCCCCGATCGCGAGGAGTCGGTCGTCGTCGAACACACCAGTGCCAACCCGACGGGACCGGTTCACGTGGGGCGGGCGCGGAACCCGATCGTGGGAGACGCCCTGGTTCGGATCCTCCGGTTCGCGGGATTCGACGTCGACGCCCATTACTACGTCAACGACGCCGGACGGCAGGTCGCCGTCTTCACCTGGGCGTACGAGACGTTCGACGAGAGCGACCTCCCCGAACCGGAGCGGGACCGGATCGAGTACGACCTCGTCCGCTACTACCGCCGCGGCAACGAGTACCTCGAAACGGCGGACGAAGCGTCGGTCCAGGCCGCGGAGGAGGAAATCCAGTCGATCATGCAGGGCCTCGAGTCGGGTGAGGAGGCCGTCTACGAGCGCGTCGGCGCGGTGGTCGATCGGGTCATCGACGGGATGAGCGAGTGTCTTTCGCGCCTCCCGGCCGAATTCGACGAGTTCGTGAAGGAGACCCGGTTCATCAGGGACGGGAGCACGACCGACGTCGCAGACCGACTGATCGAGACCGATCTCGCCTACGAGGACCAGGGCGCCTGGCACCTCGACCTCCACGATCGGGGGTTCGAGAAGGACCTCGTTTTCCTCCGGTCTGACGGCACGAGCCTCTACACGACCCGCGATCTCGCCCACCACGAGTGGAAGTTCGAGCAGTACGACCGGGCAGTGACCGTCCTCGGCGAGGACCACAAACTCCAGGCCGCCCAGCTCCAGGCAGCCCTCGAGGTGCTCGGCCACGACA
Source organism: Halodesulfurarchaeum sp. (assembly GCA_042216905.1). GTDB lineage: Archaea > Halobacteriota > Halobacteria > Halobacteriales > Halobacteriaceae > Halodesulfurarchaeum. The sequence continues at coordinate 46,251 of JBDGTL010000021.1, forward strand.
CCGACCGACTCTCCGACGTGATTTACTCCTACGTGAACCTCCCCGACGGGAAGATGAGCACCCGGGAAGGGACGGGAATCGATCTCGACGACCTCCTCGACGAGGCGATCGACCGGGCCCGCGAGGCGGTGGAATCGCGGCTCGATACCAGGATACGCGACGACGACCTGGACGAGGACGACGTCGAGCGGATCGCCCACCAGGTCGGGATCGGGGCTGTCCGCTATGACATCGTGGCCAAACAGCCGAGCAAACCGCTCACGTTCGACTGGAACGAGGCACTCGACTTCGAGGGACAGAGCGCGCCCTATATTCAATACGCACACGCCAGAACCTGCGGCATCCTCCAGGAGGCCCCCGACGTTCCGGGCGCCGAGGAATTCGACCCGTCGGTACTCGACCACGAGATGGAGGACGAACTGCTCAGGAATATCGCCCGGTTCCCCGCGGTGGTCGAGGACAGCGCCGAGACGCTCGAACCCCACGCCGTCGCGACCTACGCCCGGGAACTCGCAGACGCGTTCAACCGGTTCTACCGCGAGTGTCCGGTCCTCTCCGAGGACGTCTCGGACGACCGGACCGCCTCCCGCCTCGGACTCGTGGTGGCTGCCAGGAACACGCTCGCCAATTCACTCTCGCTTCTTGGCATCAAGGCACCCGAGTCGATGTGAGTCAGGTCGGTACGGGAAACGGACGAGAACCTCTGGAATTCGAAATATCCGGCTTTTGGCGCAACAGGCCCTATCCAAACAGTCCACCCGTCAGCCGGGCCAGGAGCGACGGCGGGGAGTTGTCGTCCTCGGATTTCGACCCGTCGGCCGAGGCGGTTTGTGAATCAGTGTCGCTGTCCGCGGCCGTCGTTTCCGCCGTCGGGGTCGACGACGTCGCCGACGGGGAGGCCGACGTCGACTCCTGACCGTCCGCGGCCGTGGACGTCGAGTCATCGGGCATCAGGTCGGCCGGTGATTCGGGACCACCGGTCGAGACATTGCCAGTCGAACCCGATTCCGTTCCCAGTTGCATCGGCAGTGGTTCGTCGAGGAGGTCGTAGGCGATTTCCAGGTAGGACTGGGCGGCCGGCGATTCGGGATCGTAGGTGAGAAGCGGCGTCCCCGCCTTCGCGCTCTCGACGACGGTGCGGTCTTCCGGGACAGTGCCGATGAGGCGAACGCCGACCCGTTCTGCGACCGTGGTCGGGTCGGCCTCTTTTCCACCGCCGATCCGCGTAAAGACGATTCCCTCGACCGTGCCACTGATCTTCTCGGCCAATTCGAGGGTCTTTCTCGTGTTCTTGAGAGACGGGTCCTCGACCGTCGAAACGAGGATGACGGCGTCCGCGAGGCCGAGGGGCAATGCCGTGTCGTGACTCAATCCCCCGCCAGAGTCGAGGATGACGAAGTCATAGCGCTCCGTGAGGTCGGAGAGGACGGACCGGACGTTCGTCGGGTCCGCCTTCCCGAAGTCGGTGATGTCCTCGCTCCCGAGGACGACGTCGAGCCCCTCACTGGCGTGAGAAATCGCGTCGTCGAGGGTCGCTTCGCCGGCGAGGACGTCGTGAAGGGTCGGCCCCCTCGGGGAGGCGTCGACGAAGTCGCCGAGATTCGCCATCCCCAGGTCGAGGTCCACGACGACGACCGAATGACCGGCGGTCGCGAACCCGGCACCCACGTTCACCGAGGTCGTGGTCTTTCCCACCCCTCCCTTCCCGCTGGCCACGGCATAGATGATCCCGTCACTCATAGGCTGTTATCAGGATTCTATGCGGTGGACTGTATAAATGATTGGGAGTACATCGGACGCGAAACGGACCAATCCTGGGATACGGCGGATTCCTCAGGAACGGTTAGTGGAAAAAACACCCGTCCACAGGAACTGCCGGCATGACATCCCGGGATTCGGGGCCTCGCGGTAACGAACATTTCGTTTTGCGAACACACCCGCGATGGGAATGGAATGAACCTGCGGGGTTCTGGTTTAGTGCTACCATGGTACTATTAAACGGGGATTGTATCCTCCGGCAGTCCTATTTTGATTTGGTCCGTCAATTCGTCAGGAAGAATGCGACTCGCTGGCCTGACCGTGGCTTGCCTCGTCGTTCTCGCGGGGTGTGCGGGAACCGTTCCGGGAGAACCCCGATCGACGACACGGGATCCCCCTACCCAATGCGCAGAGTGGGTGTCGTTTTTCGGCGAACCGGGTGAGTTCCGGTGGGACCGGAACCACGTCGCCATCGGATACACGCTCTCCCCGAACGCGAGCGTGTTCTTCGTGGCGATAGAAAACGACTCGATCGTCGGTGTGAGTTCACACCATTCGACCCTCGGAGCGGACCATCCGGTGACGGCTGACGGTGACCGGATCGAACTCGAACGAAACCTCTCCGGCGTCCACACGATCCGGGTCGTCGCTGTCAGGGATTCGAACCGGAACGGGCGCTTCGATCCGGCCACCGACCAGCCCTGTCGGGAGGACGGCGAAGTCATTCAGGCCGGGCCGAGGGCACTGAATTTTTCGTTGGTGGGCCCGGCCACGCCGGCTTCCTGATACCGGCCTCTCCATTGAAGGGCAATTCGAACACATCAACAATGGTGGCTATGGGGAGTTTTTGGGCCCGGGTACCCGGACGGAGATTCGAAGCGATCGAATATCCCGACAAGTTTCGAGGAGTCCGAGTACCGGACACGTTTTTGAGAGATCGGATACATTGACGGGATATCGAGGAGCGCGGACACCCGGACAATCCATATAATACGACGACCTCGGACAATCGATAGCGGGAACGGACTTGGTTCGATTCATACTCAGTGAAAAGCGAAGACGGGAGACGACGTGACGGAGACGGTGCAAACCGTTAGAGAAAAGCCAGGACGCGAGGGCGTTTTGCGTGTCAAAGCATACTTAGTCGCCGGACGGTAAACGAACGTAATGAGCGAGCAGGAAGTAGAACCGTCCGAAGACCGCCGAAAGTACGAGTTCAGGAAGGTCATCGAGGAGTTAAAGGAGTACTCCGGGACGGGGACCCAGCTCGTGACCATCTACGTTCCGCCGGACAAGCAGATTTCCGACGTGGTCGCACACGTCACCCAGGAACGGAGCGAGGCCTCGAACATCAAGTCGAAGGAGACACGGACCAACGTCCAGAACGCCCTCTCCTCCATCAGGGCCCGTCTCAAGTACTACGAGACGGCACCCGAGAACGGAATGGTGCTCTATTCCGGTGCCGTCGACAAGGGCGGCGGCCAGACGGAGATGGTGACCGAGGTCCTCGAGAATCCACCCCAGCCGATCGAATCCTTCCGGTATCACTGCGATTCCGAGTTCCTCACCGAACCGCTCGAGCAGATGCTGGCCGACAAGGGTCTGTACGGCCTCATCGTCCTCGACCGCCGCGAGGCAAACGTCGGCTGGCTCAAGGGAAAACGGGTCGAGCCAGTGAAATCCACGACCTCGCTGGTCCCCGGAAAACAGCGCAAAGGGGGCCAGTCCGCCCAGCGGTTCCACCGCCTCCGCCTCGAGGCCATCGACAACTTCTACCAGGAAGTGGCGGAGATGGCAAACGAACTCTTCGTCCCCGAACGGCACGAACTCGATGGCATCCTCGTCGGCGGTCCCTCTCCCACGAAGGACGAGTTCCTCGATGGCGATTACCTGCATCACGAACTCCAGGAGAAGGTCCTCGGGAAGTTCGACGTCGCCTACACCGACGAATCCGGCCTCTACGACCTCGTCGACGCCGGGGAGGAGGCGCTCGCGGACGCCGAACTCATCGAGGACAAGCAGGTGATGGAGGACTTCTTCGACGAACTCCACGGCGGCGACCTCGCCACCTACGGGTTCGGTCCCACCCGCGAGAACCTCGTGATGGGGTCGGTCGAGACCTTGCTGCTCTCCGAGGACCTCCGGAAGGAGGTCGTGATCTACGAGTGCCCGGAGGGCCACGTCGACCGGGAACTCGTCGACGCTCGACACTCGACGCCGGATCACGAGTGCAGCGAGTGCGAAGCGGAACCGGATTCGGTCGAACGCGAGGACGCTATCGAACACCTGATGACGATCGCCGATCAGCGGGGAACCGAGACGATGTTCATCTCGACGGACTTCGAAAAGGGCGAACAGCTCCTCACCGCCTTCGGCGGTATCGCCGGGATTCTGCGGTATCAAACCGGCATATAGGCAGGCCATTCCAGACCGATATAGCGGTACAATCAATCAAGACCGGCATAGCGGTACAATCAATCAAGACCGGCATAGCGGTACCATCAACCCAGACAGCCATAACGGTGGAATCGACCCAGACCGACATAAAAGCGGGATCGATCCGGACCTGCAGGGCGGTCGAGTCGCTCGATTCCTACTGGACCGATGGCGGATCCGCTTCGGTGAGCGGCGTGACAGCAACGACCTGCTCGTCGTAGGTCGGGTACCGCTCGATCACCTCGCCGTCGTCGACGTCACCCTCCTCGACCATCTCTTCGAGGAGCCACCAGGCGACCTCGACCTGATCGTCGACCACACTGTAATAGTCGGGTGGAACCCCGAGTTCCTCGAACCGCTCGGGGTCGGTCTCCGTAACTCCGTAGACCAGCGTCCCGTCGTCGGTCACCTCGTCGAAGGGACGACGGACGTTCTCCGCCATCCGCCGCAGGCGGTTCCGGTGCTGGGCGGCGTCTTTGAACACGCTGGTGCAGAAGTAGACCTTCGGGTGGTTCAGGAAGTCTCCGAGGGCCTCCCGTGTCGACCCTTCGACCGCGCTCATGTGGTCCTCGCGCAACTCGTACCCGGCGGCCTGCATCCGGCGGTAGTTGCCCTGGCTCATTTCGAACTCGTTGACGTTCACGAACGCGGCCGGACCGTTCTCGACGAACTCGAGGAACTCCGGTTCGGGTCTGATACCCGGGATTTCGAAGGCGGGGGTCAGTCCCTCCTCGGCTGCGACCGAGAGGATGTCCTCCCACTCGGTTCCGTGGAGGTCGCCCCACAGATCGAGTGGCGGGTGGAACCGGATCTCGTCGAGTCCGGCATCGGCGAGACGACGCATGGTCTGGCGGTCGCCGGTGATCCCGGTGTAGAGGTGGACGTGGTGGTCCTCGCCGAATTCGTCCTTGAGGAGGGAGATGTAGTGGGTCGTCCGGGGAATCACTTCCTGTGGTTCCCCGCCGGTGATCGAGGTACCGACGGCGTCCATCGTCCTGGCCTCCTCGAGTACGTCCTCGTCGGATTCCACTGGCCGTTCGTTGGCGAAGACTCGATCCACGTTCTTTCGGTTCTCCGAGAGCGGGCAGTAGAAGCACTGGCGCTGTTCGCAGTAGCCGTAGACGAACAGCACCATCTTTCCGCCGATCGCGCACTGCTCGCACCCCCGGGAAATCATTCATGTGCCGGTTGTGGGCCACGGACAAAAAGCGACGCGGTGGCGGCGGGGCGTCCGGGTACCGTCGAAAGCGATCCTGCATCGTTATTGTTTGGCCGGTCGGGCCGAAGAGCCTTAACTGATAGCGCGCGAAGAACCACGATGATGCTGCTGGTCCTGTGCGTGGACCTCGACGACGACCTCGGCCGGGTGACCGGGATTCCAACCCCGGTGGTCGGTCGCTCCGAGGTCGAGAACGCCGCTGTCTCCCTTGCGGAGGCGGATCCCGAGGATAGCGACGTGAACGTCCTGTTCGAGGGGATTCACCTCTACGATACCCTTTCGTCCTCGGAAGAGGAGCGTGTGGAGGTGGCCGCCGTCACGGGCGAGGAACGGGCCGACGTGGCCGCCAACCGAAAGGTCGGGGCGGAGGTCGACGAGATCCTGGCGATGATGCAGACGACCGAGCAGGTCAAATTCGTGATCGTGACAGACGGCGCCCAGGACGAGAGCGTCGTCCCGGTGATCCGCTCACGGGCACCGATCGATTCCGTAAAGCGGGTCGTCGTCCGACAGGCACAGGACCTGGAGTCGATGTACTACACGATGAAGCAGGTGCTCAACGACCCCGAGACCCGCGGGACCATCCTCGTTCCGCTCGGCATCCTGCTGTTGATCTATCCCCTCGCGGTGCTCGCCGATTTTCTCGGACTGCCCGGGGCAGTCCTTGGCATCAGTTCTGCTGCCGTCGGGCTCTATGCCCTCTTCCGTGGACTGGGCCTCGAGGAGACCTTCGACTCCCTGATCGGGACCCTCCGGGACAGTCTCTATACTGGGCGGGTTACCCTCATCACGTACGTCGTCGCGGCAGCCCTTCTCGTGGTCGGCGGTTACGAGGGATACACCCGACTGCAATCGGTGCAGGCCGCCGGGCCGACGGGGGTGGGGACCATTCTCGCCGCGGTGTTGTACGGCGCGGTTCGGTGGTTCGCCGCAGCCGGCCTCACCACCAGTTTCGGTCAGATCACGGACGAGTACCTGGCGGGACAGTTCGAGTGGCGGTACATGAACGCTCCCTTCTACGTCGTGGCCATCGCCGCCGTGTTGCACACGACGAGCGCGTTCTTCCTCGGGTACGTCACCCTCACGACGCTGGCAGGGGTCCTGACGGCCGGCACCCTCCTCAGCGTTCTCAGCACCCTCACGTTCGCCATCGTCGACTCCCGGCGGACGGGGGCGGCGGGATAGCGGACGGGAAAGTACCTGGCCGGCCGCTCGCTACCGATCCCGGTCGACGACGAACACGGCGAGGTCCTCCAGGTACTGGCTCGCCTCGTTCCCGTTCAGGTCGATCCGTTCGAGTGCCGAAACCGCTCGCCTGGATTCGGTTTCCGCGAGCGAGGTCAGCGTCGACGGGGACTTCCCGGTGACCCGGACGATCGAGGGGCGCTTCATCTCGTCGTCGTGCCCGGTCGGCTTGCCGAGGTCGGTCGAGTCCGCGACGGCGTCGAGGACGTCATCCCGTATCTGGAACGCGATCCCGACACGCTGGGCGTACTCGCCGAAGGCTTCGATTGTCGCCTCGTCCGCGTCGGCCGCGATGGCGCCGAGTTCGGCGGCTGTCCGAAAGAGTGCCCCGGTCTTGCGACGGGCCAGTTCCATGTACTCCTCTTCCGAACTCGGCTGGTCGACGAGTTCGATGGCCTCTCCCTCTCCGAGTTCGACCAGTGCCGCCGAGACCGACTCCAACGCTCGCGGGTCAGGAGAGAACAGGTCGAAGGCCTCTCCCAGGAGGCCGTCGCTCGCGACGATGGCGGGCCCATGGCCGTACTCCGCCCACGCACTCTTCTCTCCCCGACGGAGTTTCGACCGGTCGATGATGTCGTCGACCACGAGGGAGGCCGTGTGGACGAGTTCGACCCCGACGGCGAAGTCCAGGGCGATTTCGCCGTGTTCGCCCAGGTCCTCGTTCCCGGTTTCCACGCCCTCGGCCCAGACCTGCCCGCCCGCTGCCTCGCAGGCGAGGAGCGTGAGCGTCGGCCTGACGCGCTTGCCACCGGCGAGAACCACGTGCTCGATCTCGCTCTCGAGCTCTCCCGGCTCGACTGCAGAGACGACCTCCCGGAGCCGGGTCTCGATGGCGTCGCGCCTGGCCTGGACGTATTCCATCGGCGGTTCGTTCGGTATTGCGGCTTTAATACCTACCGAAGGGCCCCAAGAGCCCCCACAGATGGCCGTTCGATTCTGACCGATCGCGTGGTTCGACGGGACCCCTCTGGGCGTTTCAGGCCGTTGGGTCTCGAGTGAAGTATCCGGTCGTCGGTTCTCCAATGAAGCATCGTATCGTCGCGTCTCGAGTCGAGCCGGGGTGGTCGGGCATCGAGGGACGCCATTCCGTGCGTCTGGGATGCACGTCCGTACAACTGTGGGTCTGGTGTAAAAACCCTCAAACCATGTGAGGGTCCAGGACACCGTCCCGGACCCCGGTCGGC
>JBDGTL010000021.1:54192-73433 GCA_042216905.1 Halodesulfurarchaeum sp.
TAAAAACCCTCAAACCATGTGAGGGTCCAGGACACCGTCCCGGACCCCGGTCGGCGCATTATGTCTCGGACCCCGGTTGGCACATTATGTCCCTGATCCCGATTGGCACATTAACTAGTGTAACTAGTATACCACGTTGACCCGTGTACCATTCTCGATGCGGTTCACGCAGATCCGTCGCGTAACTCGTCGATCAACGGGGGCACGACGTCGAAGAGGTCGCCGACGATTCCGTAATCTGCAACGTCGAAGATCGGTGCGTTCGGATCGGTGTTCACTGCCACGACGGTGTCAGCGCCGCGTATTCCTGAGACGTGCTGGACCGCCCCCGAGATGCCGAGCGCCAGGTAGACCTCCGGTGAGACCGTCTTCCCCGACTGGCCGACCTGTCGGTGTTTCGGAAGCCACCCGTTATCGACGACGGGTCGGGACGCGGCGAGCGTCCCGCCGGTCAGGTCCGCGAGGTCCTCGAGGAGGTCCAGATTGTCGGCGTCTCCGATTCCCCGGCCGACCCCGATCAGGAAGTCCGATTCGGTGATGTCGACATCGCCGGGTGGGACTGCCTCGTAGCCAGTGACGGTCGATCCGATCGCTGTCTCGTCCGGGGTGAACTCGAACTCGGTTATCTCGATGTCGTCGACCCCCTCGGCGTCCGGCCAGGCCCCATCACGGATCGTGACACAGACCGGCCGCGTGTCGACCTGGAGTGTCGTCTCGACCTTCGATTCGTACATTTCCCGCGTGGCGGAAAGCGTCCCACCGTCGACCTCGAGGGAGACCACGTCGGGAAGGAGCGTCATATCCTGGTCGCGGGCAACCGCCGGTGCGAAGTCCATGCCGTTCACCGAGTGCGGGATCAGGAGGTACCCCGGTTCGAGTTCGTCGACCATCGCGCCCACCGCCTGGGTGTACACGTCGTGGTTGAATTCCTCACCGTGGGAGACGGTGTGAATCGTCGAGACGCCGCGTCTCGAGAGCGCGTCGGCGAAGCGATCGACCTGTCCACCGACGACCGCGACGTGCAGGTCCCCGCCGACGGTCGCTGCGAGTTCGGCCCCGGCGGTCAGGAGCTGGTAACTCACGGGCCTGAGTTCGCCCCGGCGATGCTCGGCGACTGCAAGCACGTCGGTCATTCCCCGACCACCCCGCTGTCGGAAAGGAGCGAGGCGAGTTCGACCGCCTGTTCTCCCGGATCGCCCTCGAAATAGGTCGCCTCGTCCGACGACTCCGGTTTCTCCATTGTCGCCAGGTCGATCCGCTGCTCAGCGTCCGGTTCGATCCCGAGATCGGCCCGGGTCAGGTGGTCGATGTCCTTCGACTGGGCCTGCCGGATGCCCCGGAGGCTGGCGTACCGGGGATCGTTGATCCCGGTCTGGATCGTGAAGACGGCGGGAAGCTGAACCGTCGTCACCTCTTCGAAGCCACCTTCCAGTTCCCGGTGGACCCGTGCCGATTCGTCTCCCTCCTCGAGTTCGAAGTCGTTCACGACGGCGGCCCACTGGTATCCGGCCTCACGGGCCAGTGCCACGCCGGTCGACCCGAACCCGTCGTCGGCGGCCTGGACGCCGGCGAATACGAGTTCCGGCGATTCCTGCTCCACGATGCTCGAGAGCACACTCGCTCTCGTTTCCACGTCGAGGACGTCTCGTCCGGCGAGGCCGTCGTCCCATACCCTGATCGCCCGATCAGCACCCTTCGCCAGCGGGAGCCTGATGGTCTCCTCTACCCGCTCCGGGCCGATCGTCGCCACGACGACCTCGTCGGCGATCCCGTTTTCCGCGAGTCGTATTGCGGTCTCGACGGCGTAGTCGTCCCACTCGTTCAACTCGTACTCGAGGTACTCCTCCTCGATCCGGTTCTCGTGGATCTCGAAGTCCTCGGCGACGTCGGCCACCTCGGTGACGGTGACGAGTACCTTCATCAGGGAGTGGGTTGCGCGGCTTCCGGTAAATCAGTGCCCCATCGAGGACGCATTGGTCTATCCCGAGCCAGAAACGCGTTCTATCCCGATCCATGAACGAGCCTCCAGGACAGGATTCGGTACCCTGCGGTCGACGCTACGAACGCTATGCCGTCGAACCCGATCGACCTGACCGATCAGGGCTTTCAATGGACTGGTTAACTCATGGTATACCAGTACGCCAGGTGACGTTGACACAATTGTTTACCAGCACCTCAGATAATGTTGACAAATGGTTTACCAGTACCTCAGATGAACGTCTACGTCGGTTTGCTTTGCCCGGTAATTTGATGATTATATAATAGTTTTGAAATAGCAATTATTTTATCGTAATAGTATTTTTGGTAACTAATTTTGAATAATTTTTTAGTTGTTTGGTGCCGTGTCGTATCGGATGGGGATAGGAGAGTACGAAGGGTATTCGCTGTTCTGTCGGTCGTTACGCCACCCCGGAGGATTCCACACAATGTCAGACGCTGAATTCGCCTCACACGAATGGTGGGAACACTATCGAGAGATCGTCAACGACGACGATGAAATGCAGGTCAGGGGACATGACACCTTCGACGAGAATTTCTACGTCGAGATCGGCGACGACCGGTTTTTGATCAAGATGGACGGTGGGAATATAGAGGAAATCGTCCCCAACCCGGGGATGAACGAAGCGTGGTCGTTTGGCGTCGAAGGTGAGCGAGAGGCCTGGGAAGAGTTCGTCATGGAGGTACCGCCCGCATTCAACCACGAGATCATCGCATCGCATTACCGATCGGCGGTGAAGAACGACCCCGGTCACCTCCAGTTGACCGGGAACAACAAGAAAATATTCCAGAACTTCAGGGCCTTCCAGCGCGCCCTCGACCTGATGCGCATGGCCCAGAACGACGGAGGTGAACTCTGAGATGCCCGAACACGAACACGGAACGGTCGAAGACATAACGGGGCAGTACGTCCACGTCGAGATCGACGGTGTGGACCATCGGGTGTACTACGAGGAAAACGGACCGGAGGACGCACAACCGCTGCTTCTCCAGCACACGGCCGGTTGCAACAATCAGGAATGGCGCCACGTCCTCGCGGACGAGGAGATCACGTCGGACTATCGCGTCATTGCCTACGACCTGCCGTTCCACGGGAAGTCCGTGCCGCCGAAGAGCCAGGAGTGGTGGACGGAAGATTATACGCTCACGGCCGAGCAGTTCGCAGAGACAATCGTCAGCATCGCCGACGCGCTCGATCTCGAAGACCCGATCTTCATGGGATCGAGCATGGGCGGCAACATCACGCTCGAACTCGCCGACTGGTATCCCGAGCGGTTCCGGGCCCTGATCGGTCTCGAAACGGGCGCGTACAGCCCGGGATTCTATATCGACTGGCTCGACCACGCTCAGGTCAACACCACCGAGGTCAACGCCTACTCGTGCTGGGGGCTTATGGCAAAGCAAAGCCCCGAACCGGCCAGGCGAGAAACGATGTACCTCTACGAACAGGGCGCCACGGGCGTGTTTAAGGGAGACCTGTACTATTACTCGGTGGATCACGACTACCGCGACAAACTCGACCAGATCGACGCGACCGAGTGCCCCCTCTACGCGGTCAACGGCGAGTACGATTACCTCACCGACCCGGAAATGGGCCAAGAGGTGGCAAACGGTATCGGCGACGGAGCGGTTGCAATCGAGATGGCCGACATCGGTCACTTCCCGATGAGCGAGAACCCCGAGTTGTTCAACGCCTACCTCACGGAGATACTGGCGGACATCGAAAACGCGAGGGACGAACCCCTCCCCGACGTCCTGGAACCCGAGGAGGTCGGCGTGGACGTCTGATCGGCCCCCCTCCCGGTCATTCGGCCGTTTCGGATTGACTGCACTCGTTCCCGTTTTTTGTCTTTTCGGTGGACCAGCTGTGATACCTAACCCGATTTGCTGTCAGTGGAACGAAGGCCGTCAATTCCGGACGAAGTCACTAGTATTGTCCGTCTCGGTCGTCGGTATTGTCCGTCTCGGTCGTCGAAACCGTCTCCTCTCTCTAACTCCTGACCCGGGTATTCGAAATACGTGGGATTACCCGTACCAATACCCCGACGGAAAAACAGTGATAGTGATCGTGGCCGTATCTCCTGACCCGTTCAGGAATATTGGTTTGCCCTGGGAAAATATGGCCTCTCAGGACTCATCGTCCTCGTCTTCGGGGAGCGAAATGAGGTTCTCGCGGCCGATACGGAGTTTCTCGACCCGGTCGTCCTCGGCCATCGACGAGAGGAGTTGGGACACCTTGGCATTCGACCACCGCGTCTCCTCGACGATTCTGGCCTGTTTCATCCGCCCGTCGTGTTCCCGCAGGAGGCGTTCGACTCGTTCCTCGTCGCTCAACAGTTCGGTGTCGACCGGTTCGGCAGCGGCCGCGTCCTGTTCCGTGGACGGTTCGTCGGCCTCCTCAGATGCGGCCTCGGACGGAGGGCCGGGTTCCTCTGGCGGCTCACCGCCACCTGCCGGTTCTCCGTCTCCGAGGTAGCCTCCCCGCCATGCTAGTAGTGTCGTTGCGGCGATCACCAGGACGACGAACCCGATTGCCATGTAGAGCCAGGGGATGCCCTGCGTCGGTCCGACCGGCGGTTCAGTCGTCTGGGCCTCGGCCGGGACGAACTGGACGGTCGGTTCTCCCGGGGCGAATTGCTGTGGTCCCTCCCACTGGAGGGCCCCGTCGACGATGTCGGTCGAGGGCCGTGCCGTGTAGACCTGATACCCCTGGGGAGGCTCGATCACGAGGGTCTGACTGCGCGAGAGGTCGCCGAACCAGCCACCCTCGAAGGCCCGTCCGACTGCGATTGACTCGTTGTGGACCGTGGCGAAGTTCGTCCAGGTGAAGGTCACCTCGAGCACGCCGATCCTGGTTTCGTTTTCCGACCTGACCGTGGCCGATCGATCCACCGACGTAATCCGCATGTCCGTTCCGGTCCGGTCTGAGACCCGCGACGCGGCCGCCCTGAAGACTGCCACGCTCCCCGGCGATCCCTCTGTCCCGTCGACGAACTCGCCCCTGAGGTCCTCGAACGCGGCCGTCTCGTTCTCGTCGGAAAGCTCGAACCGGTAGGCGATACTCCACCGCGCGTCCCCGTCCGGCTGGACCTGGATCGTGATGACGGTCGCTGTCGGGTCCGACTGACCGGCGGCCGGAACCGGGGCGATTGTGGCCCCGAGGAGGGCGAAGACAGCGACCAGGAGGGCAGCCCGCCGCATTGGTGTGGTCTGGCCGGCGCTCGGGCAAAGTCCTTTCTATCGATGGAACAATCCCGGGGGGGGGGGAGAGGATGTCTCCGTCGTATGACTCCCCGGGATCGTATGACTCCCCGGGATCGTATGACTCCCCGGGATCGTATGACACTCCGGAATTGCCCCGGCCGCGCTCGACATGCTCCGCATCGCTTTTAGCGAACGGGGTCGAACTCCTGTCCATGCAGCGGGTCGTCCCCGTCCTCCTCATCGCCCTCCTCCTGGTCGTCCCTGTACAGGGGACCGTCGCGGTTGCCCCCGACGATACCGGTGTGATGCAGGCGAAAGATCCCATCTCCCGAGTCCCTGCGAACACGACACGGGTCCTGTCGCTCGACTCGTTCGACGCCGCGTCGAGAACGACGGCCGACCTCTCCGTGACGGACGCGCTACTGGTGCAGTCGACTCGGTTGAAGGCCGCCCTGGCGTCCCGGACCGTCCGGGAGCGCTACCAGGCGGCCGAAACCAGGGAGGAAAAGCGTGCAGTCCTCGGGAACGCGACCGAACTCGCACGGAACCGCATCCAGGCCCTCGAACGAGCCGAGCAACAGGCCCGTGCGGACTTTCGGGCCGGGGAGATCAGCGCGAACTCGTACCTCGAGACCCTCGGACGGTTGGACCGGCAATCCCAGCGGCTCCAGTCGCTGCTCGATTCGATCAACGACATCGCTCCGCGGGACTCGCCGATCCGGGACGTGGTCGACAAACTCCGCGTTCGCCTCGAGACCTTCCGGGGTCCGGTCCGGACCATCGCCGGGAGTGCAATTGTCGGAGGCGGTAAAACGCCCGTGACGTTCGTGGGTGCCTCTCAGGACGGTTTCGTGGTCTCGCTCCTGACCGACGGGACCTACCTGCGCGAAGCGGTCCGGTGGGACAACCGGGATGCAACCGTCGGCGAACTCGAGATCCAGGCCGCGGCGGATCACTTCTCGACGCTCTATCCCTGGGCGTGGAAGCACAAGCCCGGCGGGTTCAGCATCGACCTCCGGGGACCCGACGTGTGGAAACTCGAACTCAGGCACGAACACGGTCGCCTCGCGGCCCACCTCGACATGTCGACGTTATCGATCTATCAGGAGATACATGAGAAACGCCTCGAGGACCTCCCGACCACGGTCGCGGCGGAGTCGAGCACGGGGAATACGACCCTCACCGTTTCCGAGACCTATCCTGGCGGTCCAGTCAGGATCGCGGTGACGAACGCGACCGGTTCGCCGCGCCGGGCACAGGTGACAGTCAACGGGACGATCCTCGGAACGACCGGCGAGGACGGCGTCGTCTGGACCATCAGCCCACCCGGAACGTACCCCGTCAGGGCCTATCGCGGCTCGGAGACGCTGCACGTGACCGTGAGCGCTCGTGAATCGGAGGCCACGACGAATCCCGCGACAGCCACGTCCGGGTAGTCGAATAGCGGACTATTTGCCACGAACTATTCTCCTGGGTCCTCTTCCAGCCAGTACGTATTCCTCTCGACACATCCACATATCGCGTTCGTTCAGTGCTGAACGCAATTCCCGTTGCCGACACCACCGGGAAACGAGGATTCAGGTGCGGCCACCGGGCGAGACTTTACATACGAATACCGGACCATCCGCTCTCATGACCCGCGCTGTGTCACCCGTCATCGGGACCACGCTTCTGGTGCTCATCACGCTCTTGCTCGCCGCGACAGTGACCGCGACGGTCGGTGTCGGCGCGATTCCCGACGTGCGCCCCGAGTACGTCTCGATCGATGCCCGGGCGTCGCCGGATGGGACTGTCACCCTGACCCACGAGTCCGGAACAGCCATCGACGTCCGGGAGATAACCGTCCGGGTATCCGTGAACGGGAAGCGACTCGAGCAACAACCCCCCGTCCCATTCTTCTCGTCGACGGGATTCGAACCGGGACCGACGGGGCCGTTCAACAGCGCCGCCGACCCACAGTGGTCGGTCGGTGAACGCGTGTCGTTTACGATACGTGAGACGAATGCGCCCGGCGTCGAGCCAGGGGACGAGATTACCGTAACGATGTACGAGGGACGAACCACGCTGGCAGTTGCCCGGACCACCGTGTCGGGCCCGGGGTGATCTAATTCGGAACGGTCCCGACGGAGGCGAGGGCGATGTCCGGTTTGTACCGGGGCCCGAGTTCGACGTGGCGCACGTCCTCGTACCCGGCCTCGGAGAACATCCGATCGGCCTCCTCGGCGTCGTAAAACAGCATGATCGCGTCCGCGAGGAGGCTTCCGATCCGGGTATGTGGCTCGTTTGGTCCGACCACGACGACTCGTCCTCCCGGTTTGACGACCCGGTGCATCTCGCGCAATCCCTCGACCGGGTTCGGCCAGTACTCGATCGATCCCGAGGACCACGCCGCGTCGAAGGAATCGGTCCGAAAGGGGAGGTTCTCCGCGTCGCCCAGGGAGAATTCGACGCTCGTCGAGGGGCCAAGACGCTCCCGCGCTTTCGCCATCTGGTGGGGGCTCTGGTCCAGTCCGTAGATGTCCCTGGTGTACTCGAGCAATCCCTCGGTCCCGAATCCAGTCCCGCACCCGACGTCGACGACGCGGTCGGATTCCTCGAGGGCGAGCATTTCGAGGGCTTCCCCCCGCATCCGTTCGGTGAAGATGAAGGCGTTGACCTGATCGTAGATCTTCGAGAGGTACTTGTAGAAGACGCGTGCCCGCGCTTTGTCCTCGAGGAACCCCATCACGACCGCATAACGCGCAGGGGTACATTAGCACTGCGTTCGGCGTCGGTTCTCCGAGTGTCCGGGTACAGGGACGGGGATACCTCGCCCGAACGGAAGAAGGAGGGTTTACCCGCACAAAACTGCAGTTGCAGAAAACTGAAACTGCGGCTTCCAGGCATCACCCACACGGGAGCGAATGGGTCCGTTCAAACCACCGCCACAATATATAATGATTATTAAATATAATGGTCGATCAATATGGATTACATCTCCCTTTATCGGAACGCCGCCCCGATTCTCGTGGAGCCGACACGTTCGAGTACGCCTATTTATCACGCGACCCCGATGCTATTCAAGTCCGGTATATACGATTCTCGATCGTGGGGACCATATTGATGGAATCGGCGGCGACGACTGGACTCGCTTGCGATATCCGGGCCGATTTCGCAACTCCCAAATACACCCGTGTAAGAATATATACCCTGAGTCCTGATGCCGAGGCCAGATGTTTTAGCCGCTATCAAACGGGCAGAATCGGAGGCCGAAACCACCGTCGAAGACGCCCGCGACGAAGCGGAACGGATCGTCGAGGAGGCCGAGGCCGAGGCCGAAGAGATACGGTCGGAGGCAGAAGAACAGGCCGAGCAATTGCGCGAGGAGAAACTCTCGGAGGCGCGCGACTCGATCGAATCGGAACGCGAGGAGATTCTCGAAGCGGGAGAAACCGATGCGGAACGGCTGAAGACGCAGGCGGAGGAGAACATGGAGACGGCCGTCGAGGAGGCGCTCTCGCGATTCGAGGAGGCGGTACATGCTCAGACCTGAGCGGATGAGTAAGGTCTCGGTCGTGGGAGCACGCCGAGTCCTTACCGACGTCATCGAGGCCACCCACGACCTCAGGGTGATCGATTTCTCGGACTACGACGGCCACATCGAGGGGTTCGACCAGGGCTCGACCCTCGGTGGATCCGAAGACGCCTCCGAAACGCTCGTCACGATCCGCTCGCTCCTGTCCGTCCTCGAGGTCGAGGACGCGGACGCGGAGGAGAAGCGGATCGTGACCGACGAGGCCGTCGAAGACCAGCTCGAGGACCTCAGGACGACGGTCAACGATCTCGACGATCGACGATCCGATCTGGAGAGCGAGCGCCAGTCCCTCGAGGAACAGATCGAATCGGTGAAACCCTTTGTCGAACTCGGGATCGACCTCGACCTCCTTCGGGACTACGAATCGCTCGAGGTCGCGGTCGGGGAGGCGGACCCGGACGCGGTCAGATCGGCACTCGATGAAACTGACGACGTCGAGGCCTTCGAGGTCTTCGGCGAGTCGATCGTCGCGGCGTTCGTCTATCCGACCGAAGACGGTGAGAACGTCCTCGAGTCCGCCCTCGTGGGCGTCGAGTTCGATCGACTCGAGGTACCCGACGCGGACGGTGATCCCGAGTCCCACCTCGAGGACCTCGAAGCGGAACGTGAGGCCGTGGAATCGGACCTGGCCTCGGTCGACGACGAACTCGCGGAGTTGCGGGACGAGTACGCAGGGTTCCTCCTCGCCGCGGAGGAGGCCTACGCGATCGAGGTGCAAAAGAGGGAGGCCCCACTCCAGTTCGCGACCACGGAACACGCCTTCGTGGCCGAGGGCTGGGTCCCTTCCGAGGACTACTCGTCCTTCGAGTCGACTGTGGCCGAGGCGACCGACGGACACGTCGCGATCGATCAACTGGAAGTCGCCGAGTACGACGAATACGCGGCGGCCGACGAAGCTCACTCGGAAGCCGGAGCGACCGACCAGGAAACGAGTGCCGTGGAATCCGGAGTGGGCGAAGCGACCGGTGAGGAAGAGACCGTGCCAGATGGTGGTGAGAACGCGACCGGGTCAGGGAGCACGGCCGACGACGCTTCTGACTCGGAGGAGGCGGTCGTCGAACTCGAATCCGACGACGATCCGCCAGTTGTCCTCGACAACCCGGACCTCGCCTCCCCGTTCGAACTCCTGGTGAAGGTAATCAACCGACCGAACTACTGGGAGATCGATCCGACGGTCGTACTGCTGTTGACGTTCCCGGCGTTCTTCGGATTCATGATCGGCGACGTGGGGTACGGCCTCCTCTACACGGCGATCGGCTATGGAATCCACCGACGGGCGTCGAGTGATGGCATCAAGAGCCTCGGCGGTATCGCCATCTGGGCCGGCGGGTTCACGATCCTGTTCGGTCTGCTCTACGGCGAGATCTTCGGCACCCATCAGATCGGTCGGCTCCTCTGGAACGGCCATCCGCCAATGCACAAAGGCCTCCAGCCGAAGTACCTGGCCTTCGCGAAGGCGTGGCTGGTCCTGACGTTGCTGGTCGCCCTGGCCCACCTCACCACCGGATTCGCGATCGGGTTCCGGAACACCCTCTCGCACGGGTGGAAAGAGGCGATCCTCGAGAAGGGGTCCTGGATCATCCTGATGATCGGGGTCTGGGCGTGGGTCTTCAGCCGCCACGCCGCCGCGGCGAAACCAGACCTCCTCTTTACGGTGTTCAATCGACCCGGAGCCACACTCCCGAGTGGGGGTACTGTCGGGGCGGAGCAGGTCGCCTACGCGCTCGGGTTCTCCGGGTTGCCGGAATCGGTCGGGATTGCCGGGCTGGGCGCTGTCGTCGTGGGTTTCGTCCTGCTTTTGCTGGGCGAAGGCGGCGTCGGTGCGCTCGAGAGCTTGAACGTTCTCGTCAACGTGCTCTCCTACACCCGGATCGCCGCGGAGGCCGAGGCCGAGGCCGGGATGGCGTTCGTCGTCAACCTGCTGTTCTTCGGGGCCTACGAGACCCCTTCGGGGGCGTTGCACTTCTACCAGCTCGGGATCGAGACGGCACACCACGGGACGGAGCTCTTCAACGGGCTCGTCAACATGGGGCCACTCGGGTGGCTCGGCGGTATCGTGGTGCT
Source organism: Halodesulfurarchaeum sp. (assembly GCA_042216905.1). Classification (GTDB taxonomy): domain Archaea; phylum Halobacteriota; class Halobacteria; order Halobacteriales; family Halobacteriaceae; genus Halodesulfurarchaeum. The sequence continues at coordinate 65,033 of JBDGTL010000021.1, forward strand.
GGTGGTCGGCCACCTGCTCGTCCTGGCCCTCGGCGTCACGAGTTCCGGCTTACAGGCTGTACGTCTGGAATACGTTGAGTTCTTTGGGAAGTTTTATGAAGGCGGTGGAGATAGGTACGAGCCGTTCGGATATCAGCGACAATACACCACTGAGGACTGAGTACACCCATGATAGACACGCTATCGAGTGCAGTTGGACTGCTCGCACAGGAAGCAGCGTTTCCCCCGACGGCCGGGGCGGCCATCGGTGTCGGACTGGCGGCGCTGGGCGCGGGAATCGCGGAACGTGGAATCGGTGCCGCGGCGATGGGCGCCATCGCCGAGGACGAGGAGATGTTCGGTATCGGACTGATCATGACCGTCATCCCGGAGACCCTCGTCATCCTCGCGCTGGTGACGATCTTTATCGTGTGACTCAATACCAATGAGTCTCGAGAGGGTCGTCGAGGACATCCGAGAGGAAGCCGAAGCGGAGGCCGAAGAGATCATCGAGGAGGCCGAAGCCGAGGCCGAAGAGATCGTCGAAAACGCCGAAGCGGAGGCCGAGGAGATCATCGAGGAGGCCGAAGCCGAGGCCGAAGCGCAGATCGATCGGGAGCGGGAACAACAGCTCTCGAGTGCCACCCTCGAGGCCAAGCAGAAGCGACTGGAAGCCCGACGGGAAGGCCTCGAGGCAGTCCGGGACCGCGTCGAGTCGGAGATCGAGTCCTTCGACCGCGAGAAACGAGAGGAACTGACCCGGTCGCTGCTCGAGGCGGCGAGACCCGAATTCGACGAGGGTGAGTCCGTCAGTGTGTATGCCAGATCCGAGGACGAGTCGATGGTTCGTGACCTCATCGAGGACGACGAGAACTACGAGTTCGCCGGCGAGTACGAGTGCCTCGGCGGCGTCGTGCTGGACGGTGCGGATGGCGACATCCGCGTCAATAACACCTTCGACTCCATCCTCGAGGACGTCTGGGACAAACAACTCCGGGACGTGAGCGAGGTCCTCTTCGAGGAGCAATGAGCTCGTACGGGACTGCGAATTACGAGTACGTGGTTGCGAGGGTCCGTCACCGACGGGCATCCCTGTTCGACGAGGACGACTACCGACAACTCCTCCGCGTGGGCCTCGGTGGTATCGCCAGGCAACTGGAGGAGTCGGAGTATCGCCCGGAGATCGACGCCCTGGGAACGCGATACAGCGGGGTTCAACTCATCGAATACGCCCTGCATCGCAATCTCGCACGCCACTTCGACGAACTCCTCACGTGGTCCGACGGCGAACTCTACGACCTCGTGGTGCGATATCTCCGGAAGTTCGACGCCTGGAACGTCAAGACGGTCCTCCGGGGGACCTACTCCGGTGCGAGTGAGGAGGAAATCGAGGAGAACCTGGTCGACGCGGGGGAGTTCGACGATTCCTTCCTCGAAGAACTCGTCGCCGCCCCCGATATCGAGACGATCGTCTCGCTCCTCGAGGGGACTATCTTCGGCGAGGCGGCCGCATCGGCGTTCCCGGACTTCGAGGAGACCGACCTCCTCGTCCCACTCGAGAACGCGATCGACCGGGCGTACTACGAAGGGCTGGCTCAGGAGACCGGAGACGAGGAAGGTGCGATGGAACTCTACCAGGAGTTCTTGCAGGCCGAGATCGACTTTCGTAACATCAGGAACGCCCTCCGGATCGCCAGGTCGGGTGCTGACATCGATCCGACCGAGTACTTCATCGAGGGCGGCGCGCTGTTCTCCAGGAGCGAGATCGGAACGCTCGTTACGACGCCCGAGGACCTGGTCTCGCGACTGCGCGAGAGCCGGTACGGGGAGGGCCTCTCCGGTGAACTCTCGGGACTCAGGGACGCCGAGAGTCTCATCCCCTTCGAGCGAGCACTCCACGAAGCCCTCGTTTCCTACGCCGATTACCTCTCTCACGTCTATCCGCTCTCGGTGTGCCCGGTCCTGGCATATATCCTCGCGAAGGAACGAGAGGTAGACAACGTCCTCGCGATCGCCCACGGCAAGGAAGTCGGGCTCGACCGGGAGGAAATCGAGACGGAGCTGGTCATGCTATGACCAAGGAAATCGCCGTCCTCGGTGCACCCGAGTTCACGACTGGCTTTCGACTGGCAGGCGTCAACCGGTTCGAGAACATTCGGGAGGGAAAGAAGGAGGAGCGCCTCGAGGAGGCACTCGAGTCGTTCGTGGACGAGGACGACATCGGTATCATCATCATGCACGCAGACGACATCGACTACCTCTCCCGCTCGGCACGAAAGACAGTCGAGGAGAGTATCGAGCCGACCGTCGTGACACTCGGAAGCGGTTCCGCCGGCGGGACGGGGCTGAGAGAGCAAATCAGACGAGCGATCGGAATCGATCTCATGTCCGAGGAGGAGTAACGAATGAGTCAGGCAAACGTATCAGACATTGGTGAATTAACGAGCGTCAGCGGTCCAGTGGCGACTGCCACGGACCTGGACGCGCAGATGAACGATATGGTCTACGTCGGCGAGGAAGGTCTCATGGGGGAGGTCATCGAGATGGAAGGCGACGAGACGACGATCCAGGTGTACGAGGAAACCTCGGGTGTGAAGCCAGGCGAACCCGTCGAGAACACCGGTAACCCGCTCACGGTCGACCTCGGCCCGGGGATGCTGGACGCGATTTACGACGGGGTCCAGCGCCCCCTTCAGATCCTCGAGGACGAGGCCGGGGCGTTCATCGACCGCGGTATCGATGCTCCGGGGATCGACCTCGAGAAAGAGTGGGCGTTCGAACCGAGCGTGAGCGAAGGGGAGACCGTCGCGGCCGGCGACATTCTCGGTGTGGTCGAGGAAACGGTGAGCATCGATCACAAGATCATGGTCCCGCCGAATTCCGAGGGCGGCGAAGTCGTCTCGGTCAAGTCGGGACAGTACACTGTCGAAGACACCGTCGTGGAACTCGATACTGGCGAGGAGATCCAGATGCGCCAGGAGTGGCCGGTCCGCCAGCCCCGTCCGAGCGAGGAAAAGATGACCCCCGATACGCCGCTGATCTCCCGGCAGCGTATTCTCGACGGGCTTTTCCCCATCGCAAAGGGTGGGACGGCGGCGATTCCGGGTCCGTTCGGATCCGGTAAAACCGTCACACAACACCAACTCGCGAAGTGGGCCGACGCGGACATCGTCGTCTACGTCGGCTGTGGCGAGCGGGGCAACGAGATGACCGAGGTCATCGAGGACTTCCCGGAACTCGACGACCCGGTTACCGGGAACCCGCTGATGGCCCGGACGACCCTCATCGCGAATACCTCGAACATGCCGGTCGCCGCGAGAGAATCATCGATTTACACCGGGATCACGATGGCGGAATACTTCCGCGACATGGGGTACAACGTTGCCCTCATGGCGGATTCCACCTCGCGATGGGCCGAAGCACTCCGGGAGATCTCCTCGCGACTCGAGGAGATGCCCGGCGAGGAAGGATATCCGGCGTACCTCGGTGCTCGTCTCGCTGACTTCTACGAGCGCGCCGGGTACTTCGAGAATATCAACGGGCTCGAGGGTTCCATCTCCGTGATCGGGGCCGTCTCACCGCCAGGTGGGGACTTCTCGGAACCCGTCACGCAGAACACCCTCCGCATCGTGAAGGTGTTCTGGGCGCTCGACTCCGATCTGGCAGAACGACGTCACTTCCCGGCGATCAACTGGAACGAGTCCTATTCGTTGTACCGCGAACAACTGGACCCCTGGTTCGAGGAGAACGTCGCAGAGGACTTCCCCGAACTCCGACAGTGGGTCGTCGATCTATTGGACGAGGAGGACGAACTCCGCGAGATCGTCCAGCTGGTCGGGAAGGACGCGTTGCCCGAGGACCAGCAACTGACACTCGAGGTGGCGAGGTACGTCCGAGAGGCGTGGCTCCAGCAGGACGCCTTCCACGACGTCGACACCTCCTGCAGTCCGGAGAAGACCTACCGGATGCTCCAGGCGATCCAGACGTACCACGACGAGGCCTTCGAGGCACTCGACGCCGGGGTGCCGGTCGAGGAGATCCAGGACATCGACTCCGCCCCCCGGCTCAACCGGATGGCGACGGCCGAGGACTGGGAGCCGTTCATCGAGGAAGTCGAGGAGGATATATCCGAGGAACTCAGGGAGCGTTACGAATAATGAAAGAATATCGAACGATCAACGAGATCAGCGGTCCACTGGTGTACGTCGAGACCGAGGAGCCGATCGGGTACGACGAGATCGTCGAGATCGAGACGCCGGACGGCGAGGTGAGACGTGGACAGGTACTCGAGACGTCTGGGGAACAGGTCGCGATTCAGGTGTTCGAAGGGACCGGGGGAATCGGGGAAGATGCCTCCGTTCGATTCCTCGGCGAGACCCTCAAGATGCCGGTGACCGAGGACCTACTCGGTCGCGTCCTCGACGGGTCCGGAAACCCGATCGACGGCGGCCCGGACATCGTCCCGGACGAGCGACGTGACATCGTCGGTGCGGCGATCAACCCCTACGCCCGCGAGTATCCCCGCGAGTTCATACAGACCGGTATTTCCGTCATCGACGGGATGAACACACTCGTCCGGGGACAGAAACTCCCGCTCTTCTCGGGGTCAGGGCTTCCACACAACCAACTCGCACTCCAGATCGCCCGACAGGCGGCGGTACCAGAAGCCGAGGAATCGGGCGAGGAGAGCGAGTTCGCGGTCATCTTCGCAGCGATGGGCATCACCCACGAGGAGGCGAACGAGTTCATGGACGACTTCGAGCGCACCGGTGCGCTCGAGCGCTCCACGCTCTTTCTCAACCTCGCGGACGACCCGGCCGTCGAACGGTCCATCACGCCCCGGCTCGCCCTGACCACCGCCGAATACCTTGCCTTTGAACACGGGTACCACATCCTGGTCATCCTCACGGATATGACGAACTACTGTGAGGCACTCCGGGAGATCGGTGCGGCTCGCGAGGAAGTTCCCGGGAGGCGGGGATATCCGGGATACATGTACACCGACCTCGCGACGCTCTACGAGCGGGCCGGACGGATCGAGGGCCAGGAGGGGTCGATCACCCAGATCCCGATCCTCACGATGCCGAGCGACGACGATACGCACCCGATCCCGGACCTCACGGGATACATCACCGAGGGGCAGATTTACGTCGACCGCTCGCTCAATTCCCAGGGCGTCGAGCCGCCCGTCGACGTCCTCCCAAGCCTGTCGCGGCTCATGGACGAAGGAATCGGTGAGGGCCGGACCCGCGAGGATCACGGCGACGTCTCCGACCAGTTGTACGCGGCCTACGCCGAGGGAGAAGACCTCCGGGACCTCGAGAACATCGTCGGCCGGGAGGCGCTGTCCGACCTCGACAACACGTATCTCGACTTCGCGGACCGGTTCGAGGAGGAGTTCGTCGACCAGGGCTTCGAGACGAGCCGAGACATCGATGAGACTCTCGATATCGGCTGGGAGTTGCTCTCGATGCTCCCGAAAACCGAACTCAACCGGATCGACGAGGAGTACATCGAGACGTACTACCGCGAAGACGTCGGGGAGATGGACGCCGAGGGTGGAGTTGATGAAAAAGCCCAGGAGGAAGAGTCACCGGACGAAGAAACCTCGGCATCCGAGGACGAATCAGGCGGCGAGAGCGCGGAAGCCGAGGTCTGATTCGGTATCGATTGAATGCCACGAGACCCGCACCCAACACTGATCCGAGTCGAGCCCAGACACACCGGGTGGAAAACGCGAGGAACGACCGCCACCGTCCGACGGCCGGTCGGCGTGTTTGTTCCGCCCCGGACATCGATCGATATCCCGAACTGATCACGTATGGCCCAAGACGTCAATCCCACGCGAAAGAACCTGATGGAGATCGAGGACCGAATCGAACTCTCAGAGCGTGGCCACGACACGCTCGAACAGAAGCGAGACGGTCTTATCATGGAGTTCATGGACATCCTCGATCAGGCCCAGGACGTTCGTGGCGACCTCGAGGACCAGTACGAGACGGCCCAGCGGAAGATCGACATGGCGCGGGCGATGGATGGTGACATCGCCGTCAGGGGGGCTGCCGCGGCGATCAAGGAACACCCCGAAATTACACTCGAATCGAAGAACATCATGGGTGTCGTCGTCCCACAGATCGAGTCCTCGAAGGTGACGAAGCGACTCGACGAGCGCGGCTACGGCCTCCTCGGGACGAGCGCCCGCATCGACGAGACTGCGGAGGCCTTCGAGGAACTTCTCGAGTTGGTCGTCATCGCCGCTGAGGTGGAGACGGCGATGCGGACGATGCTCGAGGAAATCGAGTCGACGAAACGTCGTGTCAACGCCCTCGAGTTTACCGTTCTTCCGGACCTGTACGACACGAAGGAGTACATCGAGCAGAAACTCGAGGAACAGGAACGAGAAGAGATCTTCCGGATGAAGAAGGTCAAAGAGAAAAAAGAGTGAGGGGCGTGCCACCCCCGCGGCCCCAGAGACTGGACATACGTGGTGACCAGGACGAAACCAATTCCGGACAAACGTATTAAATCCGGGCAAAGGGTCATCGAAAATCGGCTAAAATCCGAAGAATCCGTTCCGAACCGCACGAAACTCACCACACCTTTCTCGACCCTATATGCGTCCGGAGGGGGGATGAATGAGCGTGATGAATCGAACACTGACCCTCCTCGTTGCCCTGTCGGTGCTCGTCGGCGGGGTTGGCCCCGTCCTGGGGGCCTCCGCCCCGGCTGACACATCGACGGCAATCGATTCGGGACCGGTACATGCACAGACCACGACCAACGAATCGACCGTGGGGGAGAACGGAACTGACACCCTGAGCGTCCCGCCCGGCGTCCGCCTCGCCGGCGTGGTCGACGTCCACCACGCGGAGATCGAGGGCGCAATCGAACAGCGAGCGTTTGGCCGAAGGATCGCACAGGCGAACACCAACCAGACGCAGGCGAGAGTCCTCGCCCGGACACAGGAGCGACTGCAGGAACGTCTCGACGCGATCCAGGAACGACTTCGCACCCTCGAGCGGGCCCGCGAGAACGGAACGATCTCTAAAGAGCGGTATCACGCCCAGGTGCCCGGGCTCCTCGTCAGGGCAGAAACCGTGAGACACCTCGCGAACCGGAGCCAGGCGGTCGCCCGGGGGATCCCCACCGACGTCCTCGAGGCGAACGGCGTGAACGTCACGGCGCTCGAACGGATCCGGACGAACGCGAGGACCATGACGGGCCCCGAGGTGGCACGAATCGCCCGGACCATCGCGGGTACCGACGTCGGCGCCCCACTCGGACCCCCGGAATTCGTCCCGGGCGGCCCCTCCCAGCACGCTGGCGGTCTTGCTGGGGACCATCCCGGTCCCCGGACGACGATTGGTCGACAGGCCGGGAATGCCACGGAAACCACGTCCGGTCCATCCGGACCCGGCGAGGGGGCCATGAATCGGACCACCACGACGGTTACCACGACCGGACCCGACGCCGGAAACGCGTCGAGTGACCGTCCGAGCGGGCAGCAAGATCGGCCGAGTGGGCAGGACGGCTCGACCGACCGAACAGCCGACAGGGGATCGACACACCGGTAGTGAGGCCGGATTCCCATGGGAAACGCTTATTTCACTTCAATAGTCAGTCGGATCGGGTCAATTGCCGTCTCGCTGTTGCTCGTAACGTCGCTCCTCGTCGGTGCCGCGGGAACCGCTGTGGCCGACCAGCAGGCCCCGGTCAATCGACCGGCGCTGGTGACGGATCTCGCGGCCGACGGGTCCGCTGCCATGACACTGGTTCTCACGTACGATCTGACGACCGAGACGGACCGCCAGGCCTTCACCGATCTCCGGGAGAGCAACGAGACGGTCGCCGATATCGCCTCCCGGTTCGAATCCCGGATGCGCGAGGTCGTCGCGTCGGCGGCGAATCGCACCGGTCGGAACATCCAACTCACCGACACGACCGTTTCGTTCGCCATCGTGGACTCGGGAACGACTGGTGTCGTCCGCCTCACTGCGACGGTCGATAACCTGGCGGCGGTCGAGAACGGACAAATGGTCATGACCGCGCCGTTCGCAAGCGGATTCTACTCGGAACGGCCCGTCATCGTCCGGATCCCGGCGGGATACTCGGTATCGAGCGTGCATCCTGCCCCGGATTCCTCGACGGACACGACGCTCACGTGGGAGTCCGGGACCGACTTCGAGGGCTTCGCACTACTCCTCGAGTCGACCGGGACTGGCACACCGTCCGAGGGCACCACGTCACCGACTTCGACGACGACCCCTGGATTCGGGGTCTCGATCGCTGCCATTGGCCTCTTTGCGGCGGGACTCGTCTACCGCCTGCGACACCAGAGATAACAGCACAGGCGAGGACCGGATAACCGCACAGGCGAGGACCGGATAACCGCACAGGCGAGGACCGAATACCGGCACAGGTG
>JBDGTL010000021.1:73533-76022 GCA_042216905.1 Halodesulfurarchaeum sp.
GCACAGGCGAGGACCGGATAACCGCACAGGCGAGGACCGAATACCGGCACAGGTGAAGGCTGAAAGACGGGTACCCGCCGGGAATAGGAATACCGGGGTCCGGTCAGAACAACCGCGGCTCACCCCATCTCGAAAACCCCGACTTCGACCAACGCATCGTATTTACTCTTCCAGCGGTGGCCTCCCGGATATGGAGACACATCGTATCGAAATCGAGCCATTCCCACGCCCGGATGACCGAACACACACTCCATTTTCGCAGTGATGATCGGGGTCTTCAAATCGCTCGCCACGACGATGAAGCACGCACTCGGGGGAGATACCTTCACCGTGGAGTACCCAGAGCAGGCCCCGGAAGTCAGTCCCCGCTTTCGGGGCGTTCACACGTTCAGTGAAGAGCGGTGTATCTGGTGTCGGCAGTGTGAGACCGTCTGCCCGAACGATACCATCCACATCGTGATGGACGAGGAGCGAAACGGCGAGGAGTACGACCTCCACGTCGGCCAGTGTATCTACTGTCGCCTCTGCGAAGAAGTCTGCCCGACCGACGCCATCATCCTCACCGAACAATTCGAATTCACGGGCGACACCAAACACGACCTGGCATACAACAAGGAACAACTCAAGAACGTGCCCTGGTACGACGGCATGGATCCGCTCAAATCCCGCGAACCAGACCGCGAGGCCTGGATCGACGAAGGAACGGGAGAGGTTGACTATCAGTAGGCCGCTTTCTTGCGCACCTCAGAAGCCGGGATCGGCGTCGTGGGCCGGACGTGATGTGGAGGGAGTAGCCGTGGCCGGGCATGTCGATCGGGCCTGAGTGTTCAGGGGATGGATGACCGACCGGCGCCCGCGAGAGCGCTTTTCACGATGGCAATCGTCTCGATCAGTATGCCCTGCCCGAACTGTGGCGCTGCGATGCTCGAGTTCCCGGTGGAGCCGGCCGTTCGCGACCGGCTCCCGGAGGACCGACCGGGGGCGAGCATCTGCCGGCGATGTCTCACCGTTCGACCCGTCGACGACCCGCCCTCAGACTACCCGGATTTCAGGACGATAGACGAGGCGTTTCCCACAGCGGGGAGCGACGCAGCGGTTCTCGCGTCGATTCTCGCGCTCGTCGATTCTCCCGCGCTCTACCGCCAGGAAATCGACGCCCTCGCCTCCATCGCAGAGCGGCGCGGGATCGACGTCATGCTCTTTCTCGACCGGATCGCCCGGAACGAATCCCTCGAGATCGCGTTCGACCTCGACCGGCGCCGGTCCCAACTCGAGCAGATACTCGAATGAGACCGGTTCTCGGATATTCACGGCTTCCCTCAGAAGATGTTTGCCTGTCGGTAGACCTCGATGCCGGTCGAGGTAATCTCGTACGGTTTGGTCTCGCGGGAGTGATTCGCGTCCCGGATCTTCTGGATCTCGATGGCGAGTCGGGTCGGCTGGAACTCCTGTGGGCGGACGAACCGGAGAACGAAGACGGCGTCCGTCAGGTATTCGATGACGCCGTAGCGCGAGACGAACGGGTTGTCCTCGTCGGACTCGCTCGTCAGCATGGTCGTGACGCCCGCGGATTTGAGTGACCGGGCGAAATCGTAGATCTCGGTCCGCCTGGTGGCCTGGTCGTCGTACATCATCTCGAGCAACGAGACCGAGTCGATCGTGATCCGCGAGGCGCCGAAATTCGCGATGAGACCGGGGAGTTCGTTCCGGATGCTCGTGAGGCTATTCGCCATGTCCACCGGATCGAGGTCGATGACGACGAGATCACCCGACTCGGCGTACTTTTCGAACGACCAGCCCTTCTCCTCCGCGGTCGTGATAATGCGATCTCTCGTTTCGTCGAGGGCGATGAAGACGGCCCGTTCGCCACTCTCCAGGGCCTCGTTCAGGAACTGGATGCCGAAGGTGGTCTTGCCCGTTCCCGGACCACCGATTGCCACAGACAGCGTTCGCTGTGGAATACCGCCCTGGATCATCTCGTCGAGTCCCTCGACGCCGATGTCGATCCGGGGGATGTCCGTGCGATAGTCGGACTCCTCGAACTCGGACGGGTCCCTGTCGGGGCCGACTTCCTCCGCCCGTCCGTCGTGATCGTCCAGGTCGAATCCAAACGTCTCGCCGCCAGGGACACCGCCGCTTCCACCCTGGTCTATCCGGGAGGAGGCGTCACCTGTGATGGGTTCTTCGTCGAGATCGTCTTCAATTCCGCCTTCTTGTCCTTCTTCTATTTCTTCACCTGTTTCTTCTGTCTCTTCTTCTTGTCCTTCTTCTATTTCTTCACCTGTTTCTTCTGTCTCTTCTTCTTGTCCTTCTTCTATTTCTTCACCTGTTTCTTCTGTCTCTTCTTCTTGTCCTTCTTCTATTTCTTCACCTGTTTCTTCTGTCTCTTCTTCTTGTCCTTCTTCTATTTCTTCACCTGTTTCTTCTGTCTCTTCTTCTTGTCCTTCTTCTATTTCTTCACCTGTTTCTTCTGTCTCTTCTTCTTGTCC
>JBDGTL010000009.1:0-19985 GCA_042216905.1 Halodesulfurarchaeum sp.
ATTCAAATGAGGCAAGGATTTTTCACGTTGAAAAGGGGCGACTGGGGATTTTAGTTCACGCCCGAAAGACGCAGTACAACCTCGTCGCCTCGATCGACGTCGAACGCCCCCGCTCCCCGACCCTGGTTTACCGCGAGTTCGACGTTTCCATGGCTTCCGACTGTCACCAATGCCGTTCCGGGATCTTCACTTGCGTAGGTTCGAGCGATCGGCACTCGCTTTCCGTTCACCTCGATTTCCTCGCCGAAGGACCCGCGGATGAATTCACCGGGGACACTCGTTATGGCGTTCCCGAAGTCGTCGATGGTGAGCACGGACCCGGCAGCGCTCGTCTTCTCGACGTTCGCGGACGGCAGCGTGAGCGTCTCGAAATCGTTCGTACGTGTGAACCGGTCCTCCGTCTCGAGACGGTCAATACCGGCGTCGTGTATCTCCGCGGCAATGGGCGCGAAGACGTCTCGTCCGTGGAACGTGCTGCTCTCGGGGTCGTCGTGATCGACGACGTAGTAGGTGGGATCCTCATGGAGCGTTTCGGCTGGCGGAACGAGAACACCGTTGTCGGGTCCCACGAGGACGTGGTCCCCGGACCGGACCGCGAGCACGTCCCGGTCGGTCCCGACACCGGGGTCCACGACGACGAGGTGGACGGCCGGGGGGAAGTACGGGAGAATTCTGGTGAGCCAGAACGCGGACCCGGGAAGGTCCTGCCGCGGCATTTCGTGGGACACGTCGACGAGTCGTGTGTCGGTTATCGAGAGGATGACGCCTTTCATCGCGGCCGGATACGGGGCGCCGAAATCGGAAGTGAGCGTGAGCATCGATCACTCGGACTCCGTGACTCCGTCGGTGTCGCCGACTCGCTGGATACGTCCGATTCCATCAATCTCCTCGATAACCGAGACCACGCTGTCGGGGACGAGGGACTCCCATCCCTCGTCCTTCAGCATCTTCTTTCGTATCTTCGACCCTTTGAGGACGTCCCGCTCGAACATCGGCGATTGCCGGACCTCCACACCCGCCTCGGCGAATAGCTGGATCACGAGCGGGTTGTTCGAATATGCGACGTCGAACCGGGGGCTCATGCTCTCGACGTGGCTCACCCAGACGGCGTTGCGATTGATGTCCTCGATCGGAACCACGTACGTGACGAGATCGAAGTCAGTCAGGCACTTCGTAATCATCATGATTCGCTCGCCCGCGGTGAAGGGATTGCGGGGCGTGTGACTCTGGTCGGCGCTCCCGATACCGACGACCAGTTCGTCGACTTCCGTGGCGATCTGATCGATCACCCGATGGTGCCCGTCGTGGTAGGGCTGGAACCGGCCGATGTAGAACCCGCGCATTATCGAGTACTGGTACTCGGGGGAGGGTTATCAAATGTGTCGAACCGTATTGGCCGATAACCCCGATTTTGGCGAATACAGGGGATATGAACGTCATTTCCCGGATATTCCAAGGGAGAAAGTATATCAATCGAGGGTCCTTGAATACAATCGTTTCCAACCTTCTATGAGTAACGACCCGACGACCGACGCTCCCCGCGACGAGTCAGATGAAGGATCAGGCGACCCGCGGAAGGGAACCGTCGGGGACGACGCGTCCTCGCGGTCTCCCCCCGTGGAGAGCGATTCTCGGGGCGAGTCGAGTGGCGATTCGACCGTCGACGTCCCGAGCGATGAGGAACCGGGCCCGGGCGAGGAAGAAACGGGCCCGGGCGACGAGGAAGCGGACTCGTCCCGGTCGCTCCAGGACGACCTCGGTAGCGACGTCGACGTCGAGGGGGACGTGACGATCGAGGACGACCCGGACGAGGACGACCTCCTTGGCGGATTGCAAATCGACTCGACGGCGGATATCGAGGTCCCTGAGCGGTTAGTCGACCAGGTTATCGGCCAGAAGAGTGCCCGGGAGACGGTCAAGCGAGCGGCCAAGCAGCACCGCCACGTGATGATGATTGGTTCGCCAGGAACCGGGAAGTCGATGCTGGCGAAAGGGATGAGCCACCTCCTTCCGAAGGAGTCCCTCCAGGACGTTCTGGTCTATCACAACCCAGACGATTCCAACGAACCCAAGGTACGGACCGTTCCTGCTGGGAAGGGCGAACAAATCGTCGAGGCCCACAAGGAGGAAGCGAGGAAGCGAAACCAGATGCGGTCGTTCCTCATGTGGATCATCATCGCCGTCATCGTGGGATACTCCCTCTTGATCGCCCACCAGCCCCTCCTCGGGCTTCTCGCGGCTGGGGTTATCTTCTTCGCGTTCCGGTACTCCAACCGGGGAAGCGACGCGATGGTCCCGAAACTCCTGATCAACAACGCCGACCGCCAGGTCGCTCCGTTCGAGGACGCGACGGGTGCCCACGCTGGTGCGTTGCTCGGGGACGTCAGACACGACCCGTTCCAGTCAGGCGGGATGGAAACCCCAAGTCACGAACGCGTCGAGGCGGGTTCCATCCACAAATCGCACAAAGGAGTACTGTTCATCGACGAAATCAACACCCTCGACATCCGCTCCCAGCAGAAGCTCATGACGGCCATCCAGGAGGGCCAGTTCTCCATCACTGGCCAGTCTGAGCGCTCCTCGGGTGCGATGGTGCAGACCGAACCGGTCCCGTGTGACTTCATCATGGTCGCAGCAGGGAACATGGACGCGATGGAGAACATGCACCCCGCGCTTCGCGACCGGATCAAGGGCTACGGGTACGAGGTCTATTTCGAGGACACCATCGAGGACACGCCGGAGATGCGCCGGCGCTACGCCCGGTTCGTCGCGCAGGAAGTCGAGAAGGACGGCAGACTGCCGCACTTCTCCCCGGAGGCAGTGAGCGAGGTCGTCCTCGAGGCGAAACGCCGGGCCGGTCGGAAAGACCACCTCACGCTCAAACTCCGCGATCTCGGCGGCCTGGTCAGGGTTTCCGGTGACATCGCCAAGGCCGAGGGCGACGATCTGGTCTCTCGCGACCACGTCCTTTCGGCGAAGAAACGATCCCGCTCCATCGAGCAGCAGTTCGCCGACGACTACATCGAACGCCGGAAAGAGTACGAACTGAAGGTGACAGAGGGCGAAGCCGTCGGTCGTGTCAACGGCCTCGCCGTCATGGGTGGTGACTCGGGCATCGTCATGCCGGTCATGGCCGAAGTCACCCCACGACAGGGCGAAGGTGGCGAGGTCTTCGCCACGGGGAAACTACAGGAAATCGCCGAAGAGGCCGTGGAGAACGTCTCGGCGATCATCAAGAAGTTCTCCGGCGAAGATATCTCCGAGAAGGACATCCACATCCAGTTCGTCCAGTCCTACCAGGGCGTCGAGGGCGACTCCGCTTCAATCACGGTGGCGACGGCGGTGATCTCGGCCCTGGAGGATATTCCCATCGCACAGGACCTCGCGATGACCGGGTCGCTGTCCGTCAGAGGTGACGTCCTCCCTGTCGGCGGTGTGACCCACAAGATCGAAGCCGCCGCCAAGGCCGGGTACGACCGGGTCATCATCCCGCGGGCCAACGAGCAGGACGTCATGATCGAGGACGAGTACAAAGACCAGGTGGAGATCATCCCGGTCACGCACATCTCCGAAGTCCTGGACGTCGCGCTGGTGGGCGAACCGGAGAAGGATTCGCTGGTCGACCGCCTCAAGTCCATCACGGGGCGGGCACTCGACGCCGCTGAGGGGACTGGTTCGCCGGGCGGGAGCCCCTCTCCCCAGTAACGCCACGTCCCGATTGTTTCCCGGGGCGACAGCCGGTTGATTCCCGGGTGTGATTACCGCCAGACCGTCGAGGCCTCCGTAGCGTATTTCTCCTCCGTCCCCTCACTCTTTCGTGATGCCCGAGGCCCACTGGGCTGCATTCACCGTTCTCGTTTTCCTCATCACGCTGGGCGTCCTCGGGATGACCCGTCACACCGCCGGTCTGATCGCCGGCGAGACCCCGCCCGACTCCGACCAGGTGGAGACGGCGGTTCCTGCGGGACCCACACGTCCCCGTGGACGATCCCTATTATATAGTGTCGCAGCATCCCAATTACTCCTCGCCGGTCTGGTGGTTGGATCGGTCTGGGTGACTCGTGTACCGTTCTCCGCACTCGGCCTCGGGAGCAGGCCCGATCTCATCGCGGCGATCCTGTTCGGGGGAGGACTATTCGGGGTCAATCAGGTTCTCTCCACGCTTGCAAAGCGGTATACGAACGCCGATCCCGGTCGACTCCGTGAGGTACTCGCCCCGGAATCACAGACCGACTGGGCCGTGTTACTCCTTCTCGTCCTCCCGGCGGTGTCCGTCTCCGAGGAAGTGTTGTTTCGCGGTGCACTCCTCGGCGGAATCGCGTCCGCCAGTTCGATTTCGCCGTGGGTACTCGTCGTCCTGTCAGCAGTGGCGTTCGGCCTCTCCCACACTGCGCAGGGATCAATCGGCGGGGTGGTTTCCGGAATTCTGGGACTCGGCCTCGGAGCCCTCTTTCTCGTCACCGGTTCCCTGTGGACTGTCGTGCTTGCGCATTACCTGATCGACCTGCTCGAATTTGTCCTGTACGAAGGGATGGGATCCGATCTCGTCCCACTGGGGTAACGGTCCACGTCGTAACTCGAACGAAACGACCACAATCGGCGTGCGAGAGACCCCGAGGCTAATCCTACGGGTTCTGTATCTGGCCGAGGCTAATCCTACAGGTTCTCTATCTGGCCGAGGCTAATCCTACAGGTTCTCTATCTGGCGGACCTTCTGTTCCACGTCCGCCGGGAGGGCACTCGGACCGTCCCGCACCCGGTGGTCGGGGATGATGATCGGGACAGGATTCTCGGCGAGCGCCGTTCGTGCGATGGAGTTGCTCTCCTCGTCCTCGGGGTCGAGCGACGGCGTCATCCGGATCAGTTGCTCGACCGAGACCTGCTCGCCGTACGGGATCTCGCGGGTCGTCTCGAGTACCGACCGCTGGTCGGTGGGGACCGTAAGCGCCACGTCGATCGTCGTGAAATCGACCGTTACGCCCTCGAGATAGGCAAAAATCGTATCGAGGACGTCGTGGCTTTCGGGAACGTCTTCCTCGACGGACGCGGGGAACGAGACGCTCACGATCTGCTGGCTGGCGACGCCGATCTGGACGATACAGTCGAGATACGACGATCGTCTCGCGTAGATCCCGGCTGATTCCATGTGTGCTCACTCGGGTGGTACACCCTTCAAGATTCGCTCCCCTGACGCAACTCTTATGTACAGGATAGTGCATCAATGTACAATAATGGACGAAAACGATGGCCTGGCGCCGGTGGTGTCGTCGATCCTGGCGGCGGCGAAGCGTCGCGAGTCACCTGGCAACCGGATACGAGTCGACGCGAAATCGATTCCCGACGCGCTGGCCACGGCACGGGCCGAGGGACGCGTCCCGGTCATCGCGGAGGTCAAACCGAGCAGTCCGCGAACGGACCGGGTCCGGAGGGACGATCCGGTCGAACTCGCCACCTCGATGGTTGCGGGCGGGGCCGCGGCGCTGTCCGTGCTCACCGAACCAGAGCATTTTGGTGGGTCGCCCGCGGCCCTCGAGGCTGTCCGGGAGGCGGTCCCGGTACCGGTTATCCGGAAGGATTTCGTCCTGGAACCGTCACATCTCGACGTGGTCGAGGCCGATGCAGTTCTCCTGATCGTTCGCTTTCTTTCCGACCTTTCGGGCATGATCGATGCCGTTCGAGACCGGGGGATGGAACCGCTGGTGGAAGTTCATACGGGTGAGGAACTCGAGCGGGCACTCGAGGCCGGCGCGACACTGATCGGTGTGAACAACCGGGACCTAGCCACTCTTGAGGTGGACCGATCGACATTTGCCAGGGTGAGGAGCAACGTGCCGGAGGACGTTACCCTGGTGGCGGAAAGTGGCATTCGAACACGGGAACACGCCCGAACGATGCTCGAGGCAGGGGCGTCGGGACTGCTCATCGGGGAAGCGATCATGGACGGTGACGTTCGAGACAACACGGAGCGATTTGTACACGCATGAGCACAGGAACGTTTGGCGAATACGGCGGACAGTTCGTCCCGGAGGTACTGATGCCTGCGGTGGAGGAACTCGAGACGGCGTACGAACGATACGTGAGAAACAACGAAGAGGGGTTCATGGACGAATTCCGGCAGCACTTGCGGGATTTCGGAGGCCGGCCGACGCCGCTTCAGCCGGCAACGACCCTCAGCGAACGCTATGGGTCGCCCATTTACCTCAAGCGGGAAGACCTCCTTCACGGGGGCGCGCACAAACTCAATAACGCGCTCGGCCAGGTCCTCCTTGCCAGGTACATGGGAAAGGACCGGATCATCGCCGAGACGGGGGCGGGCCAGCACGGTACCGCCACGGCGATGGCCTGTGCGTATCTCGACGTGGACTGCGAGATATTTATGGGGCGGACTGACATCAACCGGCAGCGGCCCAACGTCTTTCGAATGCGGATGCACGGCGCGTCCGTGAATCCCGTAGACGACGGGTCTGGCACACTCAAAGAAGCGATAAACGCGACCCTCAGGGACTGGGCGACGAACGTCGAGACAACCCACTACGTCATCGGTTCGGTCGTTGGCCCACATCCCTTCCCGAGCATGGTCAGGGACTTCCAGTCGGTCATCTCCGAGGAAGCCCGGGAGCAAGCCCTCGAACAAATCGGGCGTCTTCCCGATGCCGTTCTCGCGTGTGCCGGCGGTGGATCGAACACGATGGGCTCCTTCGCCGAGTTCCTGGATGACGAATCGGTGGATCTCTTTGCGGTGGAGGCGGGGGGCTCGGATATCACTGTCGACGATGAGGCGGGCTACGCGCCCCATTCCGCGTCGCTCGGGGCAGGAACCGACGGAGTACTGCATGGGGCCCGGACGAAACTCCTCCAGACCGATACGGGCCAGATCGTAGAGTCCCACAGCGTGAGTGCTGGTCTCGACTACGCGGGTGTCGGCCCTGAACTCTCCTACCTCGTTGATGAGGGCCGAGTCACACCCGTCCACGTCGACGACGACGCTGCCTTGAACGCCTACCACCGGCTCTCGAAGGCGGAGGGAATTATCCCGGCACTCGAGAGCAGTCACGCTATCGCGTATCTCGAGGAGCGGTCCTTCGACGGCCCGATCGTCGTTACCCTTTCGGGCCGGGGAGACAAGGACCTCGATACGGTGATCGAGGAGTCAGAACACCGCGATATCGAGGGGGCGCCCACGTTGGAGGTATTCGATGCGTCCTGATTTACCCAATTTTGCCGCCGAATGGAACTGGACTTCCCGGGATACCCAGGTGCGAGGAGGGGCCATGTGATGACTGCCGAAGACATTCAGGACGCGTTCGCGGGCGGTCCCGCACTCGTTCCCTATATCGTCGCCGGCGATCCCTCCCCGGACCGGACGGCCGACTACGTCCGGGCGCTCGTCAGGGGCGGGGCCCACGTCGTCGAACTGGGTCTTCCCTTCTCCGAACCCATTGCCGACGGACCCACGATCCAGGGCGGGATTCGACGTGCCCTCGACGCGGGAATGACCCCGCGTCGGTATTTCGACCTGGTCTCGGGTCTCGACGTCGAGATACCGATCGTTTCAATGACCTACTACAACCTGGTCTATCGGTACGGTGACGGCGACGTCGAACCCTTCGTCGCCGACGCCGCCGATGCGGGTATTTCCGGGTTGATCGTTCCCGATCTCCCGGTCGAGGAAAGCCAGACCCTGAAGGAGGCATGCACGAGACATGACATCGCGTTGATATTTATCGTCGCCCCGACGACGACGGAGGCCAGGATTCGACGAATCGTGGAGCAGGCCTCTGGTTTCCTCTACGTCCAAGCGCGTCTCGGTACCACCGGAGCCCGGGACGACGTCAGCGATTCGACGTTCGAGACGCTTTCGCGACTCCCCGAAACCGACCTGCCGCTCTCCGTGGGATTCGGGGTCAGGACGGGAGAGCACGCCAGGGCCATCGTATCTGGCGGTGCGGACGGGGTTATCGCCGGGAGCGTCTTCGTCGACATCATCGAAGACGGTGATCAGGTCGAGAAGCGTCTCGAGGAAACGGCGGGCGAACTCGCCACCGGTCTCAGGGCGGGGCGACCCGAACCGGATCAACCGTAGGGGAGAAAATTCGCCGTCGCGAATCGGAACGAACATAGCAATTCGTGTGCTATGGCCTCTCAATGACGCCAGGGATCGATGCGAGACTCGCTCGACTCGGACGCGACGGTCGGTTCGTCACGATTCCGATGGACCACGGCATTACAATGGGTGCCGTCCGCGGACTCAAGGACATCGAATCCACGATCGACGCCATCACACGTGGTGGGGCCGACACCGTTCTCACGCAGAAAGGCATCGCGGGGCGTGTCCATCCGAACAAGAACGGGGCGGGATATATCATCCATTTGAATGGATCGACGAGTATCGGCCCGGACGAGAACGACAAACGGCGGACCTGTTCGGTCGAGGAGGCGGTCAAACTCGGAGCCGACGGGGTCTCATTTCACATCAACGTCGGAAGCGACTACGAACCGGGGCAGATCGAGGACCTGGCTTCCGTGACCGAGGCTGCCCACGACCTCGGAATGCCGGTGCTCGTCATGGCGTACGCCCGGGGCCCGGGAATCGACGAACACGATGCCGAGGCACTCGGTCACGCCGTCCGACTCGCCGAGGAGCTGGGCGGCGACATCGTCAAGACCTCCTACAGCGGTGATGCGGAATCCTTCGAACACGTCACAGCCTCGACGAGCAAACCTGTCATCATCGCTGGCGGCAGTCCCTCGGGTGACCTGGCCACCCTTGAGAACGTCCGTGGAGCGATGGACGCGGGGGCATCTGGCGTTTCGATGGGTCGAACGGTCTTCCAGCACGAGGATCCCTACGCCATTTCCTCGGCCATCGCGGCCGTCGTTCACGAGGGGGCGACCGCGGCAGACGCCCTGGCGGAGTACGGCCTCCAGTGACGGCCCGTTCTTTCCTGTATCATCCGGCACGTTGAAGGACGCGGGTGGCGATACCTCCGCTATGTCACGGTCTGTCTGGGTCAAAGCTGACGACGAGACGGGCGACTGGGAGGAACGGAAATCGCGGATCACCGCCGGACTCGAGGCTGGCGTTGACTGGATCCTCGTCGACGAGTGGGATGTGGACCGGGTGAAGGAACTCGGTGACGTCAACGTGGCGGCGTACGTGACCGACGACGTCGACGTTATCGGCGAACAGGCCGAGGAACTCGGGGATGCCGATGCCTACATCGTGGGAAAAGACGGTGAAGGCGACGGGACGATCGAGTTACCCGAGGACTTCGCCGGATCTGCGGATCTCTCGACGCTGCGACGGGAGGGTGCTGACGGTGCCTTCGTCCGGATCTTTGACGAAGACTACGAGTCCTTCGCCGAGGCGGCGGCAGAGGACGCCGAGGTAACGATCGTCGTGGGCGAGGACTGGAAGATCATCCCGCTCGAGAACCTCATCGCCCGCATCGGGACGGAGACCGAGTTAATCGCCGGCGTGACCTCCGCTGAAGAGGCAGAAACAGCCTTCGAAACCCTCGAAATCGGTGCCGACGGCGTCCTTCTCGACACCGACGACCCGGACGAAATTCGCCGGACTGTGCAGGTCCGGGACGAGCTCTCCCGCGAGACGCTCGAGTTGTCCTGGGCAACCGTCACGGCGGTGGAACCGGCGGGGAGTGCAGACCGAGTGTGTGTCGACACTGCCAGTCTCATGGACCACGACGAGGGGATGCTCGTCGGGTCGATGGCCCGGGGGCTCTTCTTCGTCCACGCGGAGACCGCAGAATCGCCGTACGTCGCCTCACGACCGTTCCGCGTCAACGCCGGCGCAGTACACGCCTACGCACGGACGCCCGGTGGCGATACAAAATACCTCTCGGAACTGAAGAGTGGCGACCCGGTCCAGATCGTGGACGTTGACGGGGAAACGCGGGAGGCGGTGGTCGGTCGGGTGAAGATCGAGCGCCGACCGATGTTCAGCGTCGTCGCGGAGACTGAGGATGGGGACCGGATCGAAACCCTCCTGCAGAACGCCGAAACCATCAAGGTTTCGACCAGGGAGGGACGAAAAGCCGTTACCGACCTCGAGGAAGGCGACGAGGTTCGCATCTACCTGCAGGAAGGCGGTCGGCACTTCGGCGAGGCGATCGAGGAACGCATCATCGAGAGGTAGCGGGTTCGACCTCGTCCTCTTCGTCCTCCCGATCGGTCAGTCTCGCCGTACACCAGGGGCAGAAGTCGAGGTCCTCGTCGAGTTCCTTTCCGCACTCGGGACACGTCGGCCCTTCGACCTCCCTGATGCCCTCACCCGGCGACTGTCGAAGGCCAGTGAGGTAGGCGTCGACGACGTTGAGTACTCTGACGACCAGCAGGCTGAGGGTAACCTCCATCGGGAACGATCCACTCGCCTGGAGGAGGCCCTGGAATCCGCCCGTCCGGAATGCCGTGATGGCGGATTCGGGAATCACCAACATCGCAGTCAGGACCGCGAGGCCGAACCACGCGAGGGCCCGAAGCCACGCCCGGAGGTAGACGTGCCCCAGTCCGGGATAAATAAACGCCAGTATGGCTGCAATGAACGGGCGGCGACGGAACCAGGTCGACGTCACAGGGAGTGCTTCGTGTCCGGCGATGTTAACCCTTTGATATCGGTCAGGCGAGAGGACGGTGTACCGGGTATTACGTGCTGGCCCGAACGGGGATTATCGGAGCGCATCGATCAGGGCCGACAGCGATTCGAGGTCGTACTGGCCAGGGGCTGTTGCACGCTTGGGGTCCACCGGTGCGTAACCGATTTTCGACCCGTAAAGCGGTGCGATGACGCGGGAGTGTCTCCCGGCTTCTCCCATCGCCATCGTCGCGATTGACTGGCCCGCCTCGGTGAACTCGTGGGTCACTCGCAGGACGTCGAGGACATCTCCCGGCCCCGTGGCGGTAACAGAGAGTTTGCCCACGGTCCCGAGCGTACACACCCGAGACGCGACATCTGCCAGCGTCGAGAGATCGGGGGTGGCATCGAAATCGTGGAACGAAGCGATTACGGCAGTGTTCTCCTCCGCCGCGGTCCGGATGACCGGGGCTGCACTGACGTCCCCTGGTCCCTCGTCGAGCAGGGCCCCGAGTTCGACGTCGACCGCCTCGACGGCGTCGATTTCGACCGCTCGCGTCAATTCCTCGATGCGCCCGGTCCCGTCCGCCCGACTGCCTCCCTCCCACTCCGGTCGATTCGTGGCGATGATCGGCAACTCGCCAGTGTACGCCTCCAGGGACTGCACCGGATCGTCCGCCATGTCCATCCTGAACTCGATCGCGTCCGCTGCCTCCCTGGCAGTCGGTTCGTCCTCGAGGTCTGCAGTCGCCGCCGCAAGCACGAAGGTATCGAAATCCATTGTGGTCTTTCCGTTCCCCCGGGGCTTAGGATTCGGGGTTCGATTCGTGATCGATAGCCGACCGTTCCGTCGGTACGGTGTCCTATGGAATTGTCTGTAGAATGTACGGATTTTATAATTATATATTTTATTTAATATTAAATATTTCTTATTTTTCATTAGAATATATACCATTCGGATATAATAGTATGATTGAATTTTTATACTATTTGAATAGTATAGTATCGAAAAAATTTTATTCAATTTATATATTATAGTTTTAATTAATTAATTTGTATTAGTTTAATCTTATTCCTCAACTATTCACATGACTTCTATTATTCTATAAACCGAATAAGAATTAAGTATATTATAAAATGATTCTTATTTATTTCAAATAACCCAATTGATTAATTAATCATTCCACTCTATATTTATAATTACTAACTCTATTATATTTAATATTTTGTGTATTTTATATCCTTACTTTACATTATCGCCTCCAGCGGAATCTCCCTGTATTGCGGTTATAACCTTACGTGTTCCCGGTTTATCGGCTCGGGGTCAATCCAGCCAGACCAGAGTTCCACGTGATTGAACTCTCCGGTCACCGGACTACTCGAGCCTCCTTCAGACAGCTTTTCTCTCGCTTTCCGGTTCGACGTTCCTGAGTCCCCGCATGATCCCTTCTGCACCGATCCACGCGACTGCCTGGGAGACGATCCGTCCGATCGGACCCCATCCCTTCGTTGCCATCCATGCCTTGCTCTCGATCTCGCGGAGATTGTGCTCCCAACATCGGCGGAAGAGGTCCCATTGGGCGGGGGAGAGGTCTGATATCGGCAGGGTGTTCTCCTCGTCGTAGTCCATGAACATGAGGGGCGCCAGGATGCTGTCTGTGTCGTCGAGTCTCTCGACGAGTTCGATCGTCTTTCGTACGTCCTCCTCCGTTTCACCGGGAAGGCCGACGATGAGGGTCGCCGCCGGATACATATAGTTCTCGTTGAGGATCTCGAACGCGTCTTCGACGATCGTCGGCCACTCCGAGACGTCGAACGGTTCTGCCTTCATTCCCATGTGTCGGTCCAGGAGGGACGGACTTGCCGTCTCGATGCCGGGCTGGACGCCGGTCCAGTTCTCCGGGCCGAGGTCGTTGAGGGACGCGATGTCCTCGATGAGTCCCGGTGCTGCCCTGACACCGGCAAGGCTCATGTGTGTGGTTCCAACTTTTTCGATCCCGTCGACTGACAGGAGCCGCGAGAACATCGAGCGAACCGCGTCCCGGTTCGGTTCGAATCCGGGGTCCATGTCGTAGAGGAGGATGTCTTCCCCGTGGAGCCAGAGGTAGTCGTACCCCCCGCGAGCGTTGACTCGTGCCTCCCGCACCAGTCGGTCGGGATCGGGATAGAGGGATCGGCGCATGTCGGGCCCACAGAAGTCACACCCCCGACCGCAACCCCGCATCCCCTCGATGAGCGAGTTCACTGTGGGGCCCCTGATCTCCGGTATCGCCTCGACCCGATGGGGGCTCTCTGCGGTGAGTATCGCATCTGCGTCACCGGTCCGGATCGTCTCGAAGATCGCACCGGCCTGATGGCCCGCCTCGCCGTGGACCACGTGATCGATACCGAATCGTGATCGGTTTTCCTGATCGGCGACTTGCCAAGCTCCGCCACCGCCGACTACGACGGTCGGATCGGCCGGGAGCCCCGCAATCCGATCGAGCAACTCGCGGAACTTCACGGCGTTCATCGGGACCCGATCGGTTCCCCGCGTAAACGACGACGTGACCGGTCCCATCCCCCGTGGATCCATCACGGAAACCCCGACGATTTCCGTTTCCTCGCCCACGACGCTGTCGAGATGATGCGGATGGGCAACGGCGACATCGGGGCGTGAGAACCGCTCACTTTCGAGGAGGCCGCTTTCGATTCGTCTGACGCCCATCGGGGCGGACGTAGCCCGACCGTCAGGATCGGCATCGATTGGTGGCGCGAAGAAACGATCGTAGAGGAAGTCCGGCAGGTAATTCGAGGGAGTACAGGAGAGAAACCCGAGGATATAATTTCCCCTGAAGTCGCTCATGAGCGAACGGTCGGCAGTGAGAACGACTGTGGGATCGCTCATTATGCCCTATACCGGCTCCAGGTCCTCGATGGCCCGCCGATACGTTTCTTCGATTTCTTCTTTCTCCGCTTCGCCGAGGGTCCGGCGTCGTTTGACGTCGTACCCGTAGATGCCCGGGCCCTCCCGGAGAAATTCTTCGTCCTCCTCTTGGCCGGTTACCATCTCGGAGTGCAAGCGGGTAGTATCGGGGGAATCAGCGTCTGTCATTGACGTGTAGTCCCGATTGGACCACTCTTCTGCAGTGACTGAATACTGTTCATGCGTCACATCTCGATACAGGCCTGGTAACACATTGTAAGCACAGAACGGGATGACCCGTCCATCCGGCATCGCATAGTGTATGTCACACCGCTCGACCCGGTCAACATCGTAGTTGTACGGGTCCATGAAGTGCATCATCCCGAGGAACAGCGAATTCTCGTGGAACTCGACGAGTCCTTCGTAGGTGCCGGCCGTGAGGCCTTCGAGCAGCCATCGCCCTATGTGAACGTCGTCGGGCTCCGCTGTGCGGTCGATCGCCTGGTAAAGCTCCCAGGCCAACCTCGCCCCGACTCGGGCCTTTTCGAGCGAGGATAGCGGTTCGTCGAACCGTTCTGATATCTCACGGATGGCCTTTAGGAACGGTCCTACCTCGAAGAACTCAGTAATTGGGACAAGTGAATTGCCTTCCTCATACACGTAGGTGGCCATTCCACAGGCGAAATGATTCGAGAGTTCGTATAGGGGAGCGGCGTTCCAGGTCTGGGAGAAATCCGAGATAGGGAGCACACTCGGGATCGGGTACCACGCGTCGGCAGGGATTTGCCCGTCGGTCTGATCCTCGATGGCGTGTATCGCATCGGGAATCGTCACACGTTGTTCGTGTCGTTTGTTATCCGGCATTCGCCCGACCAGCGAAACGGGCTGGAAGTTCACGCCCCTGATGGTCTCCGAGTTGGCGGCGGCGAACCGGATGATATCCCCGACCTCGTCCATATTATGCCCGCCGATGAGCGTGGGGACCAGCACAGTCGCCAAGTCTGCCTCCCGATACGTCCTGATAGCTGCTGGAGTCTCCCAGAAGTTCTTCGCGTTCGTCTCGGGAGTTACTCCGTCGAAACTGGTATAGATGGTGTTCACACCCGCTTCGCGCAGGTCGTGCGCCAGTTCCACGTTGTGGGCTAGCCGCCCGCTGTGGGTATTGAGTTGAATGTGATCGACCTCATTCGAAATAGCTTCGACTACCTCGACAATGTCGTCGCGCATCGTGGGTTCACCACCAGTGATCTGAATTGCGTTATTGCCAATCGGTTCCTCACTGGTCATAGACCGGACCATTTCCCGAATTTGGTCGATAGTCGGTTCGTAGATCGGGTCGTCTTCTTGGGCATAGAAGAAACAGTACCAACAGTTCAGATCGCATCGGTTTGTGACGGTGATGTTCCCGAGTCCTGTGTGGGTTTTGTGAAGTGGACAGAGGCCACAGTCCGTAGGACAGGTGATACCGCCTTGGTCGGGTGACACATGAGCCGAATCGAGGTGGTTGTCAAATTCGCCCCACTCGTGTGCTTTGTAATAGAGGTCGGCGTCACTCCAGTATACATCCCGAATTGTCCCGTGTTCGTCACATTCTTTCGCCAGACGTATTTCGCCGTCCTCCTCGAAGACCACCATCGGGATCCGCATCGAACCGTAGTCCCCGGTGGCGACGCATTCCGGACAGAGACTCGTCGTTACCTTGAGGTACCGATCCGCGTTCGGGGCCAGACGCCTGGCGAACGTTTCGTTTTCCAAATCGGATCGTTCGTCCTGGATTGAGGCGGGTTGAACATCCAGCGATCCTTCGGATACGGCCGATGCGTCTCCCTTCCCTGGCATGCTTGATTTTACGGGTTCTGAAAGGATAGAAACCCGACCAAAATATTTGGGGCATTTATTTATGCATAAAGATCGGGTATTTCATTTATTTTAGCCATCATACCTGCATGTAATTAGTCAAAAGAGAGGTTACACTAGTCATTTGTCGTGTCTTTACCCATCATCGGTATGATGCCAATGTTAACTACTATGATATATATGATACGATTGCTATGATCCCGCTTCTTGATCCGTGTCGTGAACGGTAAAATTGTATCATACACGTATCATGTGAGAGCGAAGTAGGAGCGGTACAGACGACGGCCGTACGAAAAATTGGATCGGTTCCGTGTTCTCAGTACAGCTTTTCGAGGTCGACACCCTCGAGACACGGTAATCGGTTCGAAGCAAATTTCGGGTCTTGCAAGTGGATCTCCGCTCAGACGGGGATCGTGTCTTCGGCTTCCAGAAGTTCGTGATACCGGTTCCGGATCGTGACTTCGGAGATGTCGGCGACGTCGCTGACCTTGGCCTGGGTCGTCTTCTCGTTCGTCAACAGGGCAGCAGCGTACACCGCCGCGGCGGCGAGCCCGACCGGACTTTTGCCGCTGTGTACCCCCTTTTCCTTCGCGTTCTCGAGGAGTTCGCGGGCGCGGTGCTGGGATTCGTCGCTGAGGTCGAGCGAGGAGGCAAAGCGAGGAACGTAACTCGCCGGGTCGGCCGGTTTTACCTCCAGTCCGAGCTCCCGGATGACGTACCGGTAGGTCCGTGCGATCTCGTCCTTCGAAACACGGCTCACGTCGTTGATCTCGTCGAGACTCCGCGGGACACCGGCCTGTCTTGCAGCGGCGTACACACAGGAGGTGGCCACGCCCTCGATGGATCGACCCGGGAGGAGGTCCTCTTCGAGGGCCCGTCGGTAAATCACCGACGCGGTTTCGCGGACGGTGTCTGGAAGGCCCAGTGCGGAGGCCATCCGATCGATCTCGCCGAGGGCCTGCTTGAGGTTTCGCTCCTTCGCGTCGCGGGTTCGAAAGCGTTCGTTCCACTTCCTGAGCCGCTGCATCTTCTTTCGCTGTCGGGACCCAAGCGAGTTACCGTAGGCGTCCTTGTTGCGCCAGTCGATGTTCGTGGAGAGCCCCTTGTCGTGCATGGTGTTCGTCGTGGGAGCGCCGACCCGGGATTTCTCGTCCTTTTCCTTCGAATTGAAAGCGCGCCACTCCGGCCCCCGGTCGATCCCGTCCTCTTCGACGACCAGGCCACAGTCGGCACAGACCTTCTCACTGTGTTCTTCGTCGTGGACGATGGGTCCGTCGCATTCGGGACAGCCCTCCGTCTCGTCCGTCGCTTCACGTTCGTCTTCGCGTGCTCGTACGTGTGCGTTTTGCATGGTGCGAACTCCGGAAAACCCGGAACGATCGTAAGAATGGCATTTGTTCAAGGGGTACTTAATTCTATCCGTCTTTTCTCCAGAAATCGATCATTAGGATTTCGCCCGCAATCGGGGGATTACCCCTCGTTCGCCGAACCATGGCAGGGTATGTCGTACGAATTGGGACCACAGATATGATATTTGATACTAACGGCAACTCACGCGACTGTGCCGAACGGATCGGGTACACACGGATATCGTTGCACACTGGTCACAATGCCACGGACACGTCGACACCAACGAGGGCTGCTTTCGTCACAATGCCTGTTTCGTTCCCGAGAGACTCGGGAGAGCCCACCTGTGACGAAACGCTCAAGCGACCGTCGGGGAAACCCGTGGATATGCGCGTGGGCGTCGGCAGCACGAACCCCGTGAAGCGAAACGCGACGGAGCGGGTGGTGGGCGACATCGCCACGACTATCGACGCACTCGACGTGGATTCAGGAGTGAGCGAGCAACCGACGAGCGACGGCGAGACGGTCCGTGGTGCGAGAAACCGGGCGGAGCGCGCCCTCGCCTTGGGAGACTACGATTTCGGCGTCGGCATCGAGGGCGGGGTGGCCCGCATCGAGGCGGTACCCGGCCTGTATCTCACGATGTGGGCCGTCACCACCGACGGAACGACTGTGGGTCGTGGATCCGGCCCCCGACTCCGCCTGCCGGATCGAATCGCGGACCGAATCCAGTCCGGCGCCGAACTCGGGCCAGTCATGGACGATGTGCTCGACACGCAGGGAATCGCCAGGCGCGAGGGAGCCGCGGGCGTCCTTTCGGCCCGGTCGATCACCCGGGAATCGGCTCTCGCCAACGCGATAGCGGGGTCGTTCGGCCCTTTCGTGACTGACTATTACTAGTGTCTGTGAGCAATTGGGACGGAGAGGGCGGCTGGAGACAGTGCCGGTGCGGGCATGGGACTGGGAAATAACCGCCATGAGTGACTGGACCGACACTCGCTTGAATAGTGGGAACACACACCACCCCGCGACAGTCTCGACTCACCCCGTTTTCTCGACAACGGATCTGTCGTCCATCTGTTGCCGGCCCCGTTCTGACCCGCCTCTCAGTCTTCGACAGCCGGGCTTGTCGCGTCCGCGTCCACCTCGGCAGCACCGTCCACCGCTTCCGTCAGGGAGACGTTGAGGAGGATCATCGACGCGACACCCCCGATCACCGTAACCAGGTTCTTCACGCCGTGGTCGACGATGGCGACCCCGAGTGCCATCGCCGGGCCGACCGGTGTGAGGGAGACGACCAGGACTGTGAATGCCGCTTCGTAGAGGCCGATGCCACCCGGCGAGAGCGGTAACACTTTCGAGAGATTCCCCACGCTCACGGCGAAGAATCCGACGGCGACGAGGAGTACGACTGGAACCGAGACCCCGAACGCAGCGAACACGATAATCGCCGTGAGGACGTCGATGGTCCAGACCCCGAGACTCGTGATCCCGACCCTGCGGAAGACGGGTGGGTCGGAGGCGACGGTCTGGACGTCGTCGATGAATCGCTCCATAATAGTTGCAACGTACTCGACGTAGGAATCGTCGCTCGCCCACTCGACGAGTCTGCGTGCCCTGTTCTTCTCGGATCGGGCCGAGAGGACGATGGCGGACACGGCGGCGAGGGCAGCGACCCCGACACCGCTCGCGACCAGCATCGCGACGTTTGCACTCCTGCGCTGGGCCGCAGACAATTCTCCACCACTTCCCATCGTCCCGAGGAGTTCGAAGAGGGACTCCGGGGAAGCGATCACGAGTCCCAGGAGTACGGTGCCGGCGAGGAACGTGATCGTGAGCAGGTCGAATACCCGTTCGATGGCCAGCGAGGCGAATCCGGACGTGTATGGAACGCTCCGTCTCGCCTTGATGATGTACGCCCGGACTGCGTCGCCGGCCCGTGCCGGGAAGACCAGATTGCCCGTCTGACTGATGAATATGGCGCCGGTGAGGAAATCGGTATGCTCCGTGAACCCCAGCGCGGCCAGGATGTCCCGATATCGCCGTCCCCTGATCGGCCAGGAGACGAAATACACGAGCCCAGCAAGCGCGATTAGCACTGGATCAGCGTTCGCCATTTTGGCGAGGACCCGCCATGGGTCAAGATAGAGGAACATCAACCCGATAGCGACGACCGAGAGCAGAATCCCGACCGCCATACCGGTCCGCCGGTTCGCGTAGGGGCGTATCTTGAATTCCCAGAACGTCCGGAGGATTTGGCTTCCCATCCCCAGGACGTCCCGCACGAGGTCGACCTTCGAATCGCCCTTGGGCGTCCAGTCGACCGGGAATTCGCGTACGTCGTGGCCGCGACGTTGGGCCTTGATGAGCATTTCAGTATCCCAGAACCAGTGTTCGTCCTTGACGACGGGCCTGAGATCCTCGAAGGCCTCGCGACTGAATGCCTTGAATCCGGCCTGGTGATCCCTGAGGTCGGATCCCAGAAGCGTCCGAACGAGCCGGTTGAAGACGCGACTCGGAACGCCACGTTTGGCGGGGCGGTCGGCCTCCCGACCGGGGATCCAGCGCGATCCCGTCGCCACGTCGTACTCCCCGGATCGGACGCTCTCGACCAGTTCCTCCAGGTGTTTCATGTCCGTGGCGAGATCCGTATCGAAGTACACGAGGGTTTCACCGGAAGCGGCCTCGAAGGCGCTATTGAGGGCCCCGCCCCGTCCCAATCGCTCGTCGCTGTGGAAGTGTCGTATCCGCTCGTCGTTCGCCGCGAGGCGGGAGGCGATTTCAGGTGTCCGGTCCTCACACCCGTCCTCCGCCACGATTACTTCGAAGGTCCCAGCCGGCAGGAAGGAATCGAGGGTGTCGAGGGTAATCTGGACTGTCTCCTCTATGGACTCGGCCTCGTTGTAGGCCGGGAGGACGACGCTTACCTCGACACCCGAGTCTCCCATTGATAGAGGATTCGGCGACCATCGGGTAAGAACTTTCTGAACTATCAAACGATCGCTGCGCGTCAATTTCTCTTGGCGCCCCTCCTGGGAATCGGAGGCAACCGAATGGTGGAAAAAATCGGAAATCTCCGACTCTCTCCGGCCAGGAATCGTACTGCGTAGGGGACGACGTACGAATGTGGCCCAAAATCGAGATTAATCGATGACGAGTGTCGCAAAAACCTATTATAAATGGGTATTGATATGTTGAAAATAAACAAGAGTTTCATATATTATAAAACTATATTTTAAAACTATATTATTTATAAAACCATATTATAAAACCATATTATAAAAC
>JBDGTL010000009.1:20085-27496 GCA_042216905.1 Halodesulfurarchaeum sp.
GTACTATATTCTAAATAAAACAAAAAAGTTATATTATTCATATTATATAATATATTTCAATTTTATCATTCATACTGTACATAATCACAAAAAGCTCAAACTGCAAGATTACGTGCCAATTAAAATATTTACCGATACGGATAATATATAAAAACACTCACTATCGCCAATAGATACATATGCTATGTAATATATCACGTACTCGACCGAAGACCGGGTCTCCCGACGAATTTCCCTCCCGGTCCTGTCAGTCGGGATCGGTGAGAACGGTCTCTCCGGGCGCTGTCGTCCCGCCTTCGGGCAATGTCACTCCAGCGTTGAGACTCGTGTTGATACCGGTCTTGACGCCCGGCCCACAGACGACGCCGAACTTTCGCCTCCCTGTCGACACCCGGTCGCCCTTACTAGTCATCGTCACGTCATCGCCGTCGTGTCTGAGGTTGGCGACGGTCGTTCCCGCGCCGAAATTGCTCTCTTGCCCGATCACGCTGTCACCGACGTAGGAGAGGTGCCCGACGTTCGTCCCAGACATGAGAACGCTGTTCTTGATCTCGACCGCGTGCCCGACGTGAACGTCGGATTCGAGCAGCGTTGCTCCCCTGACATAGGCGTTGGGGCCGACGCTGGCGCCGGATTTCACACGAACTGGCCCCGATATCACAACGCCGGATCGAACCTCGGCACCCGGTTCAATCACGACGTCCCCCCGAATCTCGGCCGACTCGTGAACGTCGCCGTCGATCCGTCGGTCGAGTTCCCCGAGTTTCCACTCGTTCGCCTCGAGGAGTTCGAAGGGTCGTCCAACGTCGAGCCACCTGTCAAACTGGACGGCCCGGATCGTGGTCCGCTCGATCGCCCGCTCAAGAACGTCGGTCAGTTCCCGTTCGCCCCGTGAACTCGTCTCTACGTCGAGCCACGAACGCGCCGCTTCGGGGAAGACGTACGCTCCGGCGTTGATCAGGTCCGAGGACGGGTCCTGTGGCTTCTCGCGGACGTCATGGAGGACGTCATCGTCCAGTTCCAGCACCCCGTAGTCCCCGGGGTTGTCGACCCGGAACGAGCCGATGGCCGGTCCGGCCTCGAACAGCCTCGATAGGGAGCCCGGATCGTAGAGTGCGTCCCCGTTCAACACGGCGAACGGTCCCTCCTCGAGAGACTCGATCGCCGACTCGACGGCGTGTGCAGTCCCACGCTGTTCGGTTTGCCTGGCGTACTCGATCTGGGTCGATCGGTACCTGTCGCCGAAATGCTCAACGATGGTGTCCCCCTCGTACCCGATCACGAGGACGATCCTGCTGGCGCCTGCGTCAATTGCCGCCTCGATCGTGTGCTCGAGTAGTGGCGACCCGGCGACCGGGAGCATGGGTTTCGGGACTGCCGACGTCAACGGTCGCATCCTGGTTCCTTCCCCCGCCGCCAGGAGGACAGTTTGCATGTCCGGCCATGGCAGTGGGGGTGGTATAGACCTACCGGGAGCAGTACGGGGGCACGTCTGTCAGGAATCGCCGTCTGCGCTTGGGTCGAGACCGGGACGGTGGGATGGACTTGCAAGGCCAGGTCGATGTGCGATTGTGTCCCATCCGTGTTGAGGGGTGGTCTGCGGGGAGCTGGATGATACACTCCCCCGGTTCGTCACTTGACCGTTACGCTCTTCGCCAGGTTCCGCGGCTTGTCGATGGGTCGATCCTTTACCCGGGCGACGTAGTAGGCGAACAACTGGAGGTAGACGTTCACGACCACGGGTTCGAGACGGCCCAGCGAGGGGACGGGAAAGGCGGTATCCAGGAACTCCGTCATCTCCGCATCCGACGTGAATCCGATGGTATCGGCGCCCCGGGAATCGACCTCCTTTACATTGTGGAGGGTTTCTTCCGGCCGAGCCCCATCGACGAGGGTCGCGAGGACGACCGTTTCGGGCGTAACGAGCGCCAGGGGGCCGTGTTTCAACTCCCCGGCCGGGAACCCCTCCGCGTGATCGTAGGAAATCTCTTTGAGTTTCAACGCCCCTTCGAGGGACACCGGGTGGCCGAGGCGCCGCCCGATGAAGAAGAACGCGTCTTTCTCCGCGTAGGACGTCGCGACCGCCTCCACGTCGTCTTCTCGGTCGAGGACCTGTTGTATCGCTCCGGGAAGCCCGCGGAGGTTTTCGAGGACTGTCGCTGCTTCCTCCGACGCGAGCGATCCCCTCAACCGACCGAGGTGGATCGACAGCATCGTGAGCGTTGCGACCTGGGAGACGAACGTTTTCGTGGCAGCGACCCCGATTTCCGGACCGGCCTTGATATACAACGTGTCGTCGACCTCGCGTGTGACGGTACTCCCGACGGTATTCGTCACGGCGAGCGTCTTCGCCCCGGTGGCCGCGGCGGTTCGGATCGCACTGAGGGTATCGGCTGTCTCCCCGCTCTGTGTAACCGCCACGACGAGAGTCTGCCAGGGGTCGCGGCCCCCGTCGAACTCGTACTCGCTTGCCACGGTCACGGTGACCCGGACGTCCGCCAGGTCCTCGAGGAGGTGCTTCGCGTAGAGACCGGCGTGAAAGGACGTCCCCGCGGCGACGATCTGGATCTCCTCGAGCGAGTTGAGATATTCCGCAGGCAAATCGAGGGAGACGTCGACCGATCCCGACAACCCGTCGACCCGGCCGGTGAACGCCTGGCGGAGGGCCTGTGGCTGTTCGTGAATTTCCTTGAGCATGTAGTGCTCGTAACCGCCTTTCTCGGCGGCTTCCGCCTCCCAGTCCACCGTTTCGACCTCTGCATCGATCGGCGATCCGTCCCGGTACACGGTTACGCCGTCGTCCCTCACGTGGGCGATGTCCCCGTCTTCGAGGAAGGTGACGTCTCGCGTGTACTCGATGAACGCGGGGACGTCGCTCGCCAGGAAATTCTCCGTCTCGCCGTGCCCGATGACGAGTGGACTGTCCTGCCTGGCGGCGACGATACCGTCCTCGTTTGCCGCGATCGCCGCGATGGCGAAACTCCCATCCAGGCGATCCAACACCCGTTCGACGGCGTGACGGAGCGACGCCCCATTGTCCCGTTCGTCCTCGATCAGGTGCGGGATGACCTCTGTGTCGGTCTCGCTTTCGAACGTGTGTCGCTCGCTCAGTTCTGCTTTGAGGTCGTCGTAATTCTCGATGATCCCGTTGTGAACGACGGCGACGGTTCCCGAACAGTCCGTGTGTGGGTGGGCGTTCACGTCGGTCGGTGGGCCGTGAGTCGACCAGCGGGTGTGGCCGATTCCCACCGTGGCATCCGCACTGTCCGGGAGGGAGAGGTCCTCGATCTCCCCGGACTGTTTGAAAACACGGAGTCCACCGTCGAGGAGGGCGACGCCGGCGGAGTCGTACCCCCGATATTCGAGGTTTTCGAGCGTGTCAGCAATGATCGGGAGGCTCTCGTCGTTGCCCACGTAGGCAGTGATTCCACACATGTCGATCACCGCCTGAGGATTGCCCCTGGTTCGATTCGTCCATCGACCGTCGACCCGATTTCGATCCTCGAACCGTTTCCGAGAAAACTACCCGGTGCGACGGTGACCGACGCACCGACAGTGGCGTTGTCCCCGATCATCGCCCCGAACCGGACGTCCCGATGGATCGTATCGCCGAGTACCACGTCGGCGTCACCTCCGGCGATAGTGGTATTTGGTCCGAGTGTCACGTTCGATCCCACGACGGCGTCGGCGACGACCGAACCCGCGCCGACGGTGACGTCGGGAAAGACGAGCGAGTTCCGGATCGTCACGTTCGGACCGATCTGGACGTTATCCCCGACCGCGGTCCCGCGGAGCAGCGACGCATTCGGGTAGATCGTCGAGTTCTCCCCGATCAGGACGGCATCGGCGACGGCGGCACGGCTGTCGATGGAGGCGGAATCGGCACGGCTCGTTTCCACGTCATCGAGGAGCCGGCCGTTGACCGAGAGGAGGTCCCAGGGACGGGTAACGTCGAGCCACCGCCCGTCGTATGGAACGGCTCTGAGGTCGAGGTCCTCCAGGCGCCCGGTCAGGACGTCGGTCAGTTCGAGTTCACCCATTCGACTCGTCTCCCGGATCGCCTCGAACACGTCGGTCCCGAAGGCGTACACGCCGGCGTTTATCAGGTCGGAGTCGATCTCGTGTGACGCCGGTTTCTCGACGATGTCGGTCACGTAACTCTCGTCGTCGAGCGTCACCATCCCGTACAGGCCGGGTTCCTCGGAACGAGTCACGGCGAGAACGTCTTCGCCGCTCGCCTTTCGGTGCTCGATGACCCGTTCTATCAGCGAGGCGTCGATGACCCGGTCCCCGTTCAACACCAGGAACTCGTCGTCGACGAAGGATTCGGCCTGTAGTACGGCATCTCCCGTCCCGATTTGCTTCGGCTGCTGGGCGTACTCGATGTCGACGCCCCAGTCGTCCCCGTCGCCGAAGTAACTCTGGATTCGCTCTCTCTCGTACCCCACGACGAGGACGATTTCCTCGACGCCAGCTTCGGTTACGGCCTCGAGGACGTATTCGAGAAGCGGTTTGTTGGCAAGAGGGATCATCGGCTTCGGCCTGCGGTTCGTCAGGGGCTCGAGCCGACGACCCGCCCCGGCCGCGAGGATAACTGCCTTCATATACCCAGGGAGGGTCCTGCCGATTGATTATTCTACTGGTGGTCCGCCGGGTCCGTGTCAGTCGCGTTCACCGCATCGGTATCGAACTCGAACCTCGCTCCACCACCGTCGGCGGCGGTCGCCTGGACCGACCAGTCGTGGGATTCTGCGATCGTCTTCACGATAGAGAGCCCGAGACCCGTGCCTGCCGGATCAGTGGACGTTCCAGGTACGAAGAGTTCCTCCCCGGTGGAGGCGGCGAACCCGATTCCGTCGTCCTCGACGAAGAACCCGCCTCCCGTCGATCCGACACTGACCGTCGACACGTCGGTCCCACCGTGTTGTATCGCGTTCCCGAACAGGTTCTCGAAGACGTGTCGGAGACTCGTCGGGTCCGCCGGCACGGTCATTTCGGTCTCGACCACGAGGTCGACGTCCCCCGTCTCGACGGATTCCCATGCCGCTCTCGCGATCCGTCCGAGTTCGACTGGTCTGATGTCGTCCTCGTCACGCGTCTCTCGTGTCAGGAGTACTGACTCCTCGAGGATCGCGTCGATACGGTCGAGTGCCCGGTTAATCGCGTCGATGTGTGGGGAGTCACACTCCTCTTCGACGAGCCCGAGACGGCCCCGGGCGACCGTCAACGGGTTCCGGATGTCGTGGGAGAGGATACTTGCGAGGTGCTTCAATCGCTTTGCTGTCCGCTCGTGGTCGCGGTTGGCCTCGAGTGTTCGGTGGTACTGTCGATTCCGGTGAACCCGTTCCCACCCGATGAACCACCCGGCGAGACACCCCATTGATACGAATATGAGCGAGACGTACCCGAGGTTCGCTGCGTGCCAGAGGTCCACCTCCGGCGTCGTGAACTCCTGATAGGCAATTGCCCCGGACGCGGCAACGAGAGTCGCGCCTAACCCCAGAATCGTGAATTTCGCAACCTGGTATTTCGCTTTTCCATCCAGTGAGGACCGCCACAGGGTCCAGGTGGCGAAGCCGAGGAGGACGAGAACGACGATGGAGACGGCGTTCCCGAGGAGCAACGCCACGGGGTTGGACTCGGTGGGTGCCAAACCGGAGTGGAGGACTCCGAGGAACAGCGTGAGCGCCGAGAGGATCACCACCCCGGTATGACCGCTCCTATCTACCACCGGTATGTCCATATTGTAGCTAATGTATCAAATGGGCCAAATACCTTTGCTCCCATTATCAAACGTGAAATTGGGAATTCCCGCGGTCCCTACGAGAACGTGAGTTGTTCTCCGGCCGGTACTTGCTCCTACTTCGAATCGAGGTCATTCGGTCGAAACTCCGGATGTGAATTACTGGACAGAAACAAAACAGAGAATTACTGGATCGAAACCAGACAGAGAACCGTCCGTTAACCGACCGTACCAAACCGAATTACCCACTCGCACCCCAAATAACCGGTATGAGTGCTGTCACGGTGTCCGCGGAGGCCCAGAACGACCTCACCCCCAAACAACGTCGGATTCTCGAATACCTCAGGCAACACGCCGGGGAACGGACGTACTTCAAGTCCCGGTTGATCGGTGAGGACCTCGACCTGTCCGCGAAGGAGGTGGGTGCGAATATGCCGAAAGTCGCTGAGGCGGCGACAGACCTCGAGGTAAAGAAGTGGGGCTATTCCTCCGCGACGACCTGGCGGGTCACGTCCTGAGCCGTTCGTGGCGGCACTGGGTCACACCTCCCAGATTCACTCACGTAATCGGTTTCCGCTGGTTTGGCGTTCGAACTTGGCTTTTAAAGAAACGGTTTCACAGGACTCTGCTTCAATCAACAGGACTCTGCTTCAATTCACCGGATTCTACCTCACGGACCATCCCCAATAGCACTCTACGTCAAAGACGATCCATCCTAGACGATCGTACTCATTCTCGCCCGAGAGGTGTCGGCCGAATTACGGATCGTAGGAGAGCAACGAAGCGGCCGAATCAGCGACTGCGACCGCCTGGCTGTCGAAGGAATCCGCGTACCGTATAACGAGGCTCAACACGATTTCGGGATTTTCGACTGTGTAGCCCCCCTCCCGGTCCAGCAGGGACGCGGCTTCGAGTTCCGCGGCGGCCTGGCTTACGGTTGCACTGGAGACGTCGAGTCGGTTCGCGATGTCCGTTGCCGACCGCGTCGGATCGGCCAGCAACCCGATCAATATTCCCCGTGGGGTATCTCGCCTGAGGAACCCGAGTGTTACCTTCTCGAAGGAATCGAACCGGCCGGCGGGATAGAACCGTTTGTAATCGCCGTCCCTGATCGTCTCGATGGTGCCGGCGTCGACGAGATGACGGAGGTGATACTGGGTTTCGCCGGTACCGAGTTTGAGATCGTCCCGGATCTTCGAGAAGTGGGCTCCCGGCGTCGTGGAGAGATAACCCGTGATCGCACTCCGGACCTCGTTTTCATCGACGGCGTCGGCGGAAACCACCGCAAGCGGACTCGCCGCTCCGATGGCGGCGAACCGACGGAGCGTTGCCCGCTTGTCCTCGTCGATACCCATCGCGTCACTAGTAGGACCGAGGACGAGAAAAGCGTTCTCCCCGATGAACGTCGAACTGTCTGATTCCGAGGGACGAGGGTGGATGGTGCCATCACCATCTATCCGTGCTCAATTGTGATTTTGAAATAGTTTTGTTACTAATATATAATAGCGTGTCCCTATCAAAAATACACGTATAGTTTTATAAATTTAAATGTATCAGAAAATAACTTTTATTTTATTAATTATTCAATTAATCATTCCAACAATAATTCTATCAATCATTCCAACAATAATTCTATCAATCATTCCAACAATAATTCTATCAATCATT
>JBDGTL010000009.1:27596-50355 GCA_042216905.1 Halodesulfurarchaeum sp.
ATCATTCCAACAATAATTCTATCAATCATTCCAACAATAATTCTATCAATCATTCTATTAATTATTCTATCAATTATTCTATCAATTATTTAATCAGATATTTAATTAGATATTCAATCAGATATTTAATTAGTTATTTATTGGTACAATACAA
Source organism: Halodesulfurarchaeum sp. (assembly GCA_042216905.1). Taxonomy (GTDB): domain Archaea; phylum Halobacteriota; class Halobacteria; order Halobacteriales; family Halobacteriaceae; genus Halodesulfurarchaeum. The sequence goes on from JBDGTL010000009.1 coordinate 27,751, forward strand.
TTTATATCAATATAATCTTATATTTTTAATTTTCTTTACACTCTAATTTTCTCAATTTTCTCAACTCTCTATTAAATTTTTAACTATACTTTAATAGTACATGCGTTATCATTATTAATTTTGTTATTTCACTAACATTATTATTTGTAAATATACTTCTCCGTAATGTAACTCACAACTCCTTTCAATGGCAATTTAGTCCTTTATACATTGACCTAATTTACAGTTTTTTCAATTTCGTAATTACTGACATTCCTTCAGTACGTACTGTGAAATCGACGTTATTACGTACGGTGACATCGACAGGCCATTTCGAACGGCCCGCGCGAATTGCTCGAACTGGTCGATTTCACCGTTGATCTGGCAATCGGTGGTATGAAAGTGTCTTCCGGAGGATGGAAACGTGGCTACTGAGCGATATTGCAGTGGTCGGTTTCGACGGGAGGGATTTAGAAAACTGGTATCAGACCGACGGATTCTGGGAGATCGTTGAATACTCAGTCAGGCGTCTTCCCCGTCGTCTGACTCGTCGAGTTCGGCGTCCAGTTCCTGGATGACTTCGTCGGCCGATTTGATGTCCTCCGGTGTGGCACCCTCGCTTACCGCCTGGGCCTCTTCTTCCACCTGGGACATGTCGTACTCGACGCGTTCGCCGATTTGCTCGAGAATCTCGTCGATATCGTCGAGGCCCAGTAATTCCCTCGTTTCCTCGTCGAACTCGAGGCTCTCGAGTCCCTCGGTCTCAGTCGCCACGTCGCCGTCAGTCAGGTGTTTTCCGTACCGACCCAGGAGCGAGGACAGTTCCTGCGGGAGCACGAAGGTGGTGCTCTCCCCCTGGCCGATTTCTTCGAGGGCCTCGAGCCCTCGTTCGATCACGGCACGCTCGCCCATCGATTCCGCCGAACGGGCCCGGAGCACCGTCGAAATTGCGTCCCCCTGTGCCTCGAGAATCTGCGATTGCTTGTTTCCCTGGGCCCGGATGATGTTCGACCGCTTCTCCCCTTCAGCGCGCTCGATCGCCGACTGGCGTTCTCCCTGGGCTTCGAGGATCATCGCCCGTCGCTTCCGCTCCGCGGAGGTCTGTTGCTCCATCGCCTGCTGGACGTCCTTCGATGGGTTGACCTCGCGGACTTCCACGGACTCGACCCGGATTCCCCACTCGTCGGTCGGTTCGTCGAGTTCCTCCCGGATTCGGGCGTTGATCTCCTGGCGTTTGTTGAGCGTATCGTCGAGTTCCATGTCCCCGATCACGGCCCGGAGGGTCGTTTGTGCGAGATTCGAGACAGCTCGCTTGTAGTCGTCGACCTCGAGAAATGCCCGCTTCGCGTCCATTACCCTGATGTACACGACGGCGTCCGCGGTGACCGGTGAGTTGTCCCTCGTGATCGCCTCCTGTCGGGGCACGTCGATCGTCTGGGTCCGCATGTCGAAGATGTACGTCCGGGAGACGAACGGCGGGATGAAGTTGATTCCCGGTTCGAGCAACCCACGGTACTCTCCGAACACGGTCAGGGCCTCCTTCTCGTATGCATCGACGATTTCGACGGCCTGGTACACCGCGACTACGAGCAGGATGAGCAACAGGACGCCGATCAACCCGAATGGGGACGGGGTGGGGACGGCCAGGAGTGGCGAGAGGGCCATGTGAAACTGTTACGCGGATCGTCGGATAAACCTGTGGCCCACCTCACCTCTGAGGGCCCGGCCGGTACCTGTGAATGCACGATTTTCTCTCGACAGGGGGGAAGGGAGGGGGAGGAACTCGAATTGGTCGATGTGTCCTCACCCGTCGGGTTCCTCGGATCGCTCTCGGCCTTGTTCCCGTTCCCGCTCCCGTATTCCGTCCGGTTGCTCACCCTCCAGACGGTCTTCGAAATCGTCGCCCGCCGGGTTCGCCTGATTCGTTCCGGCGGCCAGTTCTCGATCGATCTCGTCCATCCCCGATACGGCCTCGACCGTCAGGACGTTTCCCCCGCCCGGGTCGACGACGATGACGTCCACGCCCTCAGGAATGTCACCCTGGATCGATCTCGCGGCGTAGGTCGGGTCGAAGCCGCCAGATTGGAGCTTCACCCGGCCTGCACGAGGAGTGACTCGCTCGACGACGTAGCCGCGTTCCCCGGCTAGATCCGCAGAACTCCGGGTTCGCGCCCGGTCGGTCCCCCGGTAGAAGTCGAAGCGACGATAGACGTAGAGCGAAGCGCCACCGGAAATGAAGACCAGGAAGCCGAGAAACAACGGATCCGCGATCGGTGGAAACAGTAGTCCCGCCAGTCCGGCGACGAGCAACGCGACCCCGATGACGATGAAGTGCGCACCCGGCGCGAACGCCTCGAGGATGCAGAGGCCTACACCTGCGATGAAGAGTAGCGCCGACACGGACTGGCCGAACAGCGATACCATGACGAACAATTCGGGTTCATGGGGGAAAATCGTTGCCGCTCTGGCCCTCGACTAGATCAACTGGACGAAGAGACCGACGGCGAGGCCCATCCCGATGAGAAACGGAATCACGTTCTCGATGGATGGAGACTCCCTCTCGATCTGGCCTCTTTCGCTCCCCGACTCCGCGTCCTCGCCTACCTCGTCGAGGTCGAACTTCCAGTCACTCATCACCTCCGCTACGACTCGATTACATATAGTCCCGTTCCTCCGGCCGAACCGGAGGAGGGAACGACAGCACGTCTCGATTGACGATCCCGATCCGTCCGACCGACGGCCCTCGCAACCGCTGAAGCGTACTCGCCTCAACTAATTCGTTTCCGCTTTCGGGACACGGTGTTCGTGTACGTACTCGACCGGTTTGAATTCGCCCCCTCCATTATCGTTGGTCGGTGTCACCGGCGTACACGATTCCACGCTCCCCATCGATGGTGATGACGTCCCCGTCATCCACCGATTCGATTTCCGCCTCGCTCACCATCGGGACGTCGATTTCCCGGGCGATCATGGCCGCGTAACTGGTCATTCCGGACTTCGCGCTGACGATCCCCGCAAGTTTTGCGACGTCACCCTCGAATTCACCGTCGAACTCGGCTCCCAGCACGGCGATCGAGCCAGGCTCGACCCCCGCGAGGTCCCCGTCGGTCAATCGAGCGACTGGACCTGTCACCCGGCCGTCGACGACTGCCCGACCGACGGCGATCGTCTCCGCTGCCACGTGGACCTTTAACGTGTTCGTGGTATCGCTGCCCTCGAGTTCGGTCATCATGCCAGATAGGACGACAACTGTATCCCCGCTGTCGACGAGTCCGGAATCGATACCGGCCTGGACCGACCGATTGATGACCGCCATCGCGTCGTCCTGCTGGATGTCGGCGGTTTGCGCATCGACGCCCCAGACGAGGCCTAATTGCCGACTGACGGTATCCTGCGGGGTCGCCGCCACGATCGGGACCTGCGGACGGAATTTCGCCACGCGTCTGGCGGTGTACCCAGATTCGCTCGCCACGACGATCGCACTGGCGTCGATGTCCCGGGCGAGGTACCTCGCCGACCTGGCGAGCGGATCGGTTCTTGCCCCCTCGTCCGCGGCAGGAACTCGCTGTTCGGTGATTTCCTCGTACTCCTCCGAAATCTCGACCTCCCGGATGATGCGGTCCATGGCCGAGACGACCCTGCTCGGGTGATCGCCAACGGCGGTTTCGGCGGAGAGCATGACCGCGTCCGTGCCGTCCAGGACGGCGTTCGCGACGTCCGAGGCCTCGGCCCGGGTCGGTCGGGGGGAGTCGATCATGGACTCGAGCATCTCCGTCGCAGTGATGACTGGAACCCCCGCGTTCTGACTCTTCCTGATGATGCGCTTCTGGATGAGGGGCACGTCTTCCATCGGCAATTCGACCCCCAGGTCGCCCCTGGCAACCATGATTCCGTGACTGGCCCGGATGATCCCATCGAGGTGTTCGATCGCGTCCGCCCGCTCGATCTTCGATACGATGGGAATGTCCGCTCCCGCCGATTCGAGGACACTGCTGACCGAGAGTACGTCGGACGCGGACCCGACGAAACTCGCCGCGACGAAATCTACCTCGTGTTCGGCCGCGAACGCGAGGTCTCGCTCGTCCTTTTCGGTGATTACGTCCATATCAAGATCGACCCCCGGAACGTTGACGCCCTTGTGACTCTTTAGCAATCCGCCGCTCTCGACGGTTGCGACGACCCACTCTCCCTCGATGGAATCGACCCTCGACTCGATGCGACCGTCGTCGAGCAGCACGCGATCCCCGGGTGACACGGCGGAAATGTCCCTCGAAAGTCCGATCACGTCGCTCGTGATCGTCTCGCCCTCGACGAACTCGACGGTCGCACCCGACTCGAGTTCGACGGGTTCCTCGGTTTCGCCCGTCCTGATCTCGGGTCCCTGGAGGTCGAGCATGACCGCGACGGGCGTTTCCGTCACGTCGTTGACTCGCTTCACGTTCTCCACGAGGGATTCTCGCTCCTCGGCGGTCCCGTGGCTCGCGTTGATACGGGCGACAGACATTCCTGCCTCGACAAGTCCCCGAATATCGTCGCGTCCGCTGGTCGATGGGCCCAGCGTGCAGACGATCTTGACGTTTCGCATGCGCCGGTCTACGACGGCCTTACGGTAAAAACTGTGTATGGTACACCCTTGATTTCTCATTATATACTGTACGCGATATGATCAGACACGTCGGGAGGACAGGTGTGGGGGTGTATCAGCCGAAGTATCCTGGGGTGGGTTTCACGAGGATGCAAAAGGGGGGGTTCGTCTCGCTGCACAGTAAGATATCGATACCCGTAACACCACCAGGATAGGAATCGAATCCCCGTTTATCTGACAGGCTACCGAATATATGTCCTCCGACCACCTAACCGACAATCGAATCTTCGACCACCTGACCGACAATCGGATCTTCGACCACCTGACCGACAATCGGATCTTCGACTACCTGACCGACAATCGGATATTCGACTACCTGTCTGACTATCGGATCTTCGTCCCAGGCGGCGCATCACCGTGAGTGGTGAGCAGGTCTGCCCCCTCACCGGCGGCGAGGAGCATACCGTTTGACTCCACGCCGAAGAGTTCGGCCTTCTCCAGGTTCGCCAGGAGGATTATCTTCGTTCCCGGAAGGGAATCCACGTCGTGGAGTTGGCGAATTCCTGCCACGATCTGTCGCGTTTCGACCCCGATATCCACTTCCAGTCGAACGAGTTCGTCTGCCCCCTCGATCGGTTCCGCGGTGGTGATCTCGCCCACCCTGATGTCGAGTGCTTCGAAGTCTTCGAAATCGATACGATCCGGTGAGATGGGTTCGATGTCTGCCATGGGTTCGGTCTCGTCCTCGCTGTCGCCCTCCGCCGCCGCTTTTTCTCCCGTCGATCCAGTCGCCTTATCGCCCGACGATGCGGTCGCTTTCTCGTCTGCCGATCCGGTCGCTTCTGCCGCCTCTGCCTTCTCGGCGGCCTCGATGCTCGCCTGGAGTTCCTCGTTCAACGACTCGATGGTGTCGTCCTCGATCTTATCGAAGAGTTCGGTCGGTTCCTCGAACGTCTCGGGCGGGGCCTCGAGGCACGCGTCGAGGCCCGCGTCGTGAACGGAGCCGGATTCGTCAAGTTGCGTCCACACGTCCTGGGCCGTGTTCGGCGTCACGGGTGCAATCGTCACAGCGATCGCTTTCACCAGTTGGACCGTGTCCCTGATGACCGTCTTCGCCGCGTCGGGATCGTCGTCGATCAGTTTCCAGGGTTCCTGCTGCTGGATGTACTCGTTTCCGAAACGGGCAAGTTCGATGGGAATTTCGCCGATACGCCTGATCGAGTACTCGTTAATCGCGTCCCGGTACGCCGACATCGCCTCCTCGATCTCGCCCCTCACCGTTTCGGAGACGGCTGTTTCCGGGGTCCCGTCGTAATTCCTGGTCGCAAAGAGGAGCGATCGGTAGACGAAGTTTCCGACGTCGTCCGCGAGTTCGGTGTTGATCCGCTGCTGGAAGCGGTCCCAGGAGAAGTCGATGTCTCGCTCGAACGAACCTGCGGTCGCGATGTAGTACCGGAGCAGATCCGTGTCGAATTCCGTCTCGAGGTAGTCGTCCACCCAGACTGCCCGGTTGCGACTGGTCGAGAAGGACTTCCCCTCGAGGTTCACGAACCCGCTCGCCATGACTGCCCGTGGCTCCCGGTAGTCCGCCCCCTCGAGCATCGCCGGCCAGAAGACGGTGTGGTGCTGGATGATGTCCCGCCCGATGACGTGGACTATCTCCCCGTCGCCGGGCCCCGATCGCCAGACGTGCTCCCAGTCGTAGACGTCTGGCCCGACGCGTTCTGTGTACTGTTTCGTCGAGGAGATGTACTCGATCGGCGCGTCGACCCACACGTAGAGGACGAGGTCCTCTTCTGTCCCGCCGGGATAGTCGATCCCCCAGTCGATGTCCCGGGTGATACACCAGTCCTGCAGGTCGCCTTCGATCCACTCACGTGGCTGGTTCTTCGCGTTCTCCGTTCCCTCGAGGCGGTCGATGAAATCCTGGAGGTACGCCTGGAAGTCAGAGACCCGGAAGAACTTGTGTGTTCGTGTCCGGTATTCTGCAGGATTTCCGGTCACGGTGCTCCGTGGGTCCTCGATCTCGCCGGGTTCGAGGTGCCGCCCACAGCCCTCGTCGCACTCGTCCCCTCTCGCTTTCTCCCCGCAATAGGGACAGGTCCCCTCGACGTACCGGTCCGGAAGTGCCTGGTCTTCGATCGGGTCCCAGGCGACCTCGATCTCCTTCTCGTACACGTGGCCGTTCTCGTCCAACGTCCTCACGATGTCCGTCGTCAACTGGACGTTCACCTCGTCGTCCGTGTGTCCGTAGTTGTCGAACTCGATGTCGAACTTCGGGAACGTCTCCCGGTAGGTCTCATGCCAGTCCATAGCGAAGGACTCCGGGGAGACGCCCTCTTCTTCTGCGTTGACGACGATGGGAGTGCCGTGCATGTCCGACCCGGACACGAAGGCGGTGTCCTGGCCGATACTCTCGAGGGCCCGGGAGAACACGTCGCCACTCACGTACGTTCGGAGGTGGCCCACGTGGAGGTCCCCATTCGCGTACGGAAGTCCACAGGTGACCACCGCCGGATGCTCCGTGGGAAACGACTCGTGGCTCATGGTATGGGTGGTGCGTTCCTCCGGTTAAAATCCGCTGGTTCGAGTCAGACGCCCGTGAAGAAGAGGATACCCTCGATTGCGGCAATGGTGACGGACAACCGTCCGACACTCCCGGCGAACGCGGCCATGGCGAATTTCCGATAATCGGATTCGAGCACGGAAAACGCGTATATCGAGAGTGTATCGGGGAAGAACGGCACGCTGAGCACGATCGCCATGCCAACGTACCCGTACTCCTGTGCGATCGAAACCATCCGGCGCCTCGACCACTCCATCGGCTGGAACCCGAGCCACCGCAGCGTCCGGATCACAACCCCGGAGTGTGCGGCACTATGACCGAGCAAGAGGGCGATGACACTCCCCAGCGCTTTGCCGAGTCCGCTCACGACGACGACCACGAGCACCTGCATCTCGATCGGCAGCGGCGCCAGATTCAGCGTGTTCCCCGCGCACACGTACCCGACCGGACAGAGGACGATTTCGCTCGGAAGCGGAAGGACGAACGCGATGAGAAAGGAGTACACGAAGATGAGGCCGACGCCACTCGGTCCGGAGGCCACCTCGACGGCTGTCCGGAACGCCGAGAGCCCGAGTGCGTGAAGCCCTTCGATAAACACACTCGCAGGGTAGCGCGGCCCGGACTAAACCCTACCGCTGTTAGAATCGGGCATCCAGGTCCGAGAGGAACGATTCGAGGACGGAACGGTCGACGTGTGGCATGCACACGATACGCACGTCTCCCCCCTCGGTCCGCGAAATGCGCCATCCGTCCGATCGAAGTGACTCGACACACTGATGTGGAACGGAGGAGGTGACGATCGGCAACACCGGTTCCCGTGTCGGGAACCCGCGGTCACGGAGTTCAGTGGCCAACCACCTGGCCCGGTTCATGGCCGCCTCGGTCGATTCTCGGTAGATATCCGGCCACTGTGCTCGCATGGCTGCATAGGCACTCGCGACGCCGGCACCGCTTCGCGTCCCCAGGAGTGAAACCTGTGACTCCTGCTCCAGGTAGGGGGTTTCGACAGCCAGTGCCTCGAGTATCGCAGGGCCGCGAGTAATGAACCCCCCGGCAGGAATCGCTGCCCGACCCATCTTGTGCGGGTCGATCGTCATGGTGTCGATGGACGCGTCCTCGAAGTTCCACTCGTGTTCGGTGAATGGGAGGACGAACCCGCCGAAGGCAGCGTCGACGTGGAGGAGCGCGTCCGCTTCAGATGCAACACGAGACAGGGCCGGAATCGGGTCGACCGCCCCGTACTCGGTACTACCGGCGACGCCGACCACGAGAATCGTATCGTCGTCGGCACTCCGAGCCACGTCCTCCGGGTCGACGCCACTCGTCGGGTCGGTCGGGACCGACCGGATTTCGACGTCGAGGAGTTCGGCCGCCTTCCGGAAGGAGAAGTGGGCATGCTCGCCGATCACGACGTTTGGTCGATCGGTCGAGGCCAGGTTCCGGGCCGCCCGGACAGCCTGGATATTCGCCTCGGTGCCACCGGAGGCCACGTACCCGTGGGGGTCGTCGAGACCCACGACCTCCCCCAGGAGCGAGACGGTTTTGTCCTCCAGTTCTGCCACGGTCGGATACGTTCCTGGATCACCAGGGTTCGTCTCCAGGAACCGTTCGGCTGCCTGCCGGGCATCGGGGTGGGGAACCGTACACATCGACGAGAGCACTCGGTCGAAGGATTGTGGGGTGGGGAGTGCGGCATCCGAGCACTCGGACATGCGGCGCATTTAAAGTGCGTCCGGTAAATCGATTCCGTTCGGTGGAGGACCTGTGCTACAGGGGATATCGACCCATCGACCCAACCACAGATCGGCTGCTCACTCCCTGACCGATTCGAGAATCATCCGTTGTTCGACCCGCTTCACCTCGTGCTGGACGTCACGAACCGCGTCGATGTTCGCGGAGATCGAGGAGATACCTTCCGAGACGAGGAACTCGATCATCTCGGGCCTGGAGGCGGCCTGTCCACAGATGCTCGTATCCACGTCGTGCTCCCGGCAGGTGTCTATCGTCTGGCCGATCATCCGGAGGACCCCCGGGTGGAGTTCGTCGAAGCGGTCGGCCACGTTCTCGTTGTTCCGGTCGACCGCGAGGGTGTACTGGGTAAGGTCGTTCGTGCCGAAGGAGGCGAAATCGATACCGGCGGTGGCCATCTCGTCCACCGTCATCACGCTCGCCGGCGTTTCGATCATGACTCCCCAGGACCGTTTCTCCGGATCGATTCCCACCTCGAGGAGCAACTCACGGACCCGTTCGACGTCCCGCTCGTCGTTGACCAGGGGAAACATGATTTCGACGTTGTCGTAGCCCATATCGTATAACCGGCGGAAGGCCTCGAGTTCGTGTTTGAAGACGTCCGGTTCGTCGAGACCGCGGCGGATTCCACGCCACCCGAGCATTGGGTTGTGCTCCACCGGTTCGTCGGTTCCGCCCTCGAGTTGCCGGAACTCGTCCGTCGGCGCGTCGAGCGTTCTCACCCGGACCGGCCGGGGATAGAACTCGTCGGCGACCGCCCTGACGCCGTCAACGATTTCGTCGACGTAGGCCTTCGCACCGTGATCAGCGATGTACCGATCCGGGGTCTTGTTGGTTCCCAAAATCAGGTGCTCGAGGCGGAGCAAGCCCACGCCGTCGGCCCCCGTCGCGGCAGCACGTTCGGCGGCTTCCGGAATCGAGACGTTGACTTTCACCTCGGTCGCGGTCATGGGCTTGACCGGCGTTTTCGGCCGTGCCTCCTCGACAGGTTCTCGTTCCTCGCCCGCCTCTTCCCGGCCTTCCATGACCGCACCGCGGTCCCCATCCAGGGTAACGATCATGTCGTCTGCGAGCACGTCGGTCGCGTTCCCAGTCCCGACGACGGCCGGGACGCCCAGCTCCCGCGAGATGATCGCCGCGTGACTGGTCATTCCGCCCTCGTCGGTGATGATTCCAGAGGCTCGCTTCATCGCCGGGACCATGTCCGGCGTCGTCATTTCGGTCACGATGACGTCGCCCTCCCCGACCTTGTCGAGTTGGTCCAGGTTTCTGATTACCCGGACGGCCCCCGAGGCAATGCCCGGGCTCGCACCCAGGCCGGAAACCAACTCCGAGCCGTCGGTCCCTTCCTCGGTTTCGCCGTCCTCGCCCGAGGCTTCATCAATAGTGGTGATCGGCCGTGACTGGAGCATGTAGACCGTCCCGTCCGCGATCGCCCATTCCACGTCCTGTGGGGTCCCGTAGTGTGACTCGACCCGACGACCGAGCGCGACGAGGTCCTCGATTTCCTGTGCGTCGAGGACCCTGGCCTGCTTTCGATCCGGTGGGACCTCGCGTTCGATGGTGTCGCCGGTTTCCTCGTCCCGCTCCATCATGACTGATTTCTCCGCCACCGTGGCCTCCGTAATCTCGCCCCTGGTCCGATCGACGACGTAGTTGTCGGGCGAGACCGCCCCCGAAACGACCGCCTCGCCGAGCCCCCAGGCCGCTTCGATGATGACTGTCTCCTCCCCCGTCGAGGGGTGACTCGTGAACATGACCCCGCTTTTCTCGGCGTCGACCATCTCCTGGACGACGACCGCGATATCGACTGCGGCGTGGTCGAACCCCTGTTGATCCCGGTAATAAATGGCCCGCTGGGTGAAGAGCGACGCCCAGCATCGCTTGACGCGGTCGAGGAGGTCCGCTCGTCGAATATTGAGAAACGTCTCCTGTTGCCCGGCAAAACTCGCTTCCGGGAGGTCCTCCGCGGTGGCGGAGGAGCGAACTGCCACGAAGGCCGAACCGTCCCCCAGCGCGTCGTAGGCCTCGAGGATTTCCCGCGTTACCGACGATGGGAGGTCCGTCTCGAGGATCAGTTTCTTCGCCCTGGATTCGGCCTCCGCGAGCGACGAGGAATTCTCCACGTCGACGTCGGCCGCGTCGAACAGTTCCGCTTTGATCCCGGTCTCCTCGATGAACGTCCGGTAGGTGTCGGCGGTCACGACGAACCCGGACGGGACCGGGAGCCCCGCGTCCGTCATTTCGCCGAGCGAGGCTCCCTTTCCACCGACGGAGTCGACGTCGTCGGCTCGGCTGTCTTCAAGCCAGCGAATTGCCATGTGGTAGGTAGCTAGTCCGGGAGCCCTGCCATCAAGGTTGCGAAGCCACGGCTCAATCGCCGTCTTACCGGTGCCCAAATCGAGGTCCCCAATCCGACCGGAATCACCCGACGGGCGGGTACTATATATCGGTCTCCGGCGGTGAATTCATCTCTTCTCTGGGCACGGGAAATCCACCTCACCTCGGAGCACGGGAAACTCACCTCTTCTCGAAGTACGGGAAATCCACCTCTCCTCGGAGCACGGCAAATCCATCTCTCCTCGGGTAATGGAAAGACCACCCACTCCCTGCGGCCGGGAAACATGAGCGAGGAAAGAACTCCCCACCCATCGAGTATCGCCATCACCGATTTTCCTCGTCCAGGACAGCGGGGTTTTACGTACCGCCAGTCGTGGCACTTTCTATGGAACGGAAACGCGCACTATTGTGGGCCGGGAAGTACTTCCTCCTCACGAGTGGACTCTCAATCGTCGGACTGGCGCTCGTCGGCGCGGGTACCTACTTCGTCTATCAGTTCGGCGTCGGGAACCTGTACGGGCTCGGCATTCCCGCCCCGACGACGGGGCGATCCATCGGTGGCCTGGTGGCAATCGTCGTGGGGATCGCGATTTGGCGAGGCGGAAAGGCGTGGGCGCTCTACCTGACGATGACCGGAGCCTTGCAAGAGGAGCTCGGCGAAACGTTCGATACGGAACACGTGAAGAGCGACATCGTTTCCGTCCTCGACGAGCGCCTGGCCGACATGCAACAGGACGTCCAGTCGGTAAACCGGGAGTTGCGTTCGGTCACCGAATCGAGTGACTTCGAATTCGGAGACGAGTCCGCCCCGTGACCGGACTGGGCACGACTGTCCGCTACCCTCACGCTCCCAGTATCTCCTCGTCGTCGACGTCGGGTTCGGCGATGGTTCCGTCCAGGGTCACGGACGCGGTGCCACCGACTTCCACCTCGGCACCGACCGATACCCGAACGATTCCGGGCCGATCCACGTAGTGTCCCTGCTCCGCTTTGAGTTCGTCGGGGAAGTCCTCGAACGCCCCGAATCGCCTGAGATACGCCCCGACAGCGCCGCTCGCGGTCCCGGTGACCGGGTCTTCGGGAATCCCGGACCCGGGGACGAACGCCCGCCCGTGGATCGTCGAGGTCGCGTCGATCGTATCGAAGGTGAAGACGTAAAGCCCCTCTGCGTTCGCGGAATCGGCGAGCGACTCGACTGCGTCGAAATCCGGGTCCACATTCCCGAGATTTTCGAGGAATGCGATCGGAACGATCAGGAACGGGAGACCGGTCGACGATCGGGCGATCGGTAAATCCCGGCCCACGTCAGCGAGTGCGGCCTCCTCGATGCCCAGTGCCTCCGCCACACGCCCGTAGGGAATCGTAACCTCCCGGATCTCGGGTGTAGACTGGGTCATCCACGCTATTCCGTCGTCCTCGATTCGTCCGTCGAGGACACCCACGTTCGTCTCGATGGAGTGCGTCCCGGCGTCGAACTCCTCCATTTGAGAGAGACAGACGAGACTCGCGATCGTCGCGTGCCCACAGAGGTCGACTTCAGTGCTGGGGGTGAAGTACCGGATGCGTCTATCGGCCACCCCGGACTCCATAACGAACGCCGTCTCGCTGGCACCGATCTCTGCTGCGATGGATTGCATCTGGTCCGCTCCGAGCCCGTTCGCGTCGGGAAGGACGCCCGCCGGATTTCCCCCGAACGGTTCGTCGGAGAAGGCGTCCGCGATGAATGCTCGCCGATTACCCATGCCCGGCGCTGGGCGTGCGACCGTGATCAATCCATCGTCATGTGCGATTGAGCAGTCACCATAGGTCGGTATTCAACGGCCAATACAATGGAATCCTTTCGACGTGCAGGGAACAGCCCCCGAGAATCGACTTTCCCTCAATTCACCAGTCACGATCATCCATCGTCCCGGTTGTCGTTTTGATCTGACCCGGTACCACGTCGGATCCGCTGGGAAAGTCCGGGGAAGGGGAGTGATGGTGTGGATCGTGTGTTGGCTCGCGGTGTGTTAGCGACACCCGATCCGAAAACCGCGCAGGTTGGCGTGTTCGGATCGATCGACGCGGTCCGTTTCGTCCGGCTGACGCTCGTGCGGGCCAATTAATAGCAATACTTAAGTAACGGAAGTGATCACCACAAGACGGGTGACGTTCGGCCTGGCCGGTCATTCCCCTTCCCCTTTCCCCTCTCGACACGGGCCGTCCGACGACACCCACTTTTTGGACGCTATGTCACATGACTTAATGCGTGGGGTGTCGTGAGTCACGGGTGGTGGCCACCGACGATGACCGAACTCCCCGATCAGTTCAAGTGTACCATAACCAACTGGGATTACATATACGGGCTGGCCCGCGAGGTCAGCGAGGGAGTCAAGGCCGACGAGTTCGAACCGGATATCGTCGTCGCCCTCGCTCGCGGCGGGTGGTTTGCGGGGAGGGTCCTCTGTGATTTTCTCGGCCTCGACGACCTAACGAGCCTGAAGATGGAACACTACGTCGGGACCGCGGAGAAGAGTGGCGAACCGACGATCAGGTACCCGATGCCGGAAGGGTCGGTCGCGGGGAAGGACGTGTTGATCGTCGACGACATCGCCGATACTGGCGGATCGATCAAACACGCCTACGAGTACGTCAACGAACGAGACGCGAACGAGGTCCGGACCTCGACCATGCAACTGCTCCAGACGAGCGAGTTCGAACCGGACTTCATCGGCGAACGACTCGAGCAGTGGGCCTGGATCATCTACCCGTGGAACTTCATCGAGGACATGGTGGATCTGGTGAGCGGCGTTATGGCGAAAGAAGCGGATGGTCCGTACACGAAAGACGAAATCCGGGACTTACTCGCCGAATACCACGAGATCGAACGGATCGAGATGGAGATCGCACAACCCAACCGGATGGACGAGGTGCTCGCTGAAATGGAGCGGCGGAATATCATAGACGCGGTTGCAGACGATACCTACGCCCTGGCCCCGGACGAAGATAACTAGGCGGGTTTCCGAACTCCGGCCGTCGCTCGTCCGTCGGCGAATACTGGTCAGTCGTGCATGTATCTTCGACTAATGATATAGTATATTATCATTTTATACGTGCAATCACAGTTTTATTTCATAATTAACTTACTATTTTTATTTTATACGTGCAATCATAATTTTATATTATAATTAACTTTGCTTTGGAGTAACAGTTATTTTATATTTAATATAATATTATATAATATAATCATATTTTAATTTTACATGGAAGATCTCCTTATTTTAAATAATTTGATACATTTGTATTATTTTTCATATAATACGATTGTATTATTTTCATACTATATTATATATTATATTTTGTTGAAAATTTTTCGTCGTTGCGTTATTATATTTTGTTGAAAATTTTTCGTCGTTGCGTTATTATATTTTGTTGAAAATTTATCGTCGTTGCGTTTACGCAATTTCGCTGGATCATTCGCGTTACTTCCTCTCTCGGTACCCTGTGAACGTCGTGGATGACACAATCGTTTTGGCATCACCGGACGCTGCTTCTCGTATGATCGGATTCATCGGTGGAAGTGGCATTTACGAGGCACTTCCGCTCTCGAACGAACGGGAGGTCGACGTCGAGACACCATTCGGCAGCCCGAGTGCACCCGTATCGATCGGCGAATTCGGTGATACCGGACGAGAACTGGCATTTCTCCCCCGGCACGGACAGCACCACCAGTACTCTCCGACCGACCTCCCGTACAGGGCGAACATCTACGCGTTCAAGAAACTGGGAGTCCAGCGCGTCATCGCCAGCAACGCGGTGGGAAGCCTCCGGGAGGACCTCGAACCCCGGACCCTCGTCCTCCCGGACCAGTTGTTCGACCGAACGAGGCACCGCGAGTATACGTTCTTCGGCGAGGGCATGGTCGTCCACCAGGGGTTCGCCGACCCGTTCTGTCCGCACCTGTCCTCGATTCTCCACGACGCCGCGACCGAGGCCACCGACGCCGCGGTCGAGCGTGGGGGAACGTACGTCACCATCGAAGGGCCGCAGTTCTCGACGACGGCCGAGAGCGAATTCTACCGCGACCAGGGATTCGACGTCATCGGGATGACGGCGATTCCGGAGGCGAAACTCGCTCGAGAAGCGGAACTGTGTTACGCGACGATCGCCGGCGTGACGGACTGGGACGTCTGGAAGGAGGACAGTCAGGTGAGCCTCGAGGAGGTCCTCGAGAACGCAGAGCACAACGAGACGGCGATCAAGGACGCCGTGGAGTACGCGATTCGAACGCTTCCATCGGAACGGGAGTGCGGATGTGATTCTGCCCTCGAGGGAACGATCAACACCCCCATCGAACACGTCCCGGAGGAAACGCTCTCTTCGGTCGAACTGCTGGTCGAGGACTACGTCGAGGACGCGTGAGTGCCTGATCGGGATTTCACTTCTGAGCCGGCGATTGGTGCTCCGGCTGGTCCTCCCCCTGGTCCTCCGTCTGGTCCTCCCCCTGGTCCTCCCCCTGGTCCGCCGCCGGCGAGTCGGAATCGTGTCCGGCGTCGACGACAGACCCGGGGCTACTGTCCGTTCCTCCCGGGGCCTGGATCCAGAGGTCGCCGAACAACTCGCTTTGCTGGAGGACGACCTCGCCCCGGTGGGAGAGAAAGAGCAGTGCCAGGAAGGTCTCGACCCGGGAGCCGGCGGCTCCAGATATTTCCTCGAACAGCACCTCGGGTCGCCCCCGGGAGTAGTGCTCCTCCAGGACGGTTCTGACGGCCTCGATGAGTTCGTCGATGTCCTCGTCGTGCGTGGTACTGGTGACGTCGGATTCACCCGGCTCACCCTCCTGTCGCATGTCGTCGCCCGTCCGGTAGTCGAGCGTCTGGACGCCCCGGCTGAAGCCCCGCGGCGAGTTCGAGGTGTCGTAACTCCGGTTCTCTTTCCACCACGAGCCCCGCTCCGCACTCCGGAGTTCCCTGACGAGTTCGTCGAGCGTTTCGGGGGTCCCCCGGGCGGTCTTCCTGTCCAGCCGCCGGTCGATTTCTTCCTCGAGAACGTCGATCGGATCACCGCCGGATTCGCCGTCCTCGGGCGGTGGCAGTGCCTCCTCCCAGGTGTCGAACGGTTCGAGTCGGTCCGGTTCCGCTGACTCTTCCTCTTGGGGATTGAGCAACTCCTCGCTCTTCATTCTGAGGAGGACGCTCGCGTAAAAGAGCGCTCTCCCGCTCCGCCTGAGGTCCCCGTCGTCGAGCGCGTCGAGGAACTTATCGGTAACCCTGACGATGTCGATGTCCCAGGGCTCGATCTCGCCCTGCTCGGCCAACTGGACGAGGAGTTCGACCGGTTCGACGTCGTCCTCGTCGACGCCCGCCGTGTTGACGTCTCGTCCTTCGAGCAAGGAGACGTCAGTCATCGGCTGTCACTTCCCGCTGCCCGGCGAGGTCGATACCGGTCACGGTGGAGCGGTTGTCGTCCTGCATCGTGACGCCGATGGCCCGCTCGGAGCGTTCGAGCATCGCCGACCGATGGGAAACCACGATGAACTGGGCGTTTGAGGCGAGTTCGTCCACCATTTCCCCGACCCGTTCTGCATTCGCCGCGTCGAGGAACGCGTCGATCTCGTCGAGCGCGTAGAACGGCGCCGGCTCGTATCGCTGGATGGCGAAGATGAACGCCAGAGCGGTCAGGGACTTCTCGCCCCCGGACATGGCCTCGAGACGCTGGATCGGTTTGTCGCCCGGTTCTGCTCGCATCGTCAATCCTCCCTCGAAGGGGTCCTGCTCGTCCTCCAGGACCAGTTCACCTGTTCCGTCGGAGAGCCGGGTGAAGATAGACTGGAAGTGTTCGTTGATTCCAGTGTACGCGTCCATGAACGTTTCTCGTTTCTGTTCCTCGTAATACTGGATTCGATCCTGGATACCGTTTCGCTCCTCGACGAGTTCGTCCTTTCGACCCTCGAGGGACTCGAGCGCGGATTCGACCCGGTCGTACTCGTCGATCGCCTTCATGTTCACGGGCTCGAGTTCGGCCATCTGGCGTTCGAGTCGCCTGATATTGCGTTCGACCTCGTCGAGATCCGGTATCTCCTCCTGGTCGTAGGACTCGACGCTTTCCTCGAGTTCCTCGACCTCGGCTTCGAGTCTCGCCTCGGCGTTTTCGAGACTCTCGATGCGATTTCTGAGTTCTTCGACCTCCTGTTTCTTCTCGTCTCTCGCCTCGCGCGCTTCCTTGAGGTCCTCCCGGATCGCCTCGCGCTCGTCCTTGTGCTTGGCGAGTTCTTCTTCGAGGCGTTCCACCTCCTCGCGTTTCTCCTCGAGGTCCTCCTCTTTCTCCGCGATCGTTTCCTCGAGTTCCTCGATTCGCTCTTCCTTCTCGGCTTTCTGGTTCTGTGCGGTCTCGACGTCGTCGTGTAGGTCGTCGATTGCCTCCTCGGCGTACTGCTTCTCGAGCTGGCGGCTGTTCAACTCGCCGTCGAGTTCGTCGATGTTCTCGTCGATGTCCTGGATTTCCGCGCGCAACTCGTCTTTCTTCTCTGTGAGATCCGGGATCTCCGAATCGGCCAACTCCGCCTCGATATCGTCGATTTCGGCCTGGATGTCAGTGATTTCGTCCTCGACCGTCTCGATATCGTCCTCGATCTCGGACATCGCTTCGTCGACGTCTTCGCGCTCCGCTTCGAGTTCCTCGATGGTCGCTTCGAGATCCTCGATCTCCGCTTCGGTGTCCGATGTATCCTCCATCGCCCGGTCCAGTTCGGCCTCGATGTCACGGACCCGCTCGGTCGCGTCCGACCGCTTTTCCCTGGCGTTTTCGAGCCGTTCTTCGGTGGACCGGAGATCCTCCCTGAGTGAGGCACGTTCGTCCTCCAGGTTCTCGATGCGTTCGGCGACGCGCTGGAGTTTCCCCTTCCCCGCTCGCTCGAAGGAATACCGCGAACCAGAGCGACTTCCACCGGTCATCGCACCGCTCTTTTCGATGAGGTCGCCGTCGAGGGTCACCAGGCGATACTCCCCCATCAGGTCTCTGGCGGAATCGAGATCGGACACGACCAGTGTGTCTCCGAGAACGTAGGAGAACACCGGGGCGTACTGTTCGTCGAAGTCGACGAGATTATAGGCGAAATCCACGACCCCTGGGCGGTCGGGTGGGGTCGGGAGGCGACGCACGCTCATCTTGGATATCGGGAGGAACGTGGCCCGACCGGCGTTTCGCGATTTCAGGTACTCGATACACCGCTGACCGACCTCGTCGTCGTCCACGACCACGTGTGCCATTCGACCGCCCGCAGCGGTCTCACAGGCGGTCGCGTACTCGTCGTCGACGCCGCCGAGTTCCGCGATGGTGCCGTGGACCCCGTCGAAGTCGGCCGAGCGGATCGTCGAAACCGCCCTGCCGAACGAGCTATCGCCGTTTTCCTCTGCCTGGGCCTCGAGCCTGGCGTATTCCTCCTTTGCCTCGGCCAGCATGTCCTCGACGTCGTCGATCTCGTCCTGGTAGGCGGCTTTCCGTTCCGCGAGATCGTCGACGACCTCGTCGATTTCCTCCCGGTTCGCCTCGGCCTTTTCCAGTTCGCGCTCGAGTTCGTCGATCCGTTCCTCGATGTCCTCGAGTTCCGCTTTCGCTTCCTCGCGTGCGTCCTTCGCGTCCGCAATCTCGTTGGAACGCCGCCTCGCCTCGTCGATGAGGCGGTCCTTCTCCCGCTGGAGGTCGTTCCGACGGTCTTTCGCATCCTCGAGGTCCGCTTTCCTGGATTCGAGTTCTTCGGTCAGGGCCTCGTACTCGGTGTCGACCGCGTCGATCTTCTCATCGATCTCCTCGATCTCGGCCTCTTTCTCCTGTCTGTCCGTCTTGAGTGAGGCCTTCTTTACTTTGATGTCGCGGATGTCCGCCTCGAGTTCCTCGATTTCTTCCTGCTTCCGGTCGATTTTGACGAACGCCTGCCGGCGGGTTTTCTCGGCTTCCTCGATGCGTTCCTCGGCCGATTCGATGGCGTCTTCCAGGCGGGAAATATCTCCCTTGATACCCTCTATTTCCCGTTTGATGGCGAGTTGTTCGTCCTCGCCCTTTCGCTCGATCTTCGCGTTCAGGTCCTCGAGGTCCTCCTCGATCCTGAGTACCGTCCCCCGTCGCTCGTCGAGTTCTTCTTCCAGTTCCTCGAGTTGCTCCCGGCGGTCCTCGATGTCGGCTCTGGTTTCCGCTAGATCCGCACGCTTTTCTTCGAGTTCCGCGGCGTCCACGTAGCTCTCGTATTCGGCTTTCTCGTCCCGGAGTCCCTGGTACTCGAGTGCGGTTTCGCGTTCGTCTTCTAACTGCTCGAGTCGTTCTTCCTTTTCTTCGATCCGGAGTTGGGCCTCGTGTATCCGGTCTCTCACGACCTCGAGTTCCTCGAAGGCGTCCTCCTTTTTCGCGTCGAACTCGGCGACACCAGCGATTTCGTCGATGATCTCCCGGCGCTCGTGCGGGGTCATGTTGATGATGCCCGTCACGTCGCCCTGCATCACGACGTTGTATCCCTCCGGTGTGATCCCCGCACTCGACAGGAGGTCCTGGATGTCCGAGAGGTTGACAGACCGGCCGTTGAGGTAGTAGTAGGAGTAGTAGTTGTCCTCGGTCTGTTTGACCCGTCGTTTCACCCGGAGACGGTCGGCGGTGTTGATGTCTTCGCTTCCCACCGCGTTCACGATCTGGTGTCGGGTCACCTCGCGGTCGTCGTTGTTGAGAACGACCTCGACGTGTGCCTCCTGTGGCCCGGCCTCTGTCTCCTCGTCCTCGTGGTTCGGGTTGTAAATGAGATCGGTGAGTTTCTGGGCCCGCATCCCCCGGGTGCGGGCGAGGCCGAGGGCGAAGAGGACCGCGTCGATGATATTCGACTTACCGGTCCCGTTCGGGCCACTGATGGTTGTGAAGTCCTCGTAGAACGGAATCCGCGTGGTCCGTCCGAAGCTCTTGAAATTCTCGAGGACGATCTCTTCGATGTACATTTGGGTGGGTTACCCGACGATGATGTCGTCCCCGATGGTCTCGTGGTCCGATTCGTCCCCGTCGTTTCTCGACCCGTCCCCCGCACTGTCACCGTTCGAATCCGGCGTCGGATCGGTATCGGCCGCTTCGAACAACTCCTCGACCGTCTTGTCCTCGTCGACGTCGTCTTTTGATCCTTCCCGAAGTCCGAGTTCGACCTCGAGTTCGCGAATTCGCTCTTTCGCGTCGACGAGTTCGTTCGTCAGTCCGTCTATGTTCGCACGCAGTTCGGCTACCTCTTCTTCGAGATCCGAAGCTTCCCGATCCTGACTCATGCTATGAAGAATTCGCCTCAATCCCTTAAACGGTACGTCAGACGGGTGGATGACGACGGTCCGTATCTCGCACTGGGGATGTCGGATCGTCACGTTGGGGAAATTGTTGGAAGGAGTCGGCGGGCACCGCTCGTCTCCACTCGGTATGACGTCTCACGAACCCATTCGGTATAACGTCTCACAACTGATATCCGTCACTATATAATGTGTTCGGCTGGACCTATTGTATTCAGGCGAGACCGAACGGGGCCTGATCAGGAATAGCAGGAACGCCCGGACCGACCGGAACAGCGCAGTGTGGGGAGCACGACCGTGTGGTTCGTTAGTCCTAAGCCGCCCGACCGCAAAACCGGGAGCAATGACTGCACGGGCCGCCACCACGGAGGACCTCGCCGTCGTCATCGGCCTGGAGGTACACGTCCAACTCGAGACGGCGACCAAGATCTTCTGTGGGTGTTCGACGGACATCGCGGACGCCGAGCCGAACACCCATACCTGTCCCGTCTGCCTCGGGTTACCCGGCGCGCTACCGGTCGTCAACGAGGCGGCGGTGATCGCGGCGATCAAACTCGGCAAGGCGATCGGTGCCGACATCCCGGAGCGGACACGATTCCACCGGAAGAACTACTTCTACCCGGACCTCCCGAAAGGATTCCAGATCACCCAGTACGACGATCCGATCTGTCAGGGTGGGGCCCTCGAGATTTCCCATCGCGGGACCCAGCGAACCATCGGGATCGAACGCGCCCACCTCGAGGAAGACCCGGGAAGCCTCGAACACGTCGGTGGGAGCATCGACACGGCGGAGTACACGCTCGTGGATTACAACCGCGCCGGCGTTCCGCTTATGGAAATCGTCACGGAACCGGACTTCCGGGGAGCCGGCGAGGTCCGTGCGTTCCTCTCGAAACTCGAGGAGGTCCTCGAATACCTCGGCATCTATGACAGCCAGCGTGACGGGAGCCTCCGGGTCGACGCCAATATTTCGATGATTCCGGCCGACCACGTCGACACCGATGGGACGACAGATGACCGGGTGCTCGAAACCGCGAACCGGACCGAGGTAAAGAACATCTCGAGTCATAAAGGCGCCGAGAAGGCTCTCTCCTACGAGGTCACGAGACAGAAGAACGCCCTCGAGCGCGGCCGTGATATCGAACAGGAAACCCGTCACTGGGACGAATCCCGCGGCATAACGGTCTCGATGCGCTCGAAGGAGGAAGAGAAGGACTACCGGTACTTCCGGGAGGCCGACATCCCACCGCTCGAGGTAGCGGACTGGAAGGAGGAAATCGATATCCCGGAACTGCCCGAGGCGCGCCGGGAACGCTTCCAGTCGGAGTACGGCCTCGACCGGGAGTCCGCGGACAAACTCACCTCCACCAAGCAGGTCGCGGATTTCTACGAGGACGTGGCCAATCGCTTCGACCCGGACCTGGCCGCGACGTGGGTCGCCGATACGCTCCTCGGCGAACTCAATTACCGAGACATGACGATCACCGACGTGGACGACCGCCTTTCGGAGTTCACCCGTCTCGTCCAGCTCGTCGCCGAAGACGAGATCACCCAGCGAAACGCCCGGGAGGTCGTCCTGCGGACGATGCTCGACGAGGGCCTCGAGCCCGATACCATCGTCGAGCAGGAGGATCTCGGAAAGACGGACGAGGACGCCGTCGTCGAGGCCGTGGAGACGGCCATCGAGGCCAATCCCGACGCCGTGTCCGACTACCACGAGGGTGAAGACGGTGCCCTCAACTATCTCGTCGGGCAGGTCATGCAACGGACCGGGGGAAGTGCCGACCCGGGTACGGTGAATTCGCTCCTGCGGGAGCGACTGGACTGAGACGGGACGGTTCGATTCGTTCCGATTGTCCCCGAATTGTCGTCTATTTCCTTGTCACTCATTCTTTGAATCTCATTTTATATTATTATAATATGTATTTTCTTTCATAATTTGGTTTAACTTCCGAACAAACCCTCCCGAATATTATTTATTAAATAATCTTTTTATAATTATATAATCTTATTATAATTATATAATCTTTTTATAATTGTATAATCTTTTTTATAATTATATAATTTTACTTTATACTTATTATGTTAAATTTAATTATTTT
>JBDGTL010000009.1:50455-57800 GCA_042216905.1 Halodesulfurarchaeum sp.
TTTTTATAATTATATAATTTTACTTTATACTTATTATGTTAAATTTAATTATTTTTACATTCAGAATTTATCGAATTTTGTTTTAATTCACTCATCTTTCCAGATTAAATATCCCTCTTTCCCTTTCTTCGGATACCCACCCCGGGACCCTCACGACCCGAGTCGATGCCTGTTCGAGGACGGTACTTCACCGGAAAACGCACATCCGCTCGAAAATCTCACTCTTCCGTCCAGTATCTAGTGACATATTCCCGAATTGGTTTCGTATATGATCGGGACACGAGAATCGCGGTGTGCGATCGTAATGTCTGTATGAGCCCGGTAATCGACGGCTTGTCTGGAGTCAGTCTTTCTGTCGGACAGGACCAATATTTGAGCGTTCGTTTCCAGATATATCAACGATAGCGAACTGTCCTCGGGCGACGAAATCCTTACAAACCGGTCCGGCCTACCGCCAGTCAGGCTGGTCCCCGAGGGATACACGTGGAACTCATCGTTACCGAGAAACACAACGCGGCAGAGCGGATCGCGGACATCTTGAGCAACGGTTCCGCGAGCACGGAACAGGTGGGCGGCGTGAACGTCTACTCCTGGGACGACCGTCGGATCATCGGGCTCTCGGGTCACGTTGTCGGCGTCGACTTCCCGGAGGAGTACGCCGACTGGCGGGACGTCGAGCCGTCGGAACTCGTCCACGCGACAGTGGAGACACGGGTCACGCGAGAGGACATCGTCGCCAGTCTCAAACGGCTCGCCAGGCGGGCGGAGCGCGTGATCATTGCAACCGACTACGATCGAGAGGGCGAGTTGATCGGAAAGGAGGCCTACGAACTCGTTCGGGACGTCAACGAGGACGTCCCGATCGAGCGGGTTCGCTTCTCCTCCATCACCGAAAACGAGGTACAATCGGCCTTCGAGGACCCGGACGATCTGGACTTCGACCTCGCAGAAGCGGGAGAGGCGAGGCAGGTCATCGACCTCGTCTGGGGAGCTGCGCTCACCCGGTTCCTCTCGCTCTCGGCTCGACAGATGGGAAATGACTTCATCAGCGTCGGTCGGGTGCAGTCCCCGACGCTGAAACTGGTCGTTGACAAGGAACGAGAGATCCAGGCGTTCGACCCGGAGACGTACTGGGAACTCTTCGCGGACCTACAGAAGAACGGGGACTCCTTCGAGGCCCAGTACTTCTACGAGGACGAGGACGGGAACGAAGCCGAACGGATCTGGGATGAGTCCACGGCGGAAACCGCCCACACCGGCCTGGCCGACGCGAGCGAAGTAACCGTCGACGCCGTCTCGCGCAGACGGCGGAGCGACGACCCACCGGCCCCGTTCAATACGACCCAGTTCATCCGGGCCGCCGGCGCCATTGGGTTCAACGCCGGCCGGGCGATGAGTATCGCCGAGGACCTCTATACCGCCGGATACATCACGTATCCCCGGACCGATAACACGGTCTATCCGGACGACCTCGACCAGGAAGACCTCCTCGAAACATTCCGCGGCGGGACGTTCGACGACGACGCCAATGCGCTCCTCGAGAAGGACGACCTGGATCCGACGCGGGGCGACACCGAAACCACCGACCACCCGCCGATCCACCCGACGCCCGATGTCCCCGACCGTGGGGACCTGAGCGAGGACGAGTGGGACGTCTACGAACTGGTCGTCCGGCGGTTCTTCGCGACGCTGGCCGACCCGGCGATATGGGAACACCTTCGGGTGGTCGCGGAGACGGACGGGCTCTCGGTCAAGGCAAACGGCAAGCGACTCCTCGACCGGGGGTACCACGCCTTTTACCCGTATTTCAATACGAGCGAGAATTTCGTCCCGGACGTCGAGGAGGGAGAACGCCTCGACGTGGAGGCGGTCCGTCTCGAGGAGAAAGAAACGCAGCCACCCCGTCGGTACGGACAGTCCCGCCTCATCGAAAAGATGGAAGAACTCGGCATCGGGACCAAGAGCACCCGGCACAACGTCATCGAGAAACTGTACGACCGGGGTTACCTGGAAGGGGACCCACCCCGGCCGACCAGGCTGGCGATGGGCGTCGTCGACGCGGCAGACGAGTTCGCCGACCTCATCGTGAGCGAGGAGATGACGCGGGAACTCGAGGAGGACATGACCGCCATTGCGAACGGCGAGAAATCCCTCGAGGACGTGACGGAGGAATCACGCGAGGTCCTCGACCGGATTTTCTCCGAACTCGGTGATGCACGGGAGGAAATCGGATCGCACCTTCGGGAATCGCTCAAGGCGGACAAGACACTCGGCCCGTGTCCCGAGTGTGGCGAGGACCTGCTCGTTCGACGGAGCGGACAGGGATCGTACTTCGTCGGGTGTGACGGGTATCCCGAGTGTCGGTTCACGCTTCCGCTCCCGAATACCGGCGAACCGCTCATCCTCGAGGAGACCTGTGAGGAACACGACCTCCGGCACGTCAAGATGCTCGCCGGCCGGAACACGTTCGTTCACGGCTGTCCGCTATGTAAGGCGGAGGAAGCCGACGATACCGAGGACCGCATCATCGGAGCGTGCCCGGAGTGTGGTGAGGAACACGGCGGGGAACTCGCCATCAAGCAGCTTCGATCCGGGTCGCGCCTGGTCGGGTGTACCCGGTATCCCGAGTGCGACTACACGCTCCCACTTCCCCGCCGTGGGGACATCGAAGTCACGGAGACGTACTGCGAGGAACACGACCTCCCGGAACTGGTCGTTCACAACGGCGATGAGCCATGGGAACTCGGCTGTCCGATCTGTAACTACCGCGAGTACAAGGCGGAACAGGACGGAACGTCCCTCGAAACCCTCGACGGAATCGGGCCCAAAACCGCGGAGAAATTGAAGGACGTCGGCATCCAGGAAGTCGGCGACCTGGCTGAGGTCGACGCGGACGACATCGCCGAAGACGTCGATGGCATTTCCGCTGACTCGGTCCGCGACTGGCAGGCGAAAGCGAATTGAGCAGGAGAGGAAAACACAACCGAATCTTGTCCGTCCCTTATACTAGGGTATATTCTCCATCCGGTCCGTATTAGGGTATGTCCTCCATCCGGTCCGTATCCTTTGTCCTCATCTCCGCCGTATGGACTCTCCAGGATGGTTGATAGCGCAGGTGCCACCCGGTCCGGCGACGTGACCCCATCTGTCACACAGGAACTCACCAGATATACGGACGGGCACCACCAGATCGCCCACGGGCCATCTCATCTGGTCGCGCCTGGCACTGGTACGTTCCGGACCAGACCACCGATGCACACATGCCAGACACGGGACGACCGAGCGGCGCAATTCCGTCACTCCTTCGATCCCGACGTCTCGTCTTCATTCGAGACGGCGGGCGACCCGGAGTGATTTATCCGTCGGGCCCATAGACCCCACCGAATGCGTCTCGACGAGTACATCGAGGGGCTCGAAACCGACGACGCTGCGAAACGGCGTTCCCTCGCGAAGGAGAAATCCTACGAAATCCTCGAGTACGTCGAGGGACTCGAACAGGAGTTCGAGTCCGCCTTACAGGGCGACACCGTCGTCGGGAGTACCGCTCCGTCGGTGTTCGTCGGCCGGTCCTCGTACCCGGACGTCAACGCGGGCATCCTGGCCCCGGTGGGACAGGAGGACGCCGCGGACGAGTTTGCAACGAGTGGCGAGTGGTACCGGCGGGGCCTTGACATCGACAACATTCTACAGTATCGAACGGGCCTCCTCAATTCGCGCCGGTCGGCGAAGATCAACGTTCAGGACGTCTGGGATGGGTTCGTCGGCGTCCAGCGGGAGGTCGCCATCGCGGATCGGGCCGTCGACGTCGAACTCGGACTGGCCGATACGCCGAATTTCGACCTGGACCAGTACACCGTTCCGCAGGCAAACGCGCCGAGTGGACCCAATGCCACGGCCGAACGCGCCTCGCTCCGGGAGAACCCACACGTTCCCCGACCGGTGAAGAAGACCCTCGAGGAC
The DNA here is from genome assembly GCA_042216905.1 of Halodesulfurarchaeum sp. Taxonomy (GTDB): domain Archaea; phylum Halobacteriota; class Halobacteria; order Halobacteriales; family Halobacteriaceae; genus Halodesulfurarchaeum. Next base: position 54,416 of record JBDGTL010000009.1, read on the forward strand.
GACGACTGGAAGGCCGACGGGGCGATGACGTATCTCTACCGTCGGGGGTTCGACGTGTACGAGATAAACCGGATACTGTCCGTGGGTGCCCTGGGTCGGGGCGAAAACCGACGGCTCGTCCCAACCCGATGGTCCATCACGGCCGTCGATGACACCGTCGGTCAATACCTCCGGGGGTCTGTCAGATCGAATCCGAGCGTGGACCAGGTCCAGGTGTTCGTCAACGACTACATCGGGAACAGGTACTGGGTTATCCTGGCCCCGGGGAACTGGGAGTTCGAACTAGTCGAGATGAAGTCCCCGGGCAGCATCTGGAACCCCGACCCGACGGGAGCGTATTACGTGGGAAGCGATCACGAGGGGTACGACGGCCGAACGGCGTACGTCGAGGAAACGTCCGGCGCGTTCTACGCGGCCAGACTCGGGGTCCTCGAGTATCTCGCCGACGTGGGCCGACAGGCGAAGTGCCTGGTGCTCCGGGAGGTCTCCGAGGAGTACTGGGCGCCGGTCGGGGTCTGGCAGGTCAGAGAAAGCGTCCGCAACGCCTTCGAGGCCGGTCCGTCGGTCGGCGATGAGTCACTCCGGGGAGAACCAGGGATCGCCGAGAGCTTCTCTGAGGCGGTCCGCTCTCTCCTCCCGCATCTCCCGATTTCTCAATCGAGACTCAGACGAAAGTCCGAGATGGTCTCCGGTCTCCAGACTCGCCTGGATCGATTCGCGTAAGTGCCGGGTTCGACGGTGCGGAATCTTCCGAATTGTCTGTCCCCTGGATTTCTCACCAGTTCTCTTCCGTGGGAGATTCGGGGAGTGGTTTCGTTCGACCGGTCTCGAGAACCCCTGATCACCGAAAACGAGAACACTGCCACCGAAGACGAGAACCCTGCCACCGAAAACGAGAACTCTGCGACCGAAGACGAGAATCGTGATCCCGCGGAGCCGAATTCTCGTTCCGAGCAGTCTCCTGACGGGGAATACTCCACTCTATATTGACAAACCGCTCCGATTGATCCGTTCCGAGTGAGGAAGCGTTATTCGGGCCGATACACTATACAGTGACACATGACTGAAACGGGTCCGTGGGTTACCGGTCTCCAGCGTTCCGATCGGACCGTGTACGCCGTGGCCGGTGCCACTGGCGTTGCACTCGGCGGTATCCTCTCTGCCGTGGTTCTCACTGCGATCGTCGGTCTTGGCGTTTCCCTCGCCGGCCTGACCCTCTCGACGGTCCATCAGTTCGTCGTCCTCCTCGTCGCTGGTGCGCTCGGACTTGCAGCGGCAGCTATGATATACGTCAGGACCCGTGGCCTCGCTCTGTTCGATTACGTCGGATTCGACGTCCCTTCCCTTCGCGACCTCCTGTGGGCCTTCGCCGGATACGTGGGTGCCCTCTCGCTTGTCTTCTTTGCCGGTGTGATCCTTACGATTCTCCAGATTAGCCCGGATACCGCGAACCAGGCGGCAGTCGCCGGCGGAAAGAATCCGACCTTGCTATTGTGGCTCGTTCCACTCTCGTTCCTGGTGATCGCACCGGGTGAGGAATTACTCTTCCGCGGTGTCGTCCAGGGCCGCCTCCGGGAGGCCTTCCGTCCTCGAATCGCCATCCCAGCCACGGCGGGGTTATTCGCCGTCATCCACTACTTCTCGTTGACCGGTGGGTCAGGGGCCCGGTTCATCGCCATCTCCATTCTCTTCTTCCCGAGTCTGGTCTTCGGCCTCGCCTACGAGCGAACGAGGAACCTCCTCGTCCCGATCCTCATCCACGGGGCATACAATTCCACCCTCGTGCTCCTCTTCTACGTGGTGGTGCAGTTCTCCCGCCAGCCCGTGGTTCCGACGTAACGGGGTGGGGGAGAAACGGAATACCGGTGAGTGCGTCCGAACGGCGAAAAGACGGGTAGGAGACCGTCGATTCGGCGGTTTACTCTTCGGTCGTCTCGGCCGTCGGTACGGGACCCAGCCCGATGGCATCGCGGACTGCCTGTGTAAACGATTGCTGGGTGGGGAAGTACGTCTCGTCGACCTCGTCGAGGACGTCCCCGAGGCGGCGGGGTCCCTCGGGCGTCCGGATCTCGACGTCGCCCTCCTTTCGCTTCACTTCGCTCTTCTGGATCGCCCAGGTGAGTCGGGCCGCGACGCGGGCCAGTGGGGCGCCCTCGACGGCTTCGCCCTCGCCCAACTCGATACCCGCTTCCTCGTCCTCGTCGGTGTCCTCGGCCATGTCTCGGGTTTTGCCGCCCCGGCGATTCAACCTTTCGATGCGTTTCGTCGATCCGATAGACGCCGCGTGTCTGACGCATTGTTATGGTCCCCCAGTTCCAACATCGGATCATGCCGAGCCTCGGGGAGACGTACGAACGGCGGGCCGGGGCCGCGAGCCGACGCCAGGTGCTACTGGGGACTGGGTTATTCGTCTCGGGTGCCCTCCTGATCGTGGGAGCGATCCTCGCTGGAACGACCGGATTGCTCATCACCAACGGGTTCTCCGTGTACGAGAGCCGCGAAATAGCCGGGATTCTCGCCGGCATTGGGCTACCCGCAGTGTTCGTCGGGATCACGATTGTCCTCCCCGCGACGCGGCTTCACAAGTCCGCCTCTGTCGTGGGCTCGGGACTGGCGATTTTCGGTGTGATGCTCTTTCGGTATGCCTACCCGTACCGCTGGTATTCCGGACCGGGCGTCCCGACGAACCTCGTGTTCGTATTGACTCTCGTCTACGTCCTCGGGATCGTCACGACCTTCTGGTCCCTGTTCACGGCCATCGCGACTTTCAAGACTCGAAACGACCCGGGCGGGACCGTCGACCTCACCGTCAGCAAAGGTGGTGTCAGTAAAGCGGCCAAGGCAGTCGACGCCGTCCAGGCTGAAGTCCAGCAGGCCGGGAAGGCAATCTCTGGAATCGGTGGCATCGGTACCTTTGGCGGTGTGGACCGTCCGGACCGGGACGTCGGTCCAATAACGGCGACCAGCGACGCCTCCGTTTCTGACGGTGGCACCACCGCGGACGACGACATCCGACCGGTTGAGGCTTCGAAGGAGGCCGGCCCCTCCCGAGCTAGAGCATCCGACGAGGGCGTCGAGGTCGTGGGAAGCAACTCGACCGAACCTGACCAGTACTGCGGGAACTGCACCCACTTCGATTACGCCGAAGACGGGGCAGACATGCAACCGTATTGCGGGCTCTACGACGAGCGGATGGACGACATGCAGGCCTGTGAGTGGTGGGAACAGTAGCACGTCAGAACAGTTACCCGTCTGAACAGTAGTCGGTCAGAACAGTTACCCGTCTGAACAGTAGTCGGTCAGAAAAGTTACCTGTCTGAACAGTAGCACGTCAGAACAGTTGCCCGTTCCGACAGTAGCCCGTCCCGCCGCCCCTCTTACTCCT
>JBDGTL010000009.1:57900-67868 GCA_042216905.1 Halodesulfurarchaeum sp.
GTCAGAACAGTTGCCCGTTCCGACAGTAGCCCGTCCCGCCGCCCCTCTTACTCCTCGATGGCCTCGAGTCGGGCGCCGACGTCATCCCAGTGACTGCCTTTCCAGAAATACTGTCCACAGTCTCCACACCGCCAGAGCGGTGTCTCGCCCGGATCGGGGACCCACTCGGGCGTAGTTTCCTCCAGGTCTTCGGAATCGCGACGGCGCAGTTCGCCGTTACACGAAGAGCACCGCCTCGGTTCCGACAGCGACAGGTCGAAGCCCGCACGCTTCAGTTCGCGAAGTTGCTCGTCGGTGTCGGTCGATTCGAGCAACACTGCGGGGTCGTATCGATCCGCGAGGTCTTCGTCCCTCGTAACGAGGAGTCGATTTTCGTTTTCGCCGACCGCGCGTATGCTCGCGTCCGATTCGATTTCCCGATCGAGCGCATAGGCTGTATCGTACCCGACCATCCTGAGGATCGAGGTCAATCCCCCACACATGACGTCGAGTAGCACTGGTACGTTCTCCGTATCGATTTCTCGCTCGTGACCCTGATCCATTGGACCCTCGCTCGATTTGGTTAGTGGAGGAAATCCCGGACAGTCGATACCGACTGTGCGTTGAGGACGTCTGCGGATTCCGCCCACCCTCGTCGTGCCGTATGTACCCCGTACCGGACGTACGCGAATTCCTCGGGACTGTGGGCGTCCGTATTGATAGTGATCGTCGCTCCTTCCTCGACTGATTCCCGAACCGCGCTCCCCCAGAGGTCGAGTCGGTGGGGATTGGCGTTGACTTCGAGGGCGACTCCGTTCTCGACGGCGGCCCTCGCGACCGCGCCCGGATCGAACTCCATCGCCGCGCGCCGGTTGATGAGGCGCCCACTCGGGTGCCCGAGGATGTCCACGGAGGGGTGTTCGATCGCCCGGATCAGGCGGTCTGTTTGGTCCTCGTCGGTTGCGAGGCCACTGTGCGGGGACGCGATAACCAGGTCGAGGTCCGCGAGAACCTCGTCGCTGGTGGCCCTCACCGCGCCCTCGGCGTCGACGTTTGCCTCGATTCCGGCGAACACCTCGATGTCCGCGTCGTCCGCGACCGCCCGGATCTCGTCGAGTTGCTCGAGTATCTCCACGTCTTCGAGACCGGTATCCCCGAAGACCCCCGGCCCTGCGGCGTGGTCCGAGAGGCATACGTATTCGTGTCCGAAATCCACCGCGCCCCGTACCATCTCCTCGACCGAGAACTCGCCGTCGGAGTACTCCGTGTGCGTATGGAGGTCGCCACGGATCTCCTCGGTCTCGACGACGTCCGGCAACGTTCCATCGAGTGCCGCATCGATCTCGCCGGTGTCTTCGCGGAGTTCGGGGGGAATCCAGGAAAGTCCCATTGCGTCGTACACCGCTTCCTCGGTTTCGCTTGCGACCAGGGTTCCCACCCGTTGTCCCGCGTCAGGATCGTCGACGTCAGAGACGTCGAATACTCCATACTCGTTGACCTTCAGGTCCCGCTGTATCGCGTGATTCCGCAATCTGATGTTGTGCTGCTTGCTCCCGGTGAAGTACTGGAGTGCGCTTCCGAACTCGGTGGTGTCAACCATCCGGAAGTCGACACGCATCGCGCCGACCCGGACGCTCGTCTTCTCGCTTCCCGATTCGATGACGTCGCTTACCCGGTCCCACTCGCTCACCGCCTCCCCGACGGCACGGCCATCCGCGGTCCCCACGAGCACGTCGACGTCGCCGATCGTCTCGCGCCACCGGCGAATCGAACCGGCCACTTCCATTCGTTCGACCTCGTCCACGGACTCGAGAAAGGCAAGAACGTCGTCGGCGACTGGTCTGGTGTCCCCCAATAAACTCCGTTCCTGTGCTTCTCGAGCGAACGCGATGTTGGACAGGATGTTCTGTTCCGTTTTCTCCCCGAAGCCCGAGACCGACTGGATCTCTCCATTCCTCGCGGCCGTCTCGAGGTCCTCGAGCGTCTGTATTCCACGTGCCTCGTAAAGCGACCCGACCGTCTTCGGTCCGACGCCCTCCACCCGTGTCAACGCATTCATATCGACGGGGAGTTTCTCTCGCTCTGCTTCGAGTTCCTCGATTGCCCCGGTTTCTATGTATTCGACGATTTTCTCCCCGATAGCCTCTCCCACGCCTTCGATTTCCATCACCGAATCCGCCCCCTCCTCGGCGAGTTCCTCGATAGGACGGGGATAGTCCCGGACGTTGTCGGCGGCGCGACGGTACGCTCGGGGCTTGTATTCCACGTCCTGGGCCTCGAGCAGGTCGGCGAATTCCTCGAGCAGACGTGCGACTTCCGCGTTCCGGCTCACTGGCGCCTCACCCCTCCCCGTGGGGATCCGTCCTCCCGACCCAGGACGGAATCGAGGAAGGACAGCCAGCGTTTTTGGTCCGCGGACCGCTGTGCCTCGCGTTCTCCCTCGATGTCCGTTGGACCGAGGGACTGGAGTGCGTTGAGGGCCCGATCGATCCCGACGATTGCGTCGACCAGGTCCTCCGCCTCCGCAGTCGTGATGTCCTCGTGCTCCAGACGGCGTTTTCGCTCCCGGCGTTCCCGCCTGAGGTCGGTTTTCAACTCCGTTACTGCCTGTCGTTTCTCCGGTGGAACCGAATCGAGCGATTGCACCTCCAACACGAAGTCCCGTAGCCGAACCGTTTCCCCCGCTATCTCGAGGGTCCTCGGGATAGACGCACCGATGGTCGCTCCATCTCGCTCGATGCGTTCCAGGTATCCCTTTCGCTCGTTTTCGCGCACACTCCTCTCTTGGGTGGGAAGGACAAAAAGCCACGTCCCGTCAACGGAAGTGGGTTCTGCGTCTGGAAGAAAGACACACGTAATTTGAGACAATATTAAAATATATAATAACGATGACACTTTGAATTACAAAGTCAATTATTAATTATACGTCTGCCAACGATTAATATTCTATTACTAATTATTTCTGCCAACGATTAATTCTCTATTATTAATTATTATTGCCAACGATTAATATTCTATTACTAATTATTTCTGCCAACGATTACAAACCTGTTACCGATTACAGTTTTGAGAGTAATGATGATTTTGGAGAATCGATGGTACTGACCTGAGGACACGATGGAATGTTGTATTAATATTGAATGGAACGAAAACTTATTTCATGGTGTCGCGCGGGTAAGAAAATCGCATGGCCATCGACACCCTCTTACTGGCGGTCGGACCCGGCGATCAGGACCGGATCGAACAACTCGCCGAAACGGTCGTCGAGGTTGCCGTCCCGACTGACGCGTCCGTTGATCTCGTCCACGTCTTCGATCCGGACGATTTCGACGACATCCGCGAACGGCTGGCGGACAGTGGGGAGTCCGGAACCGATCTCGATGCAGACCAGGTCGCACGCCGATACAGCACCGTTCGCGAACTCGAACGACGGATCGAATCGGACGACGTTCCGGTCTCGATCCACGGCTTCTCCGGGGAGGACGCGAGCGATCACGTCGTGGAACTGGCCGAACGGGGAGATGCCGACCGGGTCGTCGTCGGGGGCAGGAAACGCTCGCCGTCGGGAAAGGTCATTTTCGGGAGTACGGCCCAGGAGATCCTGCTCTCGTCCCCCTGTCCGGTTACTTTCGTCCGATCGACGTAGTATAGGAGACCACGGACGGACCTGTACCGGTTTCGTACTCGCGCGCCCCTCAGGATTCGGGAACGATCGTCGGAGTGGGATAGGCACCCCCATTGACGTGAAGGACCTGTCCGGTCACGTACGATGCCATCCCCGAAGCCAGGAACGCACAGACGTCTGCAACCTCCTCGACGGTCCCCATTCGATCCAGTGGCGTCGCATCGAGGACCGCTTTTCGGGTTCGATCCCACTCCTCTGTCTGTTCGCGTTCCACGTCGATCAGTCCCGGAGAGACGGCGTTCACACGGATCCCGTCGGGACCGAGGTCCGTCGCCAGTTGCCTCGTCATACCCTCGATGGCGAACTTGGTACCGTAGGAGTGGGCGTGATCGGGCCGGCCCAGATAGACGAGCAATCCAATGAGGTTGACGATCGAACCTTTGCCCGCCTCGAGCATGTCGGGGACCACCTGCTGGGATGTCAGAAGGATACCACGAACGTTCACGTTCGCGACCCGGTCGATGTCGTCGGGCGTGAGGTCGAGGAGGGCTTTGATGGGCCGAAACGTCGCGTTGTTTACGAGTATGTCGATCGGCCCCAGGTCATCTCGAACGTCCTCGACCATCGTTTCGACGGCCTCCGGGTCGCCGAGATCGGCGAGCGAAACGCTGGATTGTCCACCAGCCTCGCGGACGAGTCTTGCGGTCTCTTCACTCCCCTCGCGATTCGACTTCGCGGTGATTCCGACGTCCGCACCCGCTTCTGCCAGCCGAACGGCGATCGCACGACCGATGTTGCGACTCGATCCGGTGACAAGCGCGGTCCGTCCGTTCAGGTCCATGATACCGTGGAACAAGGGACGGAGTAAATAACGTTCGTGTACCGGAAGTCAGGGGGGGGGGGTAGGGTCGACTGGTGGGGCCAGTCCATCGGCGACGGGGTGGGCGGAGAGAATAGCGACCATTCAAATCCTACGAGGGACTCGCATTACCGCTCTGACGGTGCCAGGCCAATATGGGGTGATTCGACCGTTCCACCCGGTTCAATCGACTTTCGGCTATCTCCACGAAACATTTCCACTGGCTCGTCTGCCTCCACGAAACATTTCCACTGGCTCGTCTGCCTCCACGAAACATTTCCACTGGCTCGTCTGTCTCCCCGAAGCATTTCCACTGGCTCGTATCCGTCAGACGTCGCTTCGGACGCGTGACGGATTTTGAAGACGGTCAGGAAACCGATTCTGCGTCTGCACCGAACCCGAGTGCGATTCGCTTACTACGTAACCATCCCGCAATCAGTGGGACGAACAGCATCGATCCGAAGATCAGACCGGCGAGAGCCACGGACGAGTCGACTGTTCCAACCGTCCCGACTGGTCCTTCGAGCCAGAAGTACATCGGGATGGCAAAAAGCACGTAGATGAGGAGGGACGCACCAAGGATGTGCTTGTCCAGCACCCATTCGAGGAAGTCCCGCTGTTCTTGGGATAATTCCATAGATGTGGGTAATGATATCATCCCCTATAATTCTTCGGCCAGGACATCTGGGCCATCTCGGGGTCGACTCTGTCGAAGTCGTCTACGAGTCGTCTCGTTCATGTCTGGGATTTGGGTCCCTTATTTACAGGGAGGATGAGGAAGGGGGAATAGGTGGGATGGAATTGCACTGATGTGTCGACAAATGTCTCGTAGAGTCTTCGAGCGTTGACCAACGAGGTCCTGGAATTCTGCCTGATCGTCGGATCCATCCTGCGTACCCCCGACCGCCCACCGGGCTCTCGGATGGCGGTGGGCGACCCGATGAGTCGAATCGAATTGCCAGGTAAGGAGTTTTTCTGGGATCCCTCGTCCTTGTGACGTAGATTGCACCACACGTCGACAGGAAAAGTAATACGGGTGGGGAGACATGTCGGCAGGTATGAAAGTAACAGACGTGGAACCGATCGTCGTCAGGAGTCAGGTCGATCAAGCGACCCTGCCGGCCGAGACCGGGGCTCGCTCACTCGACATCAGTTCGGTCGTCGTCACGGTCCATACGGACGACGGCGTCACCGGTATCGGTGAGTCGTTTCACCGGTCCGTCGAGGACAATCGGTTTCTCGCGGAAAGCATCGAGGCGATGGGCAGACACCTTATCGGGACCGATCCACGACAGGTAACAGAGCGGTGGCACGAACTGTACGTCCACGTGAAGCGCTCCGGGGCGTACGGGGCACTGAGTGCCCTCGACGAAGCCCTGTGGGACATCACGGGAAAAATCGCAGGAGAGCCCGTGTACAAACTCCTCGGGGGTTCTACCGGTGCGGTCGAGGCCTACGCAACCTTCCCGGTGGAGAAGGATCCCGAAGAACTCGTCGAGGCTGCCGACTGGCTCTCGACGAAGGGGTTTCGAGCGATGAAGATCGGCGCCGGCTTCGGTGTCTCGACTGATAGGAACCGGATCAGGACGATCGTGGAGGACGGACCCAAAGGCTTCGGGCTGGCGATCGATGCCAACACCTCGTACGGATACGACGAGGCCCTCGCGGTCGCAGAAACCGCGAGTGAATACGGTCTGGAGTGGTTCGAGGAACCCATCCCCCACACGGATATCCAGGGTCAGGCTGAACTCAACCGACGGGTGTCCGTCCCCATTGCCGGGTACCAGACCCACACCCCGCACTATTCGGCCGTCGATCACCTGACGGCGAATGCCCTCGAAATCTATCAACCGTCGCTCGATTACGTGGGTGGCATTACCGGGGCGAGACGGGTGGCGACGCTTGTCGAGGCGTTCGACAAGCGACTCGTGCCCCACGCCCTCGGACCGGCGGTAAACTACGCCGCCAGTCTCCACGTCGCAGCGGCGAGTCCGGTCTGTTCCCTCGTCGAATTTCCCGTCCTCGACGAATCTGTCGAGGACCCCGGGACCTTCGTGGGTGGCGCGACGATCGAAGAGCGCGACACGATATACGTCGAGGACGGCGGACGGATCACACCCCCGGACGGACCAGGGATTGGCGTTACCCTCGACGAGGACCGGATCGAAGACCTCCGGGTGGACTGACTCTCGTCCCACCGGGTTTGCCGAGTCAAACCGGGAACGGGACCCGGGACTGTTCAGCGATCGGTGCCAACGGAGTCCCTATCGACAGGGTTGGCATTATATATTGTATACTATGCTACAGCGGTATTTGATTCGTTGTGAACGCTTTCTCGGTTTGTTTCGTCCCACCCAGGCACCCGCTCAGCGCCGTTCCGGTTCCGAGCGCGATCGTCCGAATGATCGTTCGTCGTTTCACAATCGGGATTTCGTGTTTCTCTGTAATATGACCGTCCGACGATCAAAGAGCTGCGTTACGGTCGTATAACGGCCCGCCCTTCGATTTCGTTGTGCTCCAGGCGCTCGGCCACGGTATTGATCTCCGCGAGGTCGAACTCGCTCGTTTCGAGTTCGACTTCCCCCTGTTCGACGAGTGAGACGAGTTCCTGGAGTTCGGTGTAGGTCCCGACCAGGTTGCCACGGTAGGAGAACTCCCCGTTCACGAGGTCCTGGGCCGGCCGGTGGACGTCTCCCCCGTACCCGATGACGTGGTGATCTCCACCCGGGGCCACGATGTCGGGAGCGAGATCAGTGGTTCCGTCTCCCCCGACGAAGTCGAGCACCTGTGCGGCGCCGGTCCCATCGGTGATGGCATCGACCACGTCCGGAACTGACTCCTCGCTCGCGTCGATCGTGTAATCCGCTCCCAGTCGGTCGGCCAGATCGATGGCTTCGTCCTTAATGTCCACGGCGATAGTTTCGGCGGCGCTCATAGCGTCGATGGCCTGCAAACCGATATGCCCGAGTCCTCCGATTCCGATGAGAACGACGTAATTCCCGGGGACCAGTTCGGCCACCGCTCGTTTGGCCGCGTGATATGCCGTTATACCTGCGTCTGCATGAGGTGCGATGTCGACGGGATCGACGTCCTCGAGGACGATCGCCGACCGTTCCGAACTGAGGAGGTACTCGGCGAACCCGCCATCCGTGTCGAGCCCCGAGAACGAACTGTTCTCACAATACATGTCTTCACCCAGTCGACAGGCCCGACACGTCCCACACGGACGAACGGGGTGCAGGAGGACATTGTCTCCTACCTCGACGGTCGTCACTTCTTCACCGACTTCCACGACGGTCCCTGCGTTTTCGTGACCGAGGGTCATCGGCAAGGACTGCTCGACGTACGGGTCCCACATTCCCTCGATAATGTGGTTGTCCGTTTGGCACCAGCCGGCCCCGTCGACCTCGACCAGGATGTGATCGGAGGCGGTCACCTCAGGTCGATCGATCTCCTCGACGGTGAGGGCGTCCGCCATGTCCGAGGTGTACTCGTGAAGTCTTGCAGCCTGCATGCGGGACGGATCGGCCGCGTCCCAGGTAAAGCCCGGTGTTCCGGCAGGTCAGGCGTCCACCCGTTGGTTCGATCGACGCCAACCGGGAGACAGACCGTGCCGGGGGATTTATTTCGGCGCTCGACCAATCCGATTCCATGGTCCGGTGTGACGTGTGTGGGCGGGAAGAGGGTATGCCGTATCGCTGTGATCACTGTGGCGGATCCTTCTGTGCCGAACACCGGTTACCCGAAAATCACGACTGCCCGGGCCTCGAGAACTGGGACGACCCGGGGGGTGTCTTCGATTCCGGGTTCGACGCCAGTGTCGAGCAGTCGGGGCGGAATCGAGACCGGGATTGGACCGAAACGATCCCCGTCGATACGAGTGTCGGAGGCCCGCTCGGCTACGTCCGTGGGAACATGACCTACGTGTTCCTCGCGGCGATGTGGCTCATGTTCGTCATTCAGTACGTTGTCGCACCGCTATTAGGCGTTCCACTCCGGTCCATGGCGTGGCTCTCGCTCTTCACCGTCAATACCGTACACCCCCTCTACGTCTGGTCGTGGGTGATTGCCGTCTTTGCACACGGCGGCTTCACCCACATCTTCTTCAACAGCATCGTCCTGTACTTCTTTGGCCCTGTGGTCGAACAGCGGGTCGGTACCCGGGAATTCAGCGCTCTCTTCATTGTCAGCGGGATCGTGGCCGGACTGGCCCAGGTACTCGCCACGATGCTCACGGGGGGGACGGCCTTCGTCCTGGGGGCAAGTGGGGCGATCGCCTCACTGTTCGGCGTGCTCACGGTCCTCAATCCGAATCTCCGGATCTATCTCTACTTCATCATCCCGATGCCGCTCTGGGTAGCCACGCTCCTGTTCGCCGCGTATTCGGTGTTCGTCAGCACGTTCGGGGGAATCGGGGCCGGTGGCGTTGCCCAGTTCGCTCACCTCGCTGGCCTCGGGATCGGCCTGGCCTACGGCATGTATCTCAAGGCCCAGGGGGCACAGGCACCACAGCAACTCCAGTTCGGCGGGGGCGGCCGGGGACCCGGTGGCGGGGGTCGACGCCGGATTTGAGAATGGAGGTCGTCCATCCCGAGTTCGATCCCGAACCCGGTATCGACCGCGAGGAGATGGAGAGACTACAGCGGGACGTCGCCGCGAGTGCCCACTTTTCGGACGACCACGACCTCGACCCGGACGGAATCAGGATCGACGACCCGATTCCACTCGACCAGACGGACCGACCACGGACGCCGGGAACCGGCCCAATCATCGCGGGTGTCGACCAGGCCTTCCTGGACGAGACTGCGGTTAGCGTCGTGGTCGCAATGCAGTCGAGCGACGTCGTTGCTGTCACGACAGCGAGGACCCCACTCGAGGTGCCGTACATCCCGGGCTTGCTCGCCTTCCGGGAGGGGCCCCCGATCGTCGAGGCGCTCGAGGGGCTGTCGGTCGACCCCGACCTCGTGTTCTTCGATGGAAGCGGTCGAATACACTTCCGTCAGGCCGGCATCGCGACGCACGTGGGCGTCGTCTTCGACGTTCCAGCGATCGGAGTGGCGAAGAACCTCCTGTGCGGGAGACAGGAATCAGACGGTTCTTTCCCACTCCCGGAGGGTACACGGATCCCAATCCTGTCCGATTCCAGTGTCGACGCCCCCGAGAGCACGGTCATCGGCTACGCATTTCAATCTCGTCAGTTCGACAATCCTTCTCGTCGGCACGTGAATCCCCTTTACGTCAGCCCCGGGCACCGCGTGAGTGCCGGGACCGCCGTCGACTTTACCGAAGCGGTCTGTGCCGGGTATAAACTCCCCGAACCGATCCGACTCGCGGATTCACTCGCCGATGACGTGGTCGGGTGAACACCCGGTGAGAATACGGCCAACAAGAAAGCGAGCAGGGAGAGAACACGGTCAAGAGAGAAGAGGAGAAAACGGTCAAGAGGGAATGGGAGAAAAACGGACATGAGAGAAGGGGAGAAAAACGGACATGAGAGAAGGGGAG
>JBDGTL010000034.1:0-10585 GCA_042216905.1 Halodesulfurarchaeum sp.
TTAATAACATAATAAAGTATTAATAGTTAATGAAATTATAACAATATTCCCCTCACCTTAAATCAACAACATTTCGAAACCATCCAGCATGCAAATTGCGAACCTACCGAAGGAACGCAAGAACGTCCTCGGGATCGGCGTCAAGCCCCCCTCCCTGCGCGAAATCAGGTCCACCGCCTCCGCCACCACCGAACTCGTCGGTCACGGACTGGACGACGTCGTTCGCGTCGACACCCTCGCCGGCCGCCACGACGACGAACGGTCGCCCCTCGCCGCCAGTGACGGCGATTACGTCCCCGACGTCGCCGACGAGTTCCTGGGCCCGGTCCCCGATCTCGTTCGAGTCGACGTCCTCGATGACGCCCACGGCCCAGGACTGGCCGTCTTTCTCGATCCGATCGAGTGACCGGAGTTCGGCGGTTATGACCTCCCGTTTCATCTCGCGGAGGTCAGCCTCGAGGGACTCCTTCTCATTCTCGAGGCGCTCGATTGCATCCGGGAGGGTCTCGATGTTCGTGCCGGCGATCCGTGACGCGTCGAGCGCGGCTTCGTGGACGGTGGCGTGCCGGCGGATTCCGACAGGACCGACCGCGAAGGTGATCCGTGTGAGCCCCTCGCCCGGGTTCGAGCGTTCGAGGACCGAGACGGTCCCGATCTCGCGAGTGTTCGAGACGTGGGTTCCGCCGCAGGCGGCGACGTCCCAGTCCTCGACGGTGACGACCCGGATCGTGTCCGAGTCGGCCATCACGCCCTCCTCCGTCGCGGAGTTGAACGCGATTCCGTCGAGGTCGAGGGCGTCCTCGGTGGGCATCCGTTCCCAGGAAACATCCCGGGAGTCCCACACGGTCCGGTTCGTCAGACGCTCGAGTTCGACGAGCATCTCGTCGTCGACGTCGGTCGAGGTGGCGAAATCGACACGGACCTTCTCGTTCGTGATCCCGAAGCCCCCGTACCCGATGTCGTCGAAGAGGAGCCGACCGGCGCCGTAGAGGACGTGGCTCGCGGTGTGAGCGCGCCGTGTGTAGGTCCGGAACTCCTCGTCGATAGCGGCGGCGATCTCCTCGCCCGTCTCGAAGTCCGGTTCGGTTTCGAGGACGTGAACGACCGATTCGGGAGTCTCCTGTACGTCGACGACCTGGACCCCTCCGAGGGTGCCGCGGTCGGCGGGTTGTCCGCCTCCTTGCGGATAGAAATACGTCTCTGAGAGGACGACCTCGGTGCCGTCGATGGCCTCCACGGTCGGTTCGAAGCGGGTGACGTCGGGGTTGTCCGGGCCCAGGGAACGTGCCATCAGCCCCATCGAACGTCGGGGACTGACAAAAACGAACCGGGTCGAGTGTCGGGGTTGCCCGGGTGCGGAACGGCTCGAATAGCGAGGACATAGACGTGACAACGACTCAGACGTGACGATCACGCCCGGTACACCCATTATATACTGTCCCGAAGTCCGGTCCACCTATACCGGAGTCCAGTCAAACCTGGACGGATCTGAGCCAGTCAGTTACGTCGGCGAGACGGTCTCGAGGCGCTCGCTCTCGTAGCCGAAAATGTCGCGATAGCCGTCCGAGGAGAGTAACACGGGCCAGAACGGCGACTCGGCCCGGAGCATCTGATCGCCCGCCGAGGCGAAGGCCTCACCGGCCTCCACGCGGGAGAAGTTGGGCGTGAAAACGTCGTAGGACGCCGCCTGGGGCTTCTCGATCGGTCGGGTCAATTTGAAGGCCGGGAGGTCCCGGGCCACGGTGTCACCGGGGAGGGCACCGGTCGCCGTCAGGAATTCGCGTGCCAGCCGGTAGGCGTTCTCCGCGGCGCCCTCGCTCCCCTGGAGGCCCGCCTCGACTTCGATCACGGAGGCGTCCACTTCGAAGAGTCGCCCGTTCATCGTCTCGCTCGCATCGACCAGTGCGTCCACCGAGAGATGCGGGACGATCCGCTCGACGTGAGACCCCAGTCCCGCCGAAATGGCAAATGGGTCCTCGTACGAACGGGTCGAGTGGATCGAGAGGACGGTCGAATCGCGGACTTCCGCCGCCAGCCGTATCGCCAGTTCGTGTTCGTGGGCGCGAACCGGCCCGTCGCGATCGAAGGACCGGTTGAGATCCGCATCGAGGTACCGCTCGTTCCGGGAGAGTGCCTCCTCGTTCGCCACGATCAGCTTGACAGGCGTTTCGAGACTGGGGGCGTCCTCGAGAAGGCGGTCGACCGCCCTGACCCCGCAGGGTTCATCGCCGTGAATCGCGGCGACTATCGAAATATCCGGCGCGCCATCACCCAACTGCTCCACTCGCATCCATCGGGATAAAACGCGGGGTGAAAAAAAGCGCTTGGATCAGGGAAGCGCCTCGGCGTAGGCCACGTCCTCCTCCCGGGCCGTCGGGTTCCGGCCGTCGAGGATGATCTGGAACCCCTCGTACTGGACCGGCTCCGCGAGTGTCGATTCCACCGCCTGCCGGAGTTCGTCGACGTCGACACCGTAGAAGTCCGCAGGGGCGTCCTCGAGGTAGCCCCGGCCGGTCCTGAAGAGCCGTCGGAGGCCCTCCTGGCTGTCGTATTCCTCGTACTTGTGGACTCCGGCCGCGACTTGAACCATTCCCTGCAGGAAATCCCGTTCCAGCGTGCCGTGGCCGTAGTTGAACCATTCGTCCTCGAAGCAGTCGTGGGATTCGTGAAAGTCGCCGGCGTTGAACAGGCGAACACCGTGAACAACCGCACGGCGGAGGGTGTCGTGTTCCCAGCGGTCTTCCTCCGGGAGCCACCCGGTGGGCGACCGGCCGAGCGGCGGGGGATCCACGCTCGAGTCCCGCGTATGTTCGTCCATAATTATATTAAAGGACGTGCGCGGCCGAAAGGTCACTGGTCGTGGAAGTCCATTCTGGGAGATACTGGACGGGGCGTCGAGATCGACGTGTGGGAGGCGACCGGGACCGGGGGTTTGAACACCCGGTGTATCCTTTTACCTCCCGCTTTCTGACTTCCGGTCTGCCCATCGAACGTGGAGATTCATCCCCCAGGTTCGGTGTTTTCGAATCAAGGCTCCCGCATTCAGTGTCCACGCATCCAGCGCTCTTGGACCACGAGATCAGTCGGGAATCACGTGTCGTATGCGATCTGAACTCGTCCAAGGCCGTGTCGACGGCGACACTCCGGGAATCCTCACGGGGACGCTTCCGATTAGATTTCACGAAGAGTTCTTCTGAAAAAGCCCGCTACGATTTTCAATTTTGTATAGAGAAACGCTTATCCCACGGTCGCCGAAGGAATAAATCGAACCGATTCGGTCCGGGGGACGAGACCGATACCGTAAACCACGAATCAGCGAGCCGTTCACTATGCACTGGACTATCCGGTCAGGCATATCATGAACAGCACCGTTCCGGGGGAATCACTCACCGTGCTGTTCGTCGCCGACAGGGACACTACCGAGACCGGAAGCGTCGAGACACTCGAGGGTCGAGACGATTTCGAGGTTCTCTCTGCGGACGGCGTGGATTCCGCATTGAATATCCTTCAGCGCCGAGACGACGTGGACGCCGTCCTGTGCGATCAGGACCATTCGGAAGGAGACGGAATCGCGTTGCTCCTGTCGGTCCGGGCGCAACGACCGACGCTTCCGTTCCTGCTCCGGACCCATACCGAGTCCGGGACCCTGGCGAGGCGGGCGATTCAGGCGGGGGTGACTGAATTTTTCGAGCGGGATCGATTTCGGGACCGCCCCGATCGCCTCGCCGATTTGATCAGGAATACCGTTGAATCAGCACGTGCGAACGGGACTGGAAGCCACCGTGAGACCGGGAGCCACCGTGAGACCGATAGGCAGCGTGAGACCACTAAAGAGGAGCCACGGGATACCGATCCCCGGACCATTCTAGAATGGGCCAGCGACGCGGTCCTCGTCGTCTCCGACACCGACATCGTGTACGCAAATGTGGCTTCTGGTGACGTGTTCGGAACGGCTGGCGAGGACCTCGAAGGAAAACAGGTATCTGACCTTGTCGAATCGGACGAATTGATTCGGGCCCTGGAGACGGTTCGATCGGACCGGGCAAACGGGATCCCTGTGGGAGATAGGGGGACCAGGTTCGTCGGGGGAATTTCTGGAACGGCGATCGATGCCGATGGCGCCGATGTACCGGTGGAAATCGACGTCGCGAGGATCGAGTATAGCGGCTCGCAAGCGACGATGCTCTGCCTCCGGGAAACGCCGAAACCCGGTACTCCGGAAGGAGGGTCCGAGGCCGAATACCCACACGTCAGAGCCCTTTTCGAGAACAGCCAGGACGCGATGGCATACGTGGAATTCGACGGTGAGGAACCGATCGTGAGAGACGTCAATCCGGCCTTCGAGGAGACGTTCGGCTACGAGGCGGAATCGGTCGTCGGCCGGTCCATCGACGACGTCGTCGTGCCGGGCGACCACCAGTCTGAGGCGGAACGGATCAACGAACTGACGAAGGCCGGGGTCCGAGTCGAACAGGACGTCCGCCGGGAAACAGCGGAGGGCCTCCGGGACTTCGTCCTCAATTCTGTCCCGGTCGAACCGGGAGTGAGCGGGAAGACGAGTTACTCCATCTACACCGATATTACCGAACGAAAGGAGCGCGAACGGGAACTCGAACTGTTCCGGACCCTGATCGACTCCGCGAACGACGGCGTTTTCGTCATCGACGAGCCGACCGGGCAGTTCCTTGACGTGAACGATACAGCCTGCGAAACTCTCGGGTACGAGCGCGAGGAGTTGCTTTCGATGACGGTCCCCGACATCTCCCGGAACTTCGAATCCGAAGCCGAGTATCGCGAGCGAGTCACGGACGCGGAGTTCGAGAGTATCGACACCGTCCGGGACGAACACGTCCGGGCCGACGGCACGACCGTTCCGGTCGAGATATCCGCACAGACGGTCCGGATCGACGGCCGGTCCTACCGGATCGCCATCGCGAGAGACGTCTCTTCCTGGGTCGAGCGGCAGCGTGAACTCGAGCAATACGAACGGGCCGTCGAGAACTCGACCGACCTGCTCGCGGCGGCTGACACCGAGAACCGGTTGCTGTTCGCGAACCGGACGTACCGGGAATTCCACGGAATCGATCCCGAGGCGGAGATCGAAGGACTCCAGTTGTCCGACGTCCTCGATGAGTCGGAATTCGCGGCGGTCGAACCCAGACTAGAAGTGGCCCAGCGAGGCGAGACCGTCTCTTACGAGATGACGCGGGCCGACCAGCAGGGGCGCGAGCGTACGCTCGACGTCCGGTACTATCCACTGACGGACGACGACGGCGAGGTCGTCGGCGAGGTGGCAACGATGCGGGACGTCACCGAGGAACGAGAGCGTATCCGGGAGATCGAACGCCTCTCCCAGCACCGGATGGTCCTCTCGGAGGTGAACCAGTGGTTGGTGCGGGCCGAGGACGCCTCCGAGATGCTCCCGAAGGCGACGGACATCATTGCCTCGAGCGACCTCTTCAACTGCACGTTCCTGGTCCTCCTGGAGGGGTCCGAACCCGAATTCGTATGCCAGGAACACTCGGACCTCGAAGAAGACGACGTCCATGCGCTTCACACCCCTGAATACGTCGAGCAGGTATTCGAGGACGGAGCGATCCGAATGGCGGACGTCACGAGTCCGCCCTTCGACCAGCACGCAGACGAGACGGCACCGCACTCGGGCATCGCCGTTGGAATTTCCCACGGCGAGACGCGCTACGGCGTGCTGACGGTCCATCTCCCGCCGGATTCAAAGATCACGGACGACCGGGTCGCCTTGCTCTCGGACATCGCCGACGACATCGGTTTCTTCCTCCACAACCAGGAGGTAGAGCGCGACCTCCAGACGTTTACGGAGATCGCAGAGCGGATCGACGACCCGGTCATGCTCCAGGACCTCGACGGCCGGTACCAGGTCGTCAACGAGGCGGTCGCCAGGTTCGCGGACGCATCGCGGGAAGAACTCATCGGGGAAGACGAGTTCGCGTTCATGCACGATCAGGCTGCGGCGAAAATCGACGAGATGAAAGAGCGGGTGCTCGACACGGAGGGGATGGTCGAGTACGAGGTCACGCCGACGTTACCGAACCACGGCGAACGAACATTCTCGACGTTGCGCTACCCGCACTACGACGAGACGGGAGACCTCGACGGGACGGTAGCAATCTGCCGGGACGTGACCGAACTCACGGAGTACCAGCGCCAGTTACAGGCGATGGACCGGGTCCTTCGGCACAACGTCAACAATAACATGACGGTGGTGACGGGCTACGCTCGGACGATCCGGGAGATGGGAGACGGGGCAATCGAGGACTACAGCGAGCGTATTCTCGACAGCAGCGAGGAGTTGCTTAACACGGTGGAGAAAGAGCGCCGGATCACGAAATTCCTCTCGGAGTCACCAAACCGAGAGACCATCGATCTGGACGGGACGATCACCTCCGTGGTGGCAAACCTTCGGACGGAGTTTCCGCAGGCCGACATCGCGATGGACCTGCCGGGTGCCTGCGAGGTCTCGGCGACCAGAGCGATCGGCGAGGCCATCGACGAACTGGTCCGGAATGCGATCCTTCACTCGGAGGACGAGCAGCCGGGGATCGAGATCACGGTGAAATCACTCCCGGATTCGGTACAGATCCGGATCGCGGACGATGGACCGGGGATCCCGGAGATGGAGCGGAAGGTGTTGACCCATGACGCGGAGATCGGGCCGCTGTACCACGGGAGTGGCCTCGGGTTGTGGTTCGTGAACCTGATCGTCCGTCACTCCGACGGGACGCTGTCGTTCGACGAGAACGATCCACGAGGGAGTATCGTGACGATTCATCTGCCGCGAGTGGATGCGTGTCGTCGGTAGGGGTATTTGGAATTTGGTTTGTCCATTTATAATATAAATTTTTGCCTTCTTGTTTGTTTGGGTTATATATCGGATTTTGAATTATAATATATGTAATTTTTGCACTCTCATATTATATGCTCTTGGGTAATTTTGCTATAATGCAATTTAATGTAATATAGAATATATTGTATACTGTAATGAACAATTTTATATTTATTTATATATTATATTTCGTTTGGAGGTCAATTACGCGAGTCGATTGTGATCTGCAGGACTACCACGATGGGCGCGGGGGACCGATCCAATCGGGTAAAACGCCAAAATGGAAGGGCTTTTAGTTGGCGGGTGGCAAGGCCGATTTGCCTATCAGTCGGCGCGCGTGGGTAGCCAAGCTAGGTCAAAGGCGCAGCGTTGAGGGCGCTGTCCCGCAGGGGTTCGCCGGTTCGAATCCGGTCCCACGCAGTCTGTATCACTCCAACCGGTGAGGGACCCAACTGTCCCCCGAACCGTGGGATGGGGTATGCGGCCCCCTGATTCGAGCCCTGTCGGCACATTCCGGGAGCGAAGCGAATGTGAGACGACAAGGCGGAGCGAGAACGTTTCGTGAGGGGGAAGCGGGGGGGCTGGCGACGAAGCAAGGCCAGTCGCCGAACGAACGAGCTGGGAGCAAATTGGGCCGCACGTCGAAATAGCCTAGCCCGCATTGTCCTGCCCGTCGAAGAGACCAGCAAATCGGTGTAACCCGTGAGTAGGGGGTCCTTGGGCGCACATACCAGTCCTCCTCGTCACTTCTGCCCCCGACCTCATACGGTATATATTGTACCACATCCCGTCATCATCTCTTCTTTCACACCGAAATGACCGACACAAAACAACACTCCCAAACCCGATCCCGTCGTCCAATTCCCAATTCCGATAATCGACCCCACTTCCTTATACCGGACCCTTGCAAACCGGACGCTCACACGACCATGTCTACAGATCGCTCCACCGGACTTCTCGGCAGGTACGAGCAGTTTCTCTGGGGCATGATGGATGCCTTCGGGGTCACGCAGTCCATCGAACGCAAGGTCCTCACCGCGACCGGCCTGCAGTTCGCGGCCATCCTCGCGATATTCGTCCTGGGCGTCCTCCTCCTCGGGACCCAGACCTTCCGTTCGATGTTTTCGGCCCTGGAACTTTCGGCCTTCGGGGCCGTTTTCGTCCTCGCCATCGCAGCCCTGGTGAACACCATCCTGATCCTCAAGCGGGACTTCATCGAACCGATCCAGGAGATGCAGGCCGTGGCGAAATCCGTCGCCGCGGGCGAACTCGACAGAAGCGTCCCCGAGACCGACCAGACCGACGAAATCGGCTCGCTCGTCCACTCCTTCGAGGATATGCACGACTACCTCCTTACCGTCAGCGCTCAGGCCGCCGCGCTGAGCCGCGAGGAGTTCGACGCGGACGTCCTCGACGAATCCGTCCCCGGGAGCTTCGGCACTGCACTCTCGCGCATGGAACACAACCTCGAGGAACGCATCGACGACCTCGAATCCCAGCGTGAAACCATCGAGGCGCGAAACGAGAAGCTCACCGACACGGCCGAGGACTACACCCGCACCATCTCCCGTGTCGCCGATGGTGACCTCACGGAACGGCTCGAGGACTCTGTCGACGACCAGGCCATGCAGGAAGTCGCCACGGCCTTCAACGAGATGGTCGACGAGTGGGAGGCGATGATCGGCGATCTCCTGGCCTTCTCCCGGCAGGTCGCAGCGGAGAGCACACAGGTACAGACGAACGCCGACGAAGTCCGGGATGCGAGCGAGGACATCAGTGAATCCGTCCAGGAGATCTCGGCGGGCGTCGACGAGGAAAGCCGCCGGCTCGACACTGCGTCCGGCGAGGCCGAAAACCTCTCGGCCACGATCGAGGAGATCACTGCCTCCGCGGACAACGTCGCGACGCTAACGGACGAAACTGCGGAGATCGGCTCGGAAGGCCGGGACGCAGCGGGGGCCGCCGAGACCGAGATGGACGCACTCGAGGACCAAAGTGAGGAGGTCTCCGATGCGGTCGAGACGCTCAGCGACACCATCGAGGAGATCAGCGAGATCACCGACGTCATCCTCGACATCGCAGAGCAGACCAACATCCTCGCACTCAACGCCGGGATCGAGGCCGCACGCGCCGAGTCCGGAGGCGACGGATTCGCGGTCGTCGCGGAGGAAGTAAAGTCCCTCGCGGAGGAGACCAAGGAGTCCGCCGAGGACATCGAGGCCCTGATCGATGACGTCCAGACGGAGTCAGAGCGGACCGTCGAGGAGATCGGCGACATGCGCGACCGGGTCGAGAGCAGTGCCGAGACCGTCGAGACCGCCACTGACGCATTCGAACGGATGGCCGAGAACGTTGCGGAGATCAACACCAGTATCAAGGAGGTCAACGACGCGACCGCCGAGCAGGCCGAGTCGATGCAGGACGTCGTGGCGATGATCGAGGAGATCGCGACCATCAGCGACCAGACCGCAAACGAGGCCGAGACCGTTGCTGCCGCCGCACAGGAGCAGTCCGCCACGCTCAACCAGGTCGCGGAGAACACCGACGACCTCGCGGCGAACGCCAATGACCTCGAAGCCTCGCTCGCCGAATTCACGGTCCGCGAGAACCGGGAAGGAAGTGATGTGACGGACCGGAAGAGTCCCACAGAACCGAGGATGAGCACCGAAATCGGGTCGATCGACGAGCACGCCGGGAACGGGGATTCGGGTGGAGCCGCGACGATTCAACAGGCGGACGGCGGCGAGCGCCGATCCGGCTCCCCAGGTGCAGGTGAACCCTCCATGGAGTGGGAAGCGGTCGGGAACGGTGAGGAGGAGTAAACGTCCTTTCAACCCGGGATAGATTTCCCAGAACGAGTGATCGTTCGGTCGCGGCGTTATGATTGGGATACCTGTCCACGATTGCTGACAGCCATCGGGCACTGTCATGACGAATTCCTCACGTGAAACGATTCAGATACCTCTCTCGATCAGACGATTTCGAGCCATCCATCCGGCTCAATAGACCCCCACCAACAGAGCCGTACCAACGGATTTGCACCAACAGGTCCGAACCAACGAAACCGATGTCCGAAAAGCGAGGACAAGCGCGATATTGAAAAGGTCCGGTACAATACAGGAGGGTATGCCCAAGTACTCGACCGGTGGGGCCACAGAGAACAACGACGGCGGTGCGTGCGAACTCTGTGGTACGACCGCCGAATCCCTCCAGACTGTCACCGTGGAGGGGGCCACACTCTCTGTCTGCTCGGAATGCGCCTCGCTCGGCGAAGAGCAGTCGGGTTCGGGAGGCGGGGGCGGAGGAGATACAGGGGGTACCCGAGACGGCACCGGGGAGAACCGACGGAAGCGTGCCGCCCGCAACGTCGCGAAGACCATCGACGCCGCCGGCGGCGACTCGACGCACTGGGAGGAACACGGGACGAACTACGATCGCGACCAACTTCCCTATCTGGTTCCCGACTACGGCGAGAAGGTGAAGACCGCGAGACAGGAGGCGGGCTTCCAGCGCGAGGAACTCGCGTCGTCCCTCGGCATCTCCGAGAACGACCTTCTCGCAATCGAACAGGAGCGCGCCATCGAAGCCTCGGTCGGGGGATCCGTCATCAGGTCGATCGAATCCCACCTCGACCTGGACCTCGTCGACGAGTGAGACAGATCTGATTCATCCCCGAAACCCACAATCTGAACTGCCCACAACCCACAATCTGAACTGCCCACA
>JBDGTL010000034.1:10685-13648 GCA_042216905.1 Halodesulfurarchaeum sp.
AACCCACAATCTGAACTGCCCACAACCCACAATCTGAACTGCCCACAGTACTGAACCATCGGTGAATACGAGCGACCGATTCGCCCTCTTTCATCACCGAACTGTACCGATCGACGCGATGAGGGGCTGACCGTCTCTTCGATACTGAGTATCACGCACCCAGGATTGGGGTTCCGTGTCTCGTTTTGCGCCCTCGTAATTCTCCCCTGTTCGACAACGAGGCCACCATTTACGATCCGGCGACACAGTCGGTGAGAGGCGGGAAGGGCAGACAGGATACTCGGTTCGCCACGAAAGCATCGCTCACTGGCGGGTCGTTCGATCGTTTGCGTGGAGGTCGAGTTCGAACGTCCTCGCGCGATCGGGTTGATCGACGAGGTGATAACAGGTCTCGGCCGCTGCCGCCGGGTCGATGTACTCCGCCTCGTTCACGTCGCCTTCGCTCTCGTAGACGTCCGGGTTGAGGAGCTGTCCATCGATAGTCACGTGGGCAACGTGGATACCGTCTGGGCCGTACTCGTCCGCGAGCGAGCGCGCCAGTCCCCGCGTCGCGTCCTTCCCACTTTTGAACGCGAAATCACCCGCTTCGGGAGACGCTCCGAAGAAGAGTGTCGTTCCGCCCCGCTCCCGCATGTCGGGGAGTGCCTCGCGAAAGCACAGAAGCCCGCCGTAGGCATAGAGCCGCCACATCCGCTCGAGACGCTCGGGATCGAGTTCCTCCTTACTCCCGCCCGTGACCGTACTCGCCATGTGGGAGAGCACCTCGACGGGGCCGAACGCATCCCGAATTCGATCGAACCCCTCCGTAACGGCTTCCGGATCGGTGACGTCCGTTGGAACTGCGAGTGCGTCAAAGCCTTCCTCACGGAGTTCCGACTCGACGTCGTTCAGGTAGTCATTACTCCGGGCAAACAGTGCAACTGGGTGTCCTTCGCGGGCGAGCCTCCAGGCGAACTCTTCGCCAAATCCCGGACCGACCCCGGCGATGACTGCTGTCCCAGACATATTCGAGTATTCTGGGGCACTCCAGATAATGGTGGTGACAGGCCATTTTTCCGCACTCGATGCGGGGCTAATTTTCGTCCCGGTACTGGGATTTCAACATATCCCCATTGCAGGGACCGTTCCCGATTTCCGGTGAAAGAGGCACACGTGGAAGCAACGGCACCATCACGTGCGATACGCGACTGATATCGTCTTCGGCGATTACGACACAGTGACTATTCGCCAGAATCTGAAGGAAACGTGACAGATGGACTCGAGAACACGGTCAGACGGCAACAGCCAAACACCACCCCTGTGCGGCCTCGGACGAAGACACGCGACGTCGAGATGTCCGTTCCCGGTCCATAGTTGTGAACGTTACATACATTACTGTGTCCTCGCTACGTGATACTATCTGGCCATGACATCCGGGAAAATTCGTCTGATAGTGTCGACGTTCGTTCCTCACTTCCTGGTGCATGCTCTTTTCTCCTCACTTCCACTCTTCGTCCCGATCTGGCTGGCCGAGTTCGAACTGACACGAGCGACGATCGGATCAGTCATGGGAGCAGTGTACATTTTTTATGGTGGTGTTGCAATCCCGGCAGGCGTCCTGGCCGATCGATACGGATCGATTAACTTCGTGGCAGTGTTCCTGTTCGGATCAGCAGCAGGGGCCATCGCACTGGGGTTGTCGACGACGTTTATCGGGTTGGTGTTCGCGGTGCTCGGAATCGGGTTCGCTGGTGGGCTCTATCACCCGCCCGCGTTCCGACTCATCAGCAGTCAGTCATTTACCTCGAGCAGTCTGTTCGCCTATCACAACGTCGGTGGAAACCTCGGCCTCGGTCTCGGACCCTTCCTTACGGCAATCCTATTGGCGTTCGCCACCTGGCGGACGGCGATGCTGATCGCTGGAGTCGTGTTGGTCCTTAGTGGCGTTCTGTTCGTCAGATACGGTCCATCGAACACCACTCCTGATTACGAGGAGACTGCCGGTAGCGAGCGTCGTATCGGCCGAGTCCGAACCCTGTTTTCGGTCGGCTTCACGTTCGTACTCCTGATCTATCTGCTTCGTGGGACGTTCTATCGTGGCGCCATCGTGTTCATCCCCGACTACCTCTCGGCTGTGGCGACAGTCGATAGCCTCACGCTATTCGGGCGCGAGGTGCCGCCCAGCCAATGGGTGTATTCCCTGATGCTGCTCGTCGGCGTCGGCGGCCAGTTCCTCGGTGGCTATGTGGACGACCGCTTTGACACTATATGGTTCCTTGCCATCCAGTTGTTGCTCGTGTCGGGAATCCTCGCGGTCATTGGACGGACGTCAGGTCCTGTCCTGTTCTTCGTCATACTGCTATTCGGGTTCGGCATGATGATGCTCGCCCCCGCACTCCAGAATCTGGTCGCAAAACACACCGCAGAATCTAACCGCGGTTTCGCCTACGGGTTCACCACGGCGGGAAGTTGGGCGGCCGGGGGTTTTCTCGGCGCGTCACTCGCAGGATTGATCGCCACTGTTGGTTCCTATCCCCAAATGTTCTCCGTGCTTTCGCTCATCTCACTCGTGACTGTGGGGGTCGTTCTCGTGTATGCGGTTCGATTTCATTCCACGTGAGCCGGAACCGACACCCTGTGTCAGTCTCCGCTGTGTGAGTGGCTGATGCGGTAATCTTCCCCTAGTAATTAACAGTATTCAAATTCTACCTCCAATACGTCCAGGTAATTCGAAGGCCTCCTTGCCTGTGGGTATTTCGTCACACGGCTCGCGTCGACTCGAGAGTCGCTCGACTCGCGGTTCACGTTGTTCACCGTTCGCTCGTTCGGTACCCGGTACCTCTGCGTGTTCCTCATCGAATCGTATAATTGGATTCCCACCTCGAGACACAATTCCGACGTCCCGGAATGGTGTCGAATCCGGGTGAGTGAAGAATTTCTGCTCGATCAGTTCTCACGAACGAATCGACCTTCTGCTCGATCAG
>JBDGTL010000034.1:13748-54888 GCA_042216905.1 Halodesulfurarchaeum sp.
TCTCACGTACGAATCGACCTTATGCTCGATCAGGTCCCACGTACGAATCGACCTGATACACAGGAGTTTTCAGAAGTCTGTCGGGGACAATTTCACCTTTGTCAGGGAACGGTCGAGCGCACAGTGCTCGTGTGGCGGGTCACCGACGATTTCTGTGATTCGGTACTCGGAGTCGAAATCCCCTCCGAGTGGTTCACACAGCGAATGACTCGGGCAGTCGGTGTAGGGACACTCGCCGGCCAACTTGACTTTGCTTCCCGTGTACGTGCTCTTCGACGGCACGTTCGCCTCGAAACTCGTCGGCTCGACCTCCACCGCTTTCACGCCGTCGGCGTGGACGGCGCACTCGAGTTCCTGGCCCCCTTCTCTCACGTCCTGCACCACGTACCGCCGTCCCTCCTCGAGATTCAGACATTGCTTCCGGTACGGACAGCCAGAACAGCCGCTCGCCTCCCCCTGGTAGACGAACTCCTCGCCTTCCGAGGCGAGACGGCTCCCGACGAGGGTGAGGGACATGGCTATCCGTTGACCCCGCTCGGGGTTAAGCGTCCCGGAGTGAGTGGTTGGGGCCCGGAGTGCGTCGATCGGATACCGCATACCGGGGGAGAAATTCCCCGAACCGGGTCGATGCCCGGGAGGGACACTTCCGTACAGTTGATACAGTCCCGGGGCGTCCGGAAGCCCCGCTCGAAACTTTATGCCCACCTCACACGAAGGACGAACGAAGCCCGGATGTACCGAATCCTCCTCCCGGTCGACGATACGATTGAACGGGCGAAAAAACAGGCCCGGTTCGTCACGTCCATGCCGGTCTCGACCGATTCTCTCGTCGTAGTCGTCGCTCACGCGTTTACCGGGGGTGAACGCGACGTGCCGGACGCGATGAAGCGTGTGGACCGGGTCGAGACGGTCCGGTGGGTTACCGACCGACTCGAGGACGCCGGCGTCGCTGTCGAGCACCGGGAGTTGTCCACACCGCCGGCGTCCGGCATTCTCGAATACGTCGAGGAGTCGGCGGTGGATCAAATCGTCATGGGTGGCCGGAAACGGAGTCCGGTGGAGAAGGCAATCCTCGGAAGCGTCACGGAGTCCGTCGTCCTCAAGACGGACGTGCCTGTGACCGTGACCGGAAGTGTCTGAATCGGGATGTCGCGTTCAACGTCCCCGTCGTGTCGACCGTGCTGGGTTGTGGGGGGTGGGGTAGGGTATACCGCGTCTTATCGCTCGTTGACCTCGAGTACACGACCTGCGGCGACCGTCTGGCCCATGTCGCGGACCGCGAAGGAGCCGAGTTCGGGAATCTCGCTTGACGGTTCGATGCTGAGGGGCTTCTGCGGCCGGACCGTGATGACGGCGGCGTCCCCTGACTCGATGAAGTCGGGCTCCTCTTCGAGAACCTCCCCGGACGACGGGTCGATCTTCTGATCGAGTGCTTCGATCGTGCACGCCACCTGGGCGGTGTGCGCGTGGAAGACCGGGGTGTAGCCGGCCGTGATAACGCTCGGGTGCTGCATCACGACGATCTGGGCCGTGAAAGTCTCCGCGACCGTCGGGGGGTCGTCGGCTGGACCGACGACGTCGCCGCGGCGAATGTCGTCCTTGCCGATGCCGCGGACGTTGAATCCCACGTTGTCGCCAGGCCCGGCCTGGTCGACTTCCTCGTGGTGCATCTCGATGGTCTTCACCTCGCCGCCGACGTCAGAGGGCTGGAACGAGACGGTGTCGCCGGGATTCATGACACCAGTTTCGACACGCCCGACGGGGACGGTCCCGATGCCGGAAATCGTATAGACGTCCTGGATCGGAAGCCGGAGGGGCGCATCGGTCGGCGGCGACGGTTCTGGAAGGTCGTTCAGGGCTTCGAGGACGACCTGTCCGTCGTACCAGGGCGTTTCGTCGGACGCTTCGGCCACGTTCGCGCCCTCGAAGGCCGAAATCGGGATGAAACTCGCGTCCTCGGTGTCGAACCGGACCTGGTTTAGCAGGTTCTTGACCTCCTCGACGACTTCGTGGTAGCGGGCCTCGTCGTAATCGACAAGGTCCATCTTGTTGACGGCGACGATCAGTTCCTCGATACCGAGCGTCCGCGCGAGAAAGACGTGCTCTCGGGTCTGTGGCTGGACGCCGTCGTCCGCCGCGACGACGAGGACGGCGTGGTCCGCCTGCGAGGCCCCCGTGATCATGTTCTTCACGAAGTCGCGGTGACCCGGCGTGTCGACGATGGTGAAGAAGTACTCGTCAGTGTCGAACTCCTGGTGAGCGATGTCGATCGTGAGCCCACGCTCCCGCTCCTCTGCTAGATTGTCCATGACGTAGGCGAACTCGAAACCGCCCTTCCCTTTCTCTTCTGCCTCGTCCCGGTACTGCTCGATGACGTGCTCGGGAACGCTCCCGGTCTCGAAGAGCAGTCGGCCGACGAGTGTGCTTTTCCCGTGGTCGACGTGGCCGATGATGGCCAGGTTCTGGTGTGGTTTCTCCTCTGACATTGCCGCTCACCGGTGTGGTACCGGTATGTTTCGTCTCCACTGACATAAATAGTTTCGGCGCCTCAGTGTCGACGGCGCCGATTCGAGGAACATCAGATCGGTGTCGGGGTCAGCGGTGGCTGTATCCCCAGAGGATCATCCCGGACCCGACGACGAACAGGAGCATGGCGGTCCCCAGGGTTAGGATGCTGTCCCCTGCCCCCTGCAGGAAGGTTCCACCGAGGAACAGGTGAAAGACGCCCAGTCCGAATCCCATGACCGGCTTCCCGACGCCCAGGTACTCGCGGAGGCGGCCCATGGGTGAAATCACGACGGCGGGGGTTATAACGGCACAGCGTCTTCCCAGTTTCCTGGGAGCGCGGTGGGTGGCCTGACCAGGCCGGTATTCTCACCAAACTGTGCTTTCGGGTAGCACTCTCTTCACATCCTGCTTTCAGGTAGCACTCTCTTCACATCCTGCTTTCAGGTAGCACTCGGCACTTACTTGCTCCACCTGTGACATGGACGGGGATCGGTGAGGGTAGTGATCCCAAACTACACGCCTCGCACTGGCGCCCATATTATATAGTAATTTTGATAGATACCTGCGACCTCGGTTGAACGATTCGATATTCCCGACGCGTGGTTCCGGATTGTCGACCCAGCATCGAGCGAATCGAACGTATTCGTCATTTGTCTCGTTTGGCTATTCCTCGTCCCCTCGAAAAACCTATTTTCGGACCGGCCGATTCCCGGGATATGGTGTCAGGTTTGCTGTCGATTGACGAACCGTATCGCGTAATGAGTCCCGACGTGATCGACTACGGGTTCGGGGCGGTCGACTCACTCACAGATTTCGCGGAGGACGAAGGGGCCGAACGCGCGTTGATCGTCACCGACCAGAACCTCGTGGAGGTCGGAGTCGTTGCGGAACCGAGGGCCAGACTCGAAGCGGCCGGTGTCGAGGTGGACGTGTTCGACGAGGTCGAGGCCGAACCCACGCTCGAGATGGCAGCCGACGCGGCCGAGACTGTCGCGGCCGGTGACTACGATCTCGTTGCGGGCGTCGGCGGCGGGTCGAGCATGGACACGTCCAAGATCGGGGCCGCGCTCGCGGACTCGGAGAAGACCCCGTGGGACGTGCTCGGAATGGGTAATATCGAATCGCGCGAGCGCCCGCTCGCGCTCGTTCCGACGACCGCCGGGACGGGGAGCGAGGCGACCCACATCGGTGTGTTCGCGGATCCGCGTGACGGGGGGAACAAGAAGGTGATCTATTCCGACCCGCTCTACGCCGACATCGCAACCGTCGACCCGGCATTGACCGAGTCGCTTCCGCCGTCCGTGGCCGCCGCGACCGGAATGGACGCGCTCACGCACGCGATCGAGGCCTACGTCTCGACAAAGCGCACGCCATACACCGACATGCTGGCGCGGAGTGCCATCGAGCGAATCGGGAGCGCCCTCAGGCCCGCCGTCCATCAGGGCCAGGAGAACGACGAGGCTCGATACGAGATGAGTCTCGCGGCCACGCTCGCCGGGCAGGCGTTCGTCAACTCCGGCCTCGGCGCGGTTCACGCCCTCACGTATCCCCTCGGTCGAGAGTATCACCTCGGACACGGCCTGACGAATGCGCTGTTGCTCCCGTACGTGATGGCCTACAACGTGCCCGCCGAGCGAGATCGGTTCGCCGACGTCGCCCGATGGCTCACGCCCGGGGAATCCCCATCGCCGGATCCGATGGACAGCGTCGAGGCAGTGTTCTCGCTCCTCGAGGATATCGGAATCCCCACGGACATCTCGGGATACGGCGAACTCGACGAATCCGATTTCGACCGCTTCGCTGACATCGCCATCGAGATGTCGGCGCACAACGTCAGGCGGAACCCGCGTCACCTCGACGAGGAGGGAATCATCCAGATATTCCGGAACGCGTACGAAGGGTCGTACTGAGACCGGTTGCCGAGGTGGTGGACCGATCCGGGCGTATTATTCGGTACGGACATACGAGGAAGTAGATTGCAATGCTAATTTGTAACCTCGCCCAGGAATTAACATGCTGTTTTATGTATTATTATAACTATTATACTACTATACTACTATTATCACCACCATAGCTATAATTACTACTATTAATACTAATTACCACCACTATTGCTATAATTACTACTATTACTACTTATTATCACTACCATCACTACTAATATTGCTATTTTAGTTAAATACATTGGATTATATTTTATTTAATATTCTCTAATTTATCAAATATCGAATTTTAATATTATTGTTTTAATTTTCTACTTTATTATATATTATAAGTTAAATATATTATATTATATTATTATACAAATTTAAATTTTATTTTATGTAATTATCTTCCACTTTTACGTCCTTCCTTCTCTCCTGAAATCTACCCGTTGCTCCTGAGGACCGTTCTCTCCGCGAAGCCCCGACCGGTACGTTCGCTTTTCTTCCAGACCTGCTGATTGTCTCCAGACAGGTATTCTCCCGCTTCAGTCTCGAGGCAGGTTGTTCTCCATCTTCACGACCCCTAGACGTCCGATTCACCGACGGCAACGAGTCGCAGGTCCATGAGATTCGTTCCAGTACCCCCCGTCCTGACCGCGTCATTCACCCGTTCGAGACCGGTCGACGAATCGTGCCTCCGGACTGCTTCCCGGAGGTCGACCCCAGCCGATTCGGCTCGATCGGCCGTCGTTCCGTCGACCAACCCCCCGGCAATCTCGGTCGGGCCGTCAGTCCCGTCGGTCCCGATCGCGAGACAGGAAATGTCGGAGCAGGCGGCTATGTCCGTGGCGAACTGGACAGCGAATTCCTGATTCGGTCCGCCGACACCGGGCGATTTTCCGATCTCCACCGTGGTTTCCCCACCGGAGACCAGGACGACAGGCGGTTCGAACGGCCTGGCGTAGTCCTCGATTTCGGTCGCGATGGCCGCATGGGCTCGGGCGATGTCGGCGCTCTCGCCTTCCATGCTCGTCGAGAGTATTGGTGCGGTGTAGCCCAGTTCCGACGCGGCGTCGCTCGCGGCCGTACAGACGTCGGTGGCGTCGGCCAGGATGACGGCCTGGGTCCGATACTCCGAGACGTCCCCGGGCCCGGGCGTCTCCATCGTGGGATCCGCTCGTCCGCGCTCGAGCCGGTCTCGAACTGCGTCGGGTACTGACTCCCAGAGGTCAGTTACTGTGAGAACCTCGATGGCGTCCTCGAAGGTGGTTTCGTCGGGGACGGTCGGCCCCCAGGGATCGCCGGCCACTTCGTCGACCACGATCAGGCTGATGGTCTTGGCTGGATGGATCATCCCCGCCAACTGTCCACCTTTGATACTCGATACGTGTTTCCTGACAGCGTTGATCCGGTCGATCGGAAGCCCGGCCTCGAGGAGCAATTCGGTCGTCTCGACCAGGTCGTCGAACGGGATCCCAGTCGCTGGTGCGGGAAGCAGGGCAGAGGCTCCACCGGTGATACAGGCGATGACGAGGTCCTGCTCCCCGGCGGATTCGGCCAGTTCGATTACCGCGTCGCCCGCCCGTCGACCGTGTTCGTCGGGAACGGGGTGTCCCGCCTCGTGGACCTCGATTCCATCGACAGGTTCGCCCTGACCGCGCTTCTCGACGGCGAGCGCTCTGGTGTACCGATCCCCGAGAACGTCGAGGACGGCGCTGACGGTGGCAAGAGATCCCTTTCCAGCCCCGAACACGTAGAGGTTCTCGATTGTGTCGAGGTCGTACGATTCCTCCCCGACGGTCAGATGGTTATCCGTGACGGAGACCACCTCCGGGACGAGCCTGTCGGGTTGGACGGCCTCCAGGGACTGTTCGGCGATCGCGATGAGGTCCCGTCGTCGTTCCGTGTTCCCGTGATCGAGGAGGGCAGCGCGATTCGAGATCATGTTCGGCTGGTGGGATCCGAACAGGTAGGCTCCGTCGCACGTCGACGGGTGGGCGTCCGGTTGGGGATATTGCCTCTGTCAGGAGTGACGATTCCGCTCATGACCTCACTTCGGTCGGTCCGATCGAGTCGGGGTACGATGCCACGGAACCGAGTTCGGCCTCGATCTCCAGCAACCGGTTGTATTGCTCGGTTCGTTCGCCCCGCGTCACGCCCGTTTTAATCTGTCCCGCGTTCAACGCGACCGCGAGATCGGCGAGCCAGGTGTCCGGGGTCTGTCCGGATCGCTCTGACACCTGGACGGCGTACCCTCCTTCGAACGCGGTCCGGGCGGCGTCCATCGCGCCCGACAGCGTTCCGATCTGATTGACCTTGAGCAAGAGTGCGGTACCCGCCCCCGTTTCGATCCCCTGCCGAATTCGATTGGGATGTGAGACGAACAGGTCGTCGCCGATGATCTGGGCGTCCACCGAGCGGGTGAGCGAGGCGAACGCCTCGAAATCGTGTTCTGCGAAGGGATCCTCGATCGAAATGAGGGGATAGGCGGAGACGAGGTCCTCGTACAGGGCGGCGAGTTCGTCGGTCGTGTAGACCTCGTTTCCGAGGTGATACCGATCCGTCTCTTCCACGTAGACGTGCGAGGCAGCAGCGTCGATAGCGAGGTCGAACTCGTCTTCGAGCCCCAGTTCGGAAAGAGCCCCGAGCATCGCGTCGAAGGCGTCCCGCGGGTCCGCCATTCCCGCCGGAGTGTAGCCACCCTCGCTTCCCACGTTCCGCGCACCCTCACCCCACTTTGCTGCCAGGCGGTCGCCAAGTTCGTAATAGACTTCTGCACCCCTGCGGATCGCCTCCGCGAAGGAGTCAGTCCCGGTCGGGACGAGCTGGTGTTCCTGAAACGGGAGGTCTGTCGCCGCGAGTTCGCCCCCCTCGATGACATCGAGGAACGGGACCGGGAGGACGTGGGAATCCGGCCGTCCGAGATACCGGAAAAGCGGAAGTCCCAGGCTATCGGCCGCCGCCGTGGCGATGGCAAGGGAGACCCCCGTCGTCGCGTTCCCGCCCAGGTTCGAGAGGGTCTCGGTTCCGTCCAGGTCCCACAGGAGGTCGTCGAGTGCTCGCTGGTCGGTCACCTCCCGCCCGCGGAATTCCGGAGCAATCACGTCCTCGACCGTTTCCACTGCCGTCCGAACGCCCCGGCCCCGGTACCGGGGTCCTCCGTCGCGCCGTTCGACGACCTCGTTCTTCCCCGTGGACCGACCAACCGGGACGTCTGCGCGGCCACGGCCCGCGGTGGTTTCGACCGTGACTCGAAGGGTGGGATCGAGCCGACAGTCGAGGATCTCCATCGCGCCGATCGATTCGATGGTTGGTTTCTGCATTCTCTGCATTTCCGGTCGCGTGCCCTCCAATTCAATATTTGGACCATCCGGTGCACTTTGGTCTGCCCGGCGTCCGGTGTTGCGCCCGGCAGCTGGTGCTGCCTCCGGCGTGCTCGATTGGCGATCCGATAGGTTCTGACCGATTGACGATCCGATAGGTTCTGCCCGATTGACGAGCCAATTGGTACTGTCCGACTGAGGAGGAAATCCTCCCTCGTTTCCCTCTTCTTCCACCGAGTCGGTTACGTTTTTCACGGCCCGTCCCGAGTTCGGGGTATGAATCAGTCGTCCGAACACGACGCGTCTCTCGAAATCGGTCTCCTCCGGACGGGTGCTCACGGACTCACGGTCGAGGCGTACGCCGAGGAAATCCGGGAACGCCTTCCAGAAACGCCTGTTAGCGTCGCGAAGACGCCGAGGCAGGAACGCGAATTGATCGAATCAGTCCCCATTATAAGTGGTCCGGACATCGACGAGGACCGCCTTCGGGAGGCCGAGAACCTTCGGCTCTTTGCCTGCACGTGGGCGGGGACCGACCACCTCCCCATGGAGGCCCTGGCCGATCGGAACGTGACGGTCACGAATGCGTCCGGAATCCACGCTCCGAATATCGCCGAGACGGTTCTCGGACACATCCTCGCATTCGCCCGCGGCCTCCCCGAAGCCTGGCGTCGGACCGAGCGCCGGGAGTGGCGGCACTTCCAGGTGGACGAGTTCGCGGGAAGTACCGTCACAGTCGTGGGTCAGGGTGCCATCGGGACGGCCGTCCTCGAACGTCTCTCGGGATTCGATGTCGACTCGATCTCGATCCGATATACCCCGGAGAAAGGTGGTCCCGCTGACACCGTGCTCGGGTTCGATTTCGACGACCTGCACGAGGCGCTATCGAGGACTGATTACCTCGTGATCGCGTCTCCCCTCACCGAGACCACGGCGGGACTGATCGGTCCCGAGGAATTCGCCACGCTGCCACCTGACGCTGTCCTCGTCAACGTCTCCCGGGGCGGCATCGTCGACACAGACGCACTCGTGGACGCCCTCCAGTCACAGCACATCGGAGGTGCCGCCCTCGACGTCACGGATCCTGAACCGCTCCCGGAGGATCATCCGCTGTGGGGCCTCCAGAACGTGGTTATCACGCCGCACAACGCCGGTCACACGCCCGAGCACTGGCCCCGGCTTGCCGACATCGTGGCGAACAACGTCTCATCAATCCGCGAAACCGGCGAGTTCACCGGTCTCGAGAACCAGGTTCTGCCGGACTCCTGAGGACGGGATTGGAGTCACTTGGGAAATGGGATCGCGAGAGCCCCCTCGGTGGTCGGGCGACCGGAACGTGGTTGGCGTTCGGGCGTGGGCTCTCACAACGGATGCTACCCTCCTCGAAACCCTGTCACTCCACACACACCGTTTCGAATTCAATCCACTGCATACACAACGTTTCGAATTCAGGCCACTCCACACACAACGTTTCGAATTCAGGTCCGTAAAATCCAGACGCATGTAAGAAACCAATAACGGGTTCCGGCAATGGTATCCGGAAGAACGAAAGCCCAGCGGGCCCACGATGTGCATACACCCAGGGAGGACCGTCGTTCATACAGCCATGCTCGAGATGCCCGACACTGACGTATTGAAAAACGTCAACGACGTTTCGGTGGCGGATTTTCCGGAGTTCGCCCCGGTCGAAGTGACTTACGACCAGCCCCAGATCGACGATATCGAGGCCGTCACGACGGCGGAACTCGAGGACTTTTCTCCGCTCGCGTCTCTCGAGGAAGGAGCCGAAATCGGTCTCACTGCCGGGAGCCGGGGCATTCACGATATGCCCGCCATTCTACAGGCGGCCGTGGAGTACCTAACGGACGAGGGGTTCGAGCCCTTCGTCTTCCCGGCAATGGGGAGTCACGGTGGCGCGACAGCCGAGGGGCAACGCGAGTTGCTCGAATCGCTCGGGATCACCGAGGAAACCATGGGCTGTGAAATCCGGTCGTCGATGGACGTGATGTCGGTCGGCGAGGCAGGCGACGGTCGACCGGTCTTCGCCGCAACCGATGCCATCGAGGCGGACGCCGTTATCCTGGCAAACCGGGTCAAACTCCACACCGATTTCGCCGGCGACATCGAAAGTGGCCTCACGAAGATGTCGGTTATCGGGCTCGGCAAACAGCGTGGCGCGGAGGCGATGCACAAGGGGGCACTGGCGAATAGTTTCGAGGAGTCGATCAGGGAGCGGGCATCGGTTCTCTTCGAGGAGACGCCAATCGTCGGTGGCATCGCGATGATCGAGAACGCCGAAGACCGCGCGGCACACATAGAAGCGGTGCCGGTCGAGGAGATTTTCGACAGGGAACCGGCCCTCCTCGAGCGATCGGAGGAGTACCTGCCGATGATCCCGACAGAAGACCTCGACGTCCTCGTGGTCGACGAGATCGGCAAGAACGTGAGCGGGACTGGCATGGACACGAACGTGATCGGTCGCATCGACATGCTCGGCGAGGCGGAACCCGAGACTCCGGACTACACGAGGATCTACGTCCGTTCGATCACCGAGGAGTCTCACGGAAACGGGATCGGTATGGGACTGGCCGACTTCGTCCACCAGCGCGTCGTCGAACAGGTCGACCTGAATGACGTGTACGTCAACGTCCTCACCGCCGGCGAACCGGCCCGTTCGCACATTCCGCTGATTGCCCCCACGGACGCCGTCGCGATGCAACTTCTCGCCGGATGTACGGGGGTCAAGGATCCGGCGGACCTCAGGATAGCTCGGATCCAGAACACGATGGAGGTTGACCGGGTCCTGGTTTCGGAACCCGTGGCCGCGGACCTCGAATCGGACGAAAACGTTTCAGTCGGGGAATTGGCGCCCCTCGAGTTCGATGGGGAGGATCTGGCGACCCCGTTCTACGCGAAGTAACCGAGTACGGCCGTTGCCCGGCCGTCTCGAAACCGGACCGAGTACGCAGTATGCCCGAGGAGTGCATGTGGTGACGGCATCGAATATTTGAAAGGGGGGAACACGGGATTCCCGGACGATGGTGATGTCCGTAGACGCGACCGTCGGTACTGGCGAATCGCACAACGGGACGGCCGGGGGCGATACCATTCCGTGACCATTTCGAGCAGCTATTTATAGTGCTCCAGTCCAATCTCCCAGGGTGATGCAACGGGCGAGGCGGTGTCCCCGTCGGTTTTCCCCGGGATCTCCGGCCGGTCGGGACCTGTCTGCCAGTGGCAGGGAAACTGATTCGCCCCCGGGCCCCGGGAATGTCTGGCAGTTCCCACGTATCCGACAGGACAACAATGAGTGACACGTACACTATCGACCCGCACCTGGACGAGCGAGCGAATTACGACTACACCGGTGGATCGGACGCACAATCGTCGGTCGCGTTTGAACTGGACGAGCGAATCGATGGCGAGGTCCGATTCGACGCCTACACCCGCCAGTCCTACGCGACTGACGGGAGCGTCTACGAGGTCCTCCCGATTGGGGTCGTGTTTCCGAAAACCACTGCGGACGTCGTTTCGGTAATCGAGTACTGCCACGAGAACGGGTTGCCGGTGCTCCCCCGCGGCGGTGGCACGAGTCTCGCCGGACAGGCGGTCAACGAGGCCGTCGTCCTCGACTTCAAGCAACACATGAACGAGGTCGTCTCGATCGATCCGGAGGCCGAACGCGCCAGAGTCCAGGCGGGCGTGGTGCTCGACCGGTTCGACAACGAACTCGACGAGTACGACCTCCAGTACGCCCCGAAGCCCTCTCCCTCGGACCGCACCACCATCGGCGGTGCCATCGGGAACAACACGACGGGCTCTCGCTCGCTCAAGTACGGGATGACCCACGACAAAATCGTGGAAGCCGAGGTCGTCTTCCCGGATGGGACGGAGGCGACACTCGGGTCGATGGATGTCCAGGATTTGGCAGAGCACGGTGACCCGGAGGGGAACGCGGAAGAACGGTTCTACGCCGAGGTCCACCGGATACTCGAGGAGGAGTCCTCGGCGATCGAGGAGGCGTTCCCGGGAATCCAGCGAAACGTCTCCGGGTACAACCTGGACGTCTTAGTCGAAGACGCGGACGACGGTACGGTAAACCTGGCCCAGTTGATCGTCGGGAGCGAGGGAACCCTCGTCGTCGTCACCGAGGCAGTCGTTCGTCTCGAACAGATCCCGAACCGGAAGGCGCTCGGTCTATTGACGTACTACGACCTCGTGAGTGCCATGGAGGACGTCGGACCGATCCTGGAACACGACCCGTCGGCGGTCGAGGTTCTCGACGATACGGTGCTCGATCTTGCCCGCCAACTCGACGCATTCTCGGACACGGTGAGCATTCTCCCGGAGGAGACCAAGACGTTTCTCCTGGTCGAGTTCTTCGCCGAGGACGAACAGGAGGGTCGAGAGAAGGTCGAGGCGCTTCTCGAGGACCGGGTCGGGGACATCGCATTCGACGGACTGGAGGCCCACGACGAGGACCGGCAGGCCCAGTTCTGGTCGATACGGAAGTCTTCGACCCCGATTTTGCTGTCCAGGACGACCGACGAGAAGCACATTGCCTTCGTCGAAGACGTGGCCGTCCCCTGGCAAGACCTGCCGGAGTACATCGCGGAGTTCCAGCAGGTCTTCGCGGACCACGACACGTTCGGGAGTTTCTACGCCCACGCCGGTCCGGGGTGTCTTCACGTCCGGCCGCTCGTGAACACCAAAACGGAGGCGGGTATCGACGTGATGGAATCCATCTCCGAGGACGCCGCCGACCTCGCCGTCAAGTACGGCGGGTCGGTCTCGGGCGAGCACGGGGACGGACGGGCCCGCACCCAGTGGAACCGGAAGCTCTATGGGGATCACGTCTGGGAGGTCTTCCGCTCGCTCAAACGGGCGGTCGATCCCGACTGGCGGATGAACCCGGGGCCTGTGTGTGGATACGAGGACGGACCGACCGACCTCACCGAGGACCTGCGCTTCGACCCCGAGTACGAATTCGAGGCCCCCTTCGAACCCGCGCTACACTGGGAGAACGATAACGGGTTCCAGGGGATGACGGAGCTCTGTCACGGCTGCGGGCAGTGTACTGGCTACCAGGACACGACCGGCGGTACGATGTGCCCGAGTTACCGGGCGGCTGACGAGGAGATAACGAGCACCCGGGGCCGGGCGAACATGCTGCGGTCGGCGATGAACGGGAACCTCCCGGACGACCTCCTTTCCGAAGAGTTCATCCACGAAGTCCTCGACCTTTGCATGAGTTGCAAGGGGTGCAAAACCGACTGTCCCTCCGGCGTTGACATGGCGAAACTTAAAGCGGAGGTGGAGTGGGAGTACAAACAGCGAAACGGAGCGTCGCTCAGGGACAAACTCTTCGCGAACGTCGAGGACCTACTCCAGATTGGAAGCACGTTCTCGCCGCTGTCGAACTGGGCGATGGACCTGCCGGGGGCGAAACTCGTCCAGGAGCGCGGACTCGGCATCGCCCGGGAGCGCGATCTCCCCGATTTCAAGTCCACGACTGTACAGGACTGGTTCGAGCAGCGCGGTGGGTCTGCGGTTCCCCGGTCCTCGGCCGAGCGGACGGCCGTGTTTATCGCAGACCCCTACACGAATTACATGTATACCGATCGAGGCAAGGCCGCCATCCGGGTGCTCGAGGCTGCGGGCGTCCACGTCGAAGTGTCAGAGGAGGTCACTGACAGTGGCAGACCGGCGTATTCGAAGGGACTCATCGGACCCGCCCGCGAAACGGCGCGAAAGAACGTGGAGGCACTCGCTCCGAGGATCCGGGACGGATGGGACGTGGTGAGCGTCGAACCGTCCGCCAGCGTGATGTTCCAGGACGACTACCCCGACCTTTTACGGGGTGAGGACGTCGACGCAGTCGCCGGAAACACCTACAGCATCTTCGAGTATCTGGACGCATTCGGCCTGGACGAGAACCTCGAAATCGCGGAGTCAGGCGACCCGCTCACCTATCATGGCAACTGCATGCATAAGGGAACGAAACGGGAACACCACGTCACCCAGGTCATGGAACGTCTCGGCTTCGACGTCGACCAACTCGACTCGACGTGCTGTGGGATGGCCGGGAGTTTCGGCTACGAGAAGGAACACTATTCGATGAGCAAATCGCTCATGGACTTACTCGAGGGACAGATCCTCGATAGTCCGGGTGAGGACGTCGTGGTGACCGGTGCATCCTGCACGATGCAGGTCGGCGACATGCCCTCCCAGGCCGACAAACCCGACCACGCCGTGACGCGACTCGACGCCGCCATCCGGTAACAGGTCCCACAGGAGTTTCGTTTTGGATTTGCTGGAACAGTGCACGGTATTGTGGGTGTACCCGGGATGGAATTCATTCGAATACCTCGACGATTATTTTCCTGCAACCGAAATATCTCGGACGACCTACGAAATTATAAAAAATATGGTCAGTATATGAAATCGAATATACAAATAAAAAAAATTAATAAATAAAAAATATACTACTTACTATAATTAATAAAGTTAAATACATATTATACTACGTAAATAAAACCTGTAAATTATTAAAATTAACAAGTCATATCATTAATAGATAACAAATTACATTAATTATACACAATTAATCTAATTAAATAATATAAAATAGAACAAATTATATAACACACTAAAATTATACTTTTACTATTAAATACAATAGTAATAATATGATAGAAATTAGGAGATCCCCAAACGTCGTATTTGAGAACGGATTACTACACTTTACGCATCCGAAATTATCAGACGCCCATTCGAAAGACCCACGCAAGGGAGAACGCCGCCAGCGCGTCAGTCCTGTTCACATGCCGTACTCGATTGGCCAGTGAACCGATACCGCTTCCGCTACGTCCTGGCCGTCAGCAAACGCTCCGCCCTGGTCGTATTGAAGACGCCGCACACGCACGGTTGGGCGATGCGCTCTGCAGCGGCTTCGGCGGAGAGTCGTCCCTCCGCGACGGCTTCTTGCATGTCCCGGATCAGGTTGAACGAGATCATGCCGTGGCCACACATCGTGCTGAACTCGCGGACCCACGCTTCGGGCAAGCGCTCGGTGTTCCCCTTGATACCGGCCGCCCATCGTGCCGTATGCGGTTGCGGGAGCTGGTCGGCATCGGCATGGTCGCTGACCCGGTCACAGACCTCCTCGGTTTTCTCGAAGAGTCCGGTCACGACGACGGAGAGACCGAGTTCGAGTTCCGCGAGATCGAGAAGGAAGGACTCGAGGCCCTCGAAGTCTGCAAAGACGGCGTGGAGGATTCGGCCGTCCGTCGCGTCCTCCCGGATCGTCTCGAAGTCGACCTGGTAGATCGACCCGGTCTCCATCGTTCCCATGTTGACCTCGTCCGCCTCGTGCTCCAAGGCCAGATCGAGGAACGCCCGATTCGCGTTCGTCGCATCGTGGTCGTTGATACCGGCCGCGGCCATCGCAAGGACGACGAAGTCGTCGGAGAGCGATTCCCTGTCACCCTCGCGGTGGAGTGTGTGGGTCATCGCGTCTCGCCTCCTGTAATGGGAGGGATCTCCTGTCTGACCGATCGTTTCCCGAGGCCCACGTTGGTCTTGCCGTTGATGGAGATCTCGATGTCGGTATCTTCGACGACGTCGTGGAGGGCATTGTCGAGGAGCGTCTCGTCTTCGTCGAGTCGAAGGCTCAGGTTGAAACTCGCCACCGTGTCGATCTCCTCGGTTGCCGCCTCGAGACGGTCGAACATCTCCGGCAGGTCCTCGACATCGACGGCCACTTCCACGATCGCGGACATGACCTGTTCGTCTCTGACTTCGGGTTTGAGTTCGCCAGTTTTCGGGTCAGCCATGAGGGACGTCAGTGGATTCGCCTCCTCGAACTCGACGGTTCCCGCGATCTGGGTCGTAACCTTCTCCACGTCGGCGAGCGACGCGGAGATTCCGGGCCGACCGAATTCGACGTTGATCCCCACCTCTCCAGGTTCGACCCGTTCTGTCACGTCGTTCGTCTTCATCTCCTCCGTCCCGCGGCCCGCGATGGTGGTGTCTTCGTGTTCCGCCGCCGGGTCACTGAACACCTGGCGGATCGTCCGGGGATACTCCAGTTCCTGCATGTAGAAGGCATCTGTCGGACACCGGTCGACGCGCTTGCACGTCCCGCACTCGACACAGGGGTCGTCGTCGATGACAGCAATGTCACCTTCCATCCGAATCGCGTCGACTGGACAGTAGGGGATGCAGATTTCACAGCCGATACAATCGTCGGGATCGATTCGCATACTTTCGATAGACGAGGAGTCCGATAAAAAGTGTTCCCTATTGATCGTCGAGTACGACGAACGACCTGTACGAATACAGGAGTACAGCGATATTTCATAGATTATTTTCGAAATTTTCGAATATAATACAGTATTCGTTCGATCGACCGTGGCCCTTTTGGAACCGATATATCGGCTTAATTTGCCGAATCCAATACAAAGGACACCAGGAGATTGCTGCCGATTTGGACCGTCATTCCGGCTTTGTCGTAATCACAATGGGTCAGGAAAAACTGCAGTGCATAACTGGGTCGAGAGAACAGGGGGAGACTCAGTGTGAGTACAGGACGAAAACAGAAGGGAGACTCAATGTGAGTACAGGACGAAAACAGGAGGTAACTCAGTGTAATTACCGGAGGTGCAATCGACCGAGCGGGGATTCAACAGTGTAAGCGGGAAGACAGATTTTCGATTCGTCCCCGAGTGACACTAATCGGCCCGAAGATTACTTCGCCATCCGCTCGAGCAGGGTCTGTGCCCGGTCCGTGTTGAACACTCCGCAGACACAGGGTTCGGCCAGTCGCTCTGCGGCAGACCGCGAGTTCAGACGCCCCTCGGAAACGGCGTCACGCATTTCGCGGATGAGCGAGAACGACACCATCGCGTGGCCGCACATCGTCGAAACCTCCCGTATTGAGGATTCGGGAAGTCTGTCCCTGTTTCCGAAGACACCGAGCCACTTCCTGGTGGTATGGGGTTCTGGCGATGCGCCGTCGTCGACCCTATCTCGAACGTTCTCACAGACCTGTTCGGTCCGTTCGAAGAGCCCCGAGACGACCGTCGAGAGGCCCATGTCCATCTCGCTGTAGTCGGTGAGGAAGTCCTCGAGTTCGTCGAAGTCAGTGAACACGGCGTGGCCCATGTCCCCGTCGTCGATCCCGTCGTGGATGGTATCGAAGTCAGACTGCCAGATCGACACCGTGTCCGTCCCCATGTTGACCTCGTCGGCCCCGTACTCCTTCGCCAGTCGGAGGAACGCTCTCACGGCTGGGCCGGAATTCTCGTAGTTGTGGCCCGCTGCGGGCATCGTGAGGACGACGTAGTCGTTTTCGAGTGATTCCCGGTCGCCTTCCCGGTGGAGCGAGTGCGTCATCGCACACCCCCCGCGGCCTCCATCGATTCGGGCGGCGGGCTTATCGTGGCTTTCCCGATTCCGATATTCGTCTTGCCGTTCGGCTGGAGTTCGTAGTCGGTCCCCTCGAGCACCTCGTCCAGTTCGGTCTCGAGGAGGGTATCGCCTTCTCGGAGAACGGTGGAGACGTTGATGCTCACGACTGTTTCGATGTCTTCGATGGCGTCGAAGACGAGTTCGAGCGTGTCGACGAGTTCGTCGCTCGGAAGGGTAATCTCGGCGATGGCGGACATGACGCGCTCGTCCCTGACTTCTTCCTTCATCTCGCCCGTTTCGACGTCTGCCATCTGTGAGACGAGCGGGTTCTCCTCCTCGAAGTCGACGGAATCCGCGATGGCGGTCGTGACCGTCTCGATCTCCCGGAAACTCGCCGAGACGCCCGGTCGCCCGAACTCGAGAAGCAATCCCGCCTGGCCCGTGTCGACGCGTCCGGTAACGTCGTTCGTCTTCATTTCCTCCGTCCCCCGGCCGGCGATACCCGTATCTTCGTGGATGTGGGCCGGGTCGCTG
Organism: Halodesulfurarchaeum sp.; assembly: GCA_042216905.1. Taxonomy (GTDB): domain Archaea; phylum Halobacteriota; class Halobacteria; order Halobacteriales; family Halobacteriaceae; genus Halodesulfurarchaeum. The sequence goes on from JBDGTL010000034.1 coordinate 31,450, forward strand.
AAGGCCTTCCGAACGATCCTCGGGTACTCTATGTCTCCCAGGTAGAACGCGTCGGTGGGACAGCGGTCAACGCGTTTACATGTACCACATTCAACACACGTGTCCCTATCGATAACTGCAACGTCTCCCTCCATGGATATCGCCTCGACGGGACAGTAGGGAACACAAATGTCACAACCGATACAATCGTCTTCGTCTATGTACATACATTTTTTCAGTAGGTCTGCCAGTGTGGATGAACATTGACCCACAGAATGGAGGGACTTTATCATGGGAATGTGTCACAGTCAGCCTCGTTTCATTCTGTCACGCCATTCCTGAATATTTATTGTGTAAGTCCAGTCCGTCCCTGTCGCGGACCGAACATTTCTGCTTCCCTCCATCCGTTTTGTACTGGAACTGCTCAGCCGAGACAAGACGTTCGGGTCGGGGCGTTCTTCATGGCCGGTAAGGGGGGTTGGGAGTTCAGGATTGTTTGGGATCGATACCCGTTTCTCCACGGCCAGGGGAAAAGCGAGCCGAAAATCGATGACGATCGCCCCTAGCCGAGGAATTCCACAAAATCTCGACACTGAACTCACTCCGTGGCCGAGAATACGTGGTGAACGGGTGGCTCGGATCGATCCGTATTGCGTTTCGAATGGTGTATCGAATGGCGTTTCGTGAGAATAGTGTTTTGTAATTAGTATTTTGTGAGGTTGCCGATTAGTCAATGATACGTGTTTAAAATTCATAATTATAGATGCTTTGTATGAATTATACGGAATATTACTCGTACTATGGACGTACAGGTCACTGTTTGTACTACGGTACGGTTTTACGGAAATTGCAATATTCTGGGTCGGACTGATCCCGTTCGAAAGACGACGATACCGGTACCATGCACACCTCCTTTTTATGTCCAATATTTTGTAATTATTCCTATTGTTATTCGTTTACATCAAAGAAATAACTTCCGCGTGACGACGATTTGTATCGATTTAGACCGTGAAACGGCGTATTTTCCAGCCGGAAAACCCCGGAGGAAATAAATATTTTTGGCCAAAATTTACCTAACTGTGAAGAATATTTACTCTAGAAGGAAATGAGATACATTCTATTGATTAATTGATGCAAATATTTATTATCAATGGATTTGTGGGTGTAAATCGTGGCAAACATGAACACGAAGTTGCCAGTTACGAGACGACGGTTTATGGAAGCGGCAGGAGTTTCGGGTATCGTCGGACTCGCCGGATGTGCGGGCGGTGGGGACGGGGGCGAGGGCGGAGACAGTGGCACGACTGGAACCGCCGGCGGTGAGGAAGGCTGGGTCCCATCCCGGAACGTGCGCGTGATCATCCCGTGGGGTGCCGGTGGGGGTACCGACACGATGACCCGGGGCGTTATGGAACCCGCCGAACCGATGATGCAGGAGAAGTACGGCATCGACGTCGGCTTTACCTTCGAGAACATCACGGGGGCGAACGGGCTTAACGCAGCACAGCGCGTCCTCAACAATCCGGCGGACGGGCACATTCTCTTCCCGAGTACGAACTCGATTGCACCTCACATCGCGACGGGGCAGGCGGACTTTACGCTCGACGACTGGGGGTACGTTGCCCGGATCCAGCACGACACCAGTTGGCTCTACTCGAGTGGTCGGGAGGGTGTCGGGTGGAAGGACATCAATAAGGTAGTCGAAGCCGCCAAGGGCGGCGAACAGATTCAGATCGGTGTCGTCGGCGGGATCACTGGTGCAGGATTCGCCGTGCTTTGGGCCAATGAAGCCGGAATCCTCGAGAACACCCGCATGGTGACGTACCAGGATGCGGGTCGCCAGCGGACGGAAGCCATTTCGGGAGAAATCGACATGTCGTTCGGTGAGATCCAGGAGATCAACGAGCAATACAAGTCCGGTGATATCGCACTCCTGTTAGTCGGCACCAGGGAACGCCTGGACGAATACCCCGACGTCCCATCTACCGGTGAGAACGGGTGGGACATCTACTACGGCCTCAACCGCGGGTTCAACGTGAAGGGTGGGACGCCACAGAAGGCTATTGACTTCTGGACGGACGTCCTCAAGATGGGCTACGAGAGCGACCGGTACCAACAACTCGAACAGGAGACGCTGCTCTACCTCCGGGAAGGCTGGCAGGGACCGGACGAGTTCCGTGAATCCATGGAGGGAGCCGTGGAGAAGTACAAGAAGGCTGTCCGCCTCTACGAAGAGGCCACGCAGTAGCCATCGAGTCGGCCGTCGGTCGGCTTTCGTTATCGAATCGAGAACCGGACGTGAGCATAAACACATACCATGAGACGGACCACGACTATAGCGATAGCGACCATTTCACGACACCGTTTGCGTGGGGGATAGACAACGATGTATGTACTCCCGTTCCGACGTCTTTTCAGCGGCCAGGTCGGGGTGGAATCGACCGGAACGAGCCAACGTGCACGAGGGGGCACTAGCTAATGGTCCTGGAAAATCTGCTCGCGGGCTTTCTCAACGTCCTCACCCCGATGCATTTGCTCCTCTTCGTGATCGCAATCGTTCTCGGAATGTTGAGTGGTGCCATTCCGGGAATGAACGGCACGATGACGGTGGTGCTGATGATCCCGATCACGTACGCTATGTCACCGGACGCGGGCATAATGATGCTCGCGGTCATCTACGCTGGTGCGGTGTACGCGGGATCGATTAGTGCCATTCTGTTCCGGGTCCCCGGTGCCCCAGAGGCAATTATGACGACGCTCGATGGGTATCCGATGAATCAGCAAGGCAAACTCCGCGAAGCGATCAGTACCGCGGTTTTTGCGTCGGCGTTCGGCGGTATCGTCGGCACCCTGATGCTGATCTTCTTTTCCCCGATGCTCGCCGAGTTCGCGATCCAACTCTCCGATCCCGAGTTCTTCACGGTTATTTTGCTTGGTCTCGCGCTGGTCTCGACAATCGGGGCGGGGAACGTGGCAAAAGCGACACTTATGATGTCCTTCGGGCTGTTCATCGGGGTATTCGGGTTCGATCCACTCACCGGCTATGCCCGATTCACCTTCGGGAGCGACTATCTCGCCAGTGGAATCGACTTCATTCCCGTCATCCTCGGCGTCTTCGCCCTCTCCGAGGTGTTGAAGCAGGTGCTGGAAGGCGGTGAGTTGATCGGTGAACAGGACACCGACTCGAGTCTCGGCGGGGCACTATCAGGCTCGATTTTCCCGCCGCTTAGCTACCTCAAACGGTTCCGGAATATCTTCACGGTCAACTCGGTTCTCGGGACGCTCATCGGTGTTCTTCCGGGAGCGGGCGCGACGACCGGTGCCCTATTCGGGTACACGTTCGGCCAACGTCTCGTTCCGAAAGATATCAGAGAACGCTTCGGCACGGGCGTCCCCGAAGGAGTGGCTGCACCCGAGGTGGCGAACAACGCCGCTGCGAGCGGGGCCTTCGTCCCACTGTTGACGCTGGGTATCCCTGGAAGTGCAACGACTGCGGTCATCCTGGCGGCCTTCATCGTTCACGGAATCCGTCCTGGGCCGGCGCTAATCAGCACCCAGGGTCCGCTCGTGTACACCATCTTCGCTGCGCTTTTGCTGGCCAACGTGGGCATTCTACTCGCGAACAAACCCATCGTGATGTTGTTCCAGCAGGTCCGACATATACCGCGTGAACTGTTACTTGCACTCATTACCGCGTTCACGGTAGTCGGCGCGTTCGCTACCCGGAACATCATGGCTGACGTCTGGACGATGTTCCTCTTCGGGGTCGCGGGATACTACTTCGAGAAGTACAATTATTCTGTCGCCCCGCTGGTCATCGGTCTCGTCTTGGGCCCCCTCGCCGAACCGAGCCTCCGTCGGAGCCTTACGAAGGCACAGGGTGACTGGGGTGTATTCCTCGACCGACCTCTCGCAGCCATCATGTTGACTCTCGCTATCGTCACCTTCCTTATCCCGTTGATAATGGACAATACGAAATTCGGTGACCGGGTCCGCGAATGGCTCGGCACGGCCGACCTGGAGGTGGAGGCATGAGCGATGAAGTAGCGGAGGAAATTACGTCCCACGGTCAGGAGGGGCCGCCCAATTACGCCGTTGACACGGGCATCACCCTCGCGTTTATGATCGCGGCGGTTGTCTTCCTCTACCTCTCAGAAGCCTTCACCGGCTATCAAGTGTCGCAGGCGGATCCAGGGGCTGCGCTCTGGCCACGTGCAGCGCTCGTGGGGATGTTCATCGCGGGGGCCGTCAATCTGGTCGGCATTTATCGCCGGACGAAACGGAACGACGAGCGAATTCGGGACTCGATACCCGAAATGAGTGAGATCACCGACGTCGACGGGACGAGTTTTCAGTTCGGTGCTTCGGTCGTCCTCATGGCGGTGTATTTCTACTCGCAGGACGTACTCGGATTCCTGGTCTCTACCCCGATTTTCCTGTTCATTTTCGCCTACGTCATCGGGTATCGAAAGATCGGACGACTCGCAGTGTTCAGCGTCGCGGTCGGATTGATCGTCTACCTCGGTTTCCGGGTCTTCTTGAACATAGCACTCCCGTTCGGCTCGGGCGTCTTCAGAGAGGTCGGTATCTACGTGACGAACCTCTTCTAACCGCCCCTGCCCGATGGCGATCGACCGCGAATGCAGGACACTACTTCGAACGGTTACTACCGTATATCCAGTCTCAAGTACGACCTCGTCACACCCGAATAACGGTGAATTGAAACTAATTATAAACTATTAAATATATAATTATTGTTTCATATTAGTAAGCACAAACACGACAGTATCGGCCCCACATCCAAACCGTAATCGACGATAGCCCAACGGACCGGATACTTCCAGAATGGTACCGGAGGGATTCGCCCCGAACGAGAATTCCAGATCGATTCACGCGGACCGCGGGACTCGAGACCATATTCCGGTCGGTCTCTTGGTGGTTTAATCGCTGATACGAAGCCCGAATTTCCCACTGAATAATGGGTCATATATCTCTCCGCCAAGTAGTTGGAGATAATATATATTATACGGGTATCTCTGGGATTATTTACAAATCCCGGGATATGGAGCTTGTATCGTGTATATTACATAATTTAATACAGGAGAAATGAATGATTAAACAATGATTATACTGACTCAGGACAAGGAGTTCGTCATTACATACCTTTATTGTTACGTCCCTTGAAGGAGGGACTGTCATGGAAATCGAAGACGTCACTGCAACGACACACGAGATACCGGTCGAGGCTCCACACATCGATGAGCCGTTTCAGGTTCCGATCACCTTCACGCAGGTCGACACCGACGAGGGTATCACCGGCTACGGATTGACCGGGTACATGTGGCCGTACTCGACTCGGGAGTTCATCAACAGGGAGGCGTTCCCGGTCATCGAGGGGGAGAACCCCCTCAATACGGAACGGGTTTTCCACCGCCTGCGTCGCCAACTCAACCTCCGCGATCAGACCGGCGTCTGGAGTTCCGGCGTGAGCGCAATCGACCTCGCCCTGTGGGACATAAAGGGAAAGCAGTACGGCGAACCGGTCTGGCGCCTTCTGGGTGGCGCACAGAATCCCGCCCCGGCGTACGTCACGTTCGGACTTCCCGACTTCTCGAAGGACGAACTCGTCGAGGTGGCGACGGACCTCGTCTCCCAGGGCGAGCACAGACTCAAGATGGTCGTCGGAACCGGGCACGTGTCCGATTCCGATGCGCCCGCCGACGTCCAGGAAGATGCCCGACGCGTCCGGGCCGTCCGAGAGGCGGTCGGTGAGGACGCCGAGATCATGATCGACGCCAATATGACCTTCTCAGTCGACGAAGCCGTCGACCTCTGCCGTCGTATCGAGGACGTCGGGATCACGTGGTTCGAGGAGCCGATCTACGGGAACGACCCCGAACTGCTCGCCAACCTCCGCGGCCGGACCAGCATCCCGATCGGGGCCGGTCAGTACGAGGGACACAAGTACAACCACCGCGAGTTGATGGAGGCCGGGGCGATCGACATCGCGATGCCAAACGTCGCGATGGGTGCCGGCTTTACGGAAGGCAAGCGGATCGCGGCCCTCGCCGATTCGTTCAACCTCAAGATCGCGAACGGTGGCGGCTGGCCGCATCACAACGCCCACCTCCACGCAGGCGTCTCGAACGGCTGGCGGGTGGAGTTCCATTACCTGATGTGGCAGGCCGGTGAGGCCATCTACCAGGACCCGTATACCATCGACGGCGGAGAGGTAACCCTTCCCGAAACGCCCGGTCTCGGCCTCGAACCCGACTGGGAGACCCTCGAGGAGTACGAAACGTCCTGATTTCCGTCGCTCCGGACCCGAGTGGCGGGATACTGTCAACTCAGCGGTGACCGATTGAGGAGGTCCCGCCCCGTGAGTACGGGCGGTTATCGTCTCGATAACGTGAGTTCTCTCGCCTCTATATCTTCGTACGCAGACATTTGGCCGCCAACGGTCACGTCTCCGTCCTCCGTCTCGACGCGGATCGAGGCCGTCACCCTGTTCGGGTCCGTTTCCACACCGAGCACGTCTCCTTCGATTCGGCGGTATTCGCCCGTCCCGACGTCGCGACCCTCGACGATCACTTCGAACTCGCCAGCGAGTCGATCGATGTCACTCACGGCACGCCTGATCGTCGCGTACTGGCGGGGAAAGGGAATGGACTCGTCGTTCTCATAGACCACCTCCGAGGTGGGCCAGAGAACGGTGTCGAGGAACCCAGAGGCGAGAAACCCGAGTTTCGACTGATTGAAGATGATGCTACTGTGGTCTGCATCGTTGGCCGAACCAGTGACCGTCTCGTACGTCGAGAAGAGCGTGAACGATCCGTCTGCCGACACGATGGTCGGGGTACTGATCCCCCGACGTTGCCTGACCGAATGGGCGATATCGCTGTAGTCGAACGACGACGGGTCCGGGACGACCCCCGCCGGGGAGAGGATCAACTCGACACGAACCCCGGATTCGAACCGGTCGCGAAGCGTTTCGGCGACCGATTCGAACACGGTGACCGGGAGCGAGGCGACGAGTTCGTATTGGGCCGATTCGATTCCGTCGTAGAGATGTCTGAGGGTAGTCGATTGGGACTGGACGAGCGAGGAGGTCCTCACCCCCCGGTCAGGGTTCTCGTAGATCGAGGACAACTCGGAGAGGAGCGAATCGAAGCGGGAGACCATCTGGCCGAACGCCGCCTCGGGATCGATCGCGATGACCCGAATCGGTCGGGACTCGTCCACGTCGACGAGTCCTCGGTCGTTCAGGCCACGAACCGTATCGTAGACGCGTGGCTGGGGGATGTCAGTTCGCTCCGCAATCTGTGTCGCGGTGAGTTCTCCGTACTCAAGGACGGCGATGTATGCCTCGATTTCGTAGTTCGTGAGGTCCATCTCCGTCGAAATCGTCTCGAGGAGCGAAGTCGGTTCGTCCTGGGCCATTACTGATCCCTGTCCATCTGGAGGACGTCGATCAGGGAATAGATCGGCGTCCCGTCTATCTCGTCGATTCCTTGCTTGTCCGCGAGGACGACTGCCGCCCGTGGGTTTCCGCCTTCCTCGCGTATCGCCTCAAGGGTTTCACGCATCGTCGTCCCGGACGTGATCGTATCGTCGACGACGTAGCAGTCGCGCTCTCGGATTTCCGCGAAATTTCTCGAGAAGGTGCCGCCGAGGTCGCCAACGTCGCCCTCCTCCCACTGGTGTTTCGCCGGTGTGTAGGTCCCGATGTCGGTTTGAATCCGGTGGGCGATGAGCGTTGCGAGCGGGACGCCAGCCTGGGCGATGCCGATCGTGAGATCTACCTCCTCGCCGTGTTTCAGGAGTAACTCGGACATGGCAGATGCGACGTGCGAGAGTCGTTTCCCGTCTCGACCCACCGCACTCCAGTCGACGTGAACGTCCTGGAGCCCCGGTTCGGCCGACTCGGTACTCGCAGTCGCCTGGCTGCTATCGACGAGCCAACTCGCGGTCTCTCGTGCCACGTTCAACTCGTCTGCCACCTCCCCCTTCGTCATCCCTCGCGAGGCGAGTTCACCCGCCGTCTCGATGAGGTCTTCGACGTTTTTCATGTGTACGAAGGATTCGACCCGGGCGTATTGGTCTTTCGTCCGTGCGAGTGAGCGATCGTCTGCTCCCGGACGATGACCGCAGGTGGTCGAGCGCGGTGATCGTCTGGGCGAACTGGCGGTTGAGGGCGGGGTGGGAGGGGTCTACCGACCACTCCATTTAATCCCTCGGCCACTAGTCTCTTCGTATACTCGATGTCCGACATCTACCACGAATTGTATCGGCTCTACAGGGGGACCGAGGCAGACACGCTCCGGCAATATCGGGACCTGGTCGACTTGTTCCCGCCGCTCGATTCCACCATCGCCCTCGAGCGCTGGCAGGAGGCACGACGCGAACTAGAGGACCGCCAGTCGGAGATTCGCCAGGACTTCGATTCGGGCGACGCGTTCGCCGAAATCGCCGCCATCGCGACCATGGAACAGGCCTTCACCGCACTCGACCTCTACAACAAGTACGAACGGGAGGTCAACGTGCTTGTCGTGGACGTGGACGAGACCCTCCGGTCGGCCGGCGGGACTGACAATGAGATCCCGCGGGAGACCCTCCACCAGATCACCGAACTCCACGAATCCGGGATGCCGATCGTCGTCTGCACCGGTCAGACGCTCGAAAACGTCAAGGGATTTACGATACAGGGCCTCGGAAACGAACTGGTCCACTCGGGTCGATTGAGCATCGTGTACGAGGGTGGCTCCGGTGTGTTCACCCCCCGGCACGGCACGGAGACGAAGAATCTCCTGTACGAGGACCTTCCCTCCGACGTCGTCTCTCGCTTCCAGTCCGTCCGTTCGAGACTGATCTCTGACATGCCCTCTGACCTGCGATCCCGGGTCCACTTACAGGGCAACGAGTTCAACGTCACCGTCAAACCGAATGACGAGACGGGAAGTGACCGCGCGGTCGAAACGATCGACCGGGCACTTCCCCACCTCCTCGAAGAAATCGGACGGACGCTTCCGGGAACTGATGGGTTCGAGCGGGCGGCCGCCTACTACGCGAACGCCGATCCGGAAATCGCGAATGCCCTCGAGAGCGAGGTTGCAGTCGAGGAAATCAGAACGCGCCTCGACGCCGAATATACCCCGGACGAATGGTCGTCCGCGCCCGACCTGCCCGACGAGATCCGAACCGCGCTCGACCAGGTCGACGTTGGCTACTACCGGGGCGACGCCGTGGAGATGGCCAGTGCCAAACTTCACAAGGTCGCGGGCGTCCGGGCGGCCTTTGACGTGCTCGACATCGACTCGCCGTTCGCCCTGGTCCTCGGAGACAGCAAGAGTGACCTGCGGGTGATGGAGTGGGTGGCCGAGAGGGATATCGGCATCGCGGCTGCCCCGGAGCACGCCTCGAATCAGGTACTCTTTCACGTGAAGAACCGCGACAACCTCGTGTACGACCGTGGCGGTGCCGACCAGATCTTCCGATCGATCCGCGCTATGCAGGAGATCGCCGATGTCCAGTCGATTGACGGATAACTAGAAACGTCGACTGGACCAGTCCCACGGCGTCTTCTCTCTCTATCTTACTCTCCCTTTCTCTCCTTTTCCATCCCTTCTCTCCCTTTCTCTCCTTTTTCATCCCTTCTCTCCCTTTCCCCCTTCTCACTGAACTGACAATTCCGTATCCTGACGGTTCCGTATCGCGACGGTTTCGTATCGCGACGGTTCCTTTTCCCGACGGAAGCGACCCGATGATTCTCCGACGGATCAGTTACACCGACTGTTTTCCTCCAAACGGTCACGCACCGACGATTTCCCCGTCCTCGACGACGACGGTCCCGTCCAGCGTCACTGTCGGGTCCGCCATCATCGCATCGAAGTGAAGCGGTGCCTTCGTTTCCCCACCGAGGTTGGCGGACGTCCCGATGCCGACGTGGACGCTGCCGGAGACGCCGTGATCGTTCTGGAGGGTGCCGTCGAATTCAACGCACTCGGGATTCATCCCGATAGCGAGTTGCGCGATGGTCGTGACGGCCGGGTCCTCGAGGTCGGACCAGGTCCGTTCGATTCGGTCGGCTGCCCGGCCTCCGTCGACGGACACGACCGAGCCGTCTTCGACGGTCATGACCACGGGTTCCTCCAGGAGACCGATGTCGAGATGTGGGATCGAGGCGTCGAATACCAGCGTCCCCTCGGTCGTTCCCTCGACCGGTGCGGTATTGGCCTCGACGTTGAACGCCCCGGTGAACGCGCCAGGTTCGTCGGCGATACAGGGGTGGCTGTTTCCCCGTCGTCCATCGAGCCCGAACGTCGCGTCGGTTCCCGCCGGTGTCCTGACCCTTGCCCGCGTCGCGTCCGACAATTGGGCGGCGAGGTCCTCGACTCGGGGTCGTATCGCTTTGAAATCCGCGTAGAGACCTCCTTCGACCAGTTGCTCCCTGGTGAAGCGAATCATGTCGACGAACCGAGCACCCGCCTCGAGCGCCTCCCTGGTGGCACTCGAGTGGCTAAAACCACGTGAGACAGGGGTGAATATTACGTCGACTTCTTTCATCGCGGCTGCGGTGGCCTTCGTCGGTTCACTGCCGTCGCGCACGCGCGGTTTCATACTGGTCATCGTGACCTGGGCGTCGAGAGCGACAGCGGCCGCGGCGATTCGTTCCGCGACTGCTGTCGAGCGCCAGTCGGTGGCGACGAGGACGGATTCCCCGGGGTCGACCGACCCGACCTCTTCGACGACGATTCTGGCCCCTCGCATCTCCTCCACTGAACGCATGGGTCTACTACCCACGTGAAAGACAGATAAATCTACGTATCATTCGAATCGCATGCGTTACACCCGGATTTCGCCCAGTATCGAGAGCGGACCCCTAACTGTGATCGCTGTCCGCCCCATCTCCGTTCCCGGTTCGCAACGCTAAAGCGACGCCAGGTCCCAGGGGAAATTGCGTGCGAGGGTAGCCAAGCCAGGAAACGGCGGCGGACTCAAGATCCGCTCCCGCAGGGGTCCAAGGGTTCGAATCCCTTCCCTCGCACTGAGAAGTGCGGAAGACCCGTTCGGAGCGGTCTTCCCTCGCATCATTCTGCGGAAGAACGAGACAGGTAGAGACGGATCCGCTCTTGGTGTTCTCGCGATCGGAGCGAACGTAAATTCTCCGGAGAACCACGGGTTCGAATCCCTTCCCTCGTTCTCGCGAGCGAAGCGAGGGAGAGCTGGGAAGACGAGCGACGCGAGTCTTCACGTAGCACTGAGAAGTGCGGAAGACACGTTCGGAGCGGTCTTCCCTCGCATCATTCTGCGGAAGAACGAGACAGGTAGAGACGGATCCGCTCTTGGTGTTCTCGCGATCGGAGCGAACGTAAATTCTCCGGAGAACCACGGGTTCGAATCCCTTCCCTCGTTCTCGCGAGCGAAGCGAGGGAGAGCTGGGAAGACGAGCGACGCGAGTCTTCACGTAGCACTGAGAAGTGCGGAAGACACGTTCGGAGCGGTCTTCCCTCGCATCATCCTGCCGAAGAATGCGACCCGACGAGATAGATTCGGGAACCGGTTCACAGACCCGAACGCGACGGCATTGATTCGGACAGATTTTTTGGACGATTTTCGCCGAAACCGGGGGAACTGGGGGACCTTCGTCGGTATACACCGTCATGGATCGAAGAATCGTCGGGAATACTCCCGCTACGTGAGGAATACGTGCCCCAATGCGTTATACATAACTGGCCCCGCGTATTTCTCCGGTCTATATGAATTCCGAGAGAACCAGGGGTGCGAACGCCGGTGCCGTTAGCGTGGGGTCGAGATGACTTCATTCACCGCATCGGTGATCGGCGGGAGCGGATTCGCCGGCGGGGAACTCCTCCGCTTGCTCGACGGCCATCCGTCCTTCGAGGTGGTGCAGGCGACGAGCCGGCAGTTTACGAACAAGACGGTCGGCGCGGTTCACCCGAACCTTCGGCACGTCGACCTCCGATTCACCGAACCGGCGGACCTCCAATCCGTCGACGTGTTGTTCGCGGCCACGCCACACGGCGTATCGATGGAGCGGATCGACTCGTTCCGGGAGGCGGCGGACACGGTGGTTGACCTGAGTGCCGATTTCCGCTTATCGGACGTGACACAGTACGAGGAGTGGTACGACGGACACGTCGTGCCGGAGTTCCTCTCCGAGGCCGTCTACGGACTTCCGGAACTCAACCGCGACTCCATCGCCGGGGCGTCGCTCATCTCGACCGGTGGGTGTAACGCGACGGTTACGATGCTCGGACTCTACCCGTTTGTGGTTGCGGACCTCATCGATCCCGACGGTGACCGGATCGTGAGCGACCTCAAAGTCGGGTCCTCGGAAGGCGGGGCAGGTGGTGGATCGGCGTCTTCACACCCGGAACGATCAGGAGTCGTCAGACCCTACGCGCCCACGGAGCATCGCCACCAGGCGGAGATCAGCCAGGAACTCGGTCTCGACGTCTCCTTCACCGTCCACGCTGTCGACATGATTCGCGGAGCGGCCGCGACGAGCCACCTGTTCCCGTCGGAGATGCCGGAGAAAGCGGCCATCTGGAAGGCGCTCCGGGAGGTGTACGAGGACGAACCGTTCGTCCGAATCGTTTCGGGGGGAAGTGGGGTCTATCGCTACCCCGAGCCGAAAGCCGTTGCGGGGACGAACATGGTGGAAGTCGGCTTCGAGATCGACGATCGGACGGATCGTATCGTCGTGTTCAGTGCTATCGACAACATGATGAAGGGGGCGGCGGGACAGGCGGTCCACGCCGCGAACGTCGCACTCGACCTCGACGAAACTGCCGGGTTCGACTTCACGGGGTTGCATCCCGTTGGTGCACCATGACAGTCGTGGTGAAGATCGGGGGTGCCCGCGCGGTCGAACCCGAAGGCGCACTCGCGGACGTAGCGGCACTGGTCGAAGCGGGGCGGGACGTGGTGGTCGTTCACGGCGGGTCCTCGGCAGTGGACGAGATGCTCGAACGCCTCGACATGGAACCCGAATACGTGGAAACCCCAGATGGCGTCGTCGGGCGGTTCACCGACGAGGACACCATGGAGGTGTTCTCGATGGTGTTCGGAAAGTTGAACCTGGACCTCGTGACGCAATTGCAGTCGCGTGGCACCGACGCAGTCGGGCTCTCCGGCGTCGACGGGAAACTTATGACGGGCCCGAGGAAGAGCGCTGTCCGGGTGAAGCAGGACGGGAAGCGGATGATCCGTCGGGGGGACCATTCGGGGCGGATCGAATCGGTGAACGATTCCCTTCTCCGCCTCCTTCTCGACGATGGGTACACCCCCGTCGTGTCCGTTCCCATGCTCGCCGACGACGGAACCGCCGTGAACAGCGACGCGGACAGGGCAGCGGGAGCGGTCGCGGGAGCACTTGGTGGCTCTCTCGTCCTCCTGACCGACGTCGCCGGTGTCTATGCGGATCCCGGGGATCCGGAAACGCGGATCGAGACGGTGGACTCCCCGGAGGACGTCTCGAAAATCGAGGCGGCCGCCGAGGACTTCATGGGCCGGAAGGTCATGGCCGCGCTGGAAGCCCTCGATACGGGTGCCTCCCGTGTCGTCATCGGGGACGCGAACGCGGACGAACCGGTCCGGAACGCCCTGTCCGGGTCGGGGACGACGCTCTACCCGGAGGCCCTGGAGGTGGCGGAATGAGCGGGTTCGTGTTCTCTCAAAAACCGATCACCATCGAGTCCGGCGAGGGCGTTCACCTCTACGACGACGAGGAGCGGGAGTACCTCGACATGGGCGCGAGTTACGCCTGCACGCCGCTCGGACACTCCCACCCGGCGGTCGTCTCCGCTGTCACCGAGCAGGTCGCTAAACTCACCTTCGTCCAGGGGTCCTACCCGGTGGATATCAGGGACGAATTGCAGGATCGTCTCGCCGGTCTCGCACCGGGGAATCTCGAGAACGTCTGGTTGTGCAACTCGGGGACGGAGGCGAACGAAGCGGCACTCAAGTTCGCCCGTCACGCGACGGGCCGATCGAAAATCGTGGCGACGAAACAGGCCTTCCACGGCCGGACGATGGGATCGCTCGCCGCCACCTGGAACAACACGTACCGGGAGGGTTTCGAACCCCTCGCCGGGGACGTCGAGTTCGTGGACTACGACGACCCGGAGGCGCTTGCCGGGGCCGTGGACGAGGAAACCGCCGCGGTCATCCTCGAACCGATTCAGGGTGAAGGGGGGATCAACCCGGCGAGCGAGTCGTATTTAAAACACGCGCGCGAGGTAACCGAGGAAGCCGGTGCCGCGCTGATATTCGACGAAATCCAGACCGGGGTCGGCCGGACCGGGACCCTCTGGGCTTCCGAGCAGGCGGGCGTCGTCCCGGACGTCCTCACGACGGCGAAGGGTATCGCGAACGGTCTTCCAATGGGTGCGACCCTCGTCGCGGACTGGATCGCGGAGAATCCGGGATCGCACGGTGGAACGTTCAGCGGTGGACCGACCATCGCCGCGGCCGCAAACGCCACCCTGTCGATACTGGAATCAGCGGATCTCCCGGCGAACGCCGCAGAACGGGGAGCGGCGCTCAGGTCCGGTATCGAATCGGAACTCGAGGACGTCCTCAGGGACGTTCGTGGCAGGGGCCTCATGATCGGCGTCGAGGTGAAACGAAACGCGAACGCGGCCATCAGGGAGCTCGCGCTCGAGAAGGGCATTTTGACGCTGCCCGCCGGGCGGACTGTCATCCGGTTGCTCCCGCCGCTCGTCCTCGAGCCCGAGCACGTCTCGAAGACGGTTGATGCGATGGCTGACGTCCTCCCGGAGACGACGGAACCATGAGTGACGCATCGAGCGAACCTGCGGAATCAGCGGTCTCCTCCGACGTCGCCCAGGACCTCTTGCTCGACCTCGTCGACACGCCGTCGGTCTCCGGGAACGAATCTGCCTGTGCCGATCGGCTCCAGGAGTTCTTCCGGGCCCATGGCCGGGAATCCTTCCTCGACGACGTCGGGAACGTCCGGGCGCCGGGGGACGAGTCCGTCCTTCTTACCTCGCACCTCGACACTGTCCCGGGCGATATCCCCGTTCGCATCGAGGACGGCACACTCTGGGGCCGAGGCAGCGTCGACGCGAAAGGATCGCTCGCGGCGATGGCGGCGGCAGCGGTCCGGACAGGGGTCAGTTTCGCTGGCGTCGTCTCGGAGGAGACGACCTCAGCGGGTGCGAAGCACCTCGTCGCTTCCAGGGAGCCCCCCGAGGCGTTGATCAATGGGGAACCCTCCGGCTGGGACGCCCTCACTCTCGGCTATCGAGGACTCCTGAGTGGGACGTACCGGTGTGAGACGCCCGCCGGACACTCCTCGCGCCCGGAACCGAACGCGATTCAGAAGGGAATGGCGTGGTGGAATCGCGTCCGTGAGGCGGTCGTGAGCGACGACGGGAGCCCGATATTCGATTCGGTCACGGCCAAACCGGTGTCGATCCACGGTGGAACTGCAGCGGACGGCCTCGCGGTCGATCTGGAACTCGAAGTCGAGTTTCGCCTCCCCCCGGGAACCACCGGACGCACGATCAAGGACGCAGCCGAGTCGGCACTTGACGACGGGGGCGTCACCTGGACCGAAACCATGGAGGGCGTCCAGAAGAGCCCCCGCCAGCCCGTGGCGAGGGCCCTCCGGAGTGCCATCCGCGAGGGTGGTGGGGAACCCCGGCATCTCCGCAAGTCGGGGACCAGCGACATGAACACCTACGGATGGGCCTGGGACATCCCGATGGCCACGTACGGGCCCGGTGACTCCTCGCTCGACCACACACCGGACGAACGCCTGTCGCTCGACGAGTTCGACCGGGCGCTCGCCGTCCTGACGGACGCTGCGACGCGTCTTTCACAATAGGTTGTTTGACCTCATCTCGTCCCTCGACGGTCGAGAATGCGATGCGAAAGTCCTCCGTGGGGTTTCCGGTTCCACAGGAATGGAGATTCCGGGTTCAACGGGAGTGGAGATTCCTGGTACCACAGGAATGGAGATTCCGGGTTCAACGGGAGTGGGGATTCCTGGTACCACAGGAATGGAGATTCGGTACCACAGCAATCGCCCGAAACCGGAGTCGCTTTCCGTTCCTCGTCTCGTAGCCCGTCTATGATCGATACTCACTGTGGGTGGAACGTCGACCGGGGTTTCGAATTCCGGCTTCTTCGGCATTTGGTTCTCCTCGAACGGGGGCAGGAATGACCCTGGAACGACGCGAAGCGGTGGCCGAGCGCGCCGCCCGGGCCGGTGCCTCGGTCGCGTTGGAGCAGTTCCGGTCAGACCTCGCCGTCGAGACGAAGTCGGGAAAGACTGACGTCGTGACGCAGGCGGACAGGGACGCCCAGGCCCGCGTCGTCGAGGTCATCCGGGATTCCTTCCCGGAGGAGGCAATCATCGGGGAGGAAGGCGGGGGAGTGGAAGCAGTGCCGTCCTCGGGCGCTGTTTGGGTCGTCGATCCTATCGACGGGACGTCGAATTACGTGCGTGGCTCACGCACGTGGGCCACGAGCGTCGCCGTTATCGTCGACGGCGAGCCGGTTGCCGCCGCGACGATTCTCCCGGCCGAGGGCGATTCCTACCTGGCCGGGCAGGACCCGGCCACGCTGAACGGTGATCCGATTTCTGTCAGCGACCGGAGAGACCCGGAGACTTTCGTCGTGGTCCCCATGCTCTGGTGGCCGACCGAGCGACGGGGGGAATACGCCGCGGCGTTCGAAGCAATCGTCACCCGGTTCGGCGACGCCAGACGGGTGGGGTGTGCCCAGGGCACGCTCGCGATGCTCGCATCGGGCCAGATCGAGGGTATCATCACGACCGTTCGGGGGAACCCGTGGGATACTGTCGCCGGCGTCCACCTCGTCGAACAGGCCGGTGGGACGGTGACTGACGTGGCGGGAGAGACATGGCATCCGGAATCGAAGGGACTGGTCGCCTCGAACGGACGGGCCCACGACCGACTCCTTTCCGCCGTTCGAGATGTCCTGGCTGTCGAGTCCTGAGGACGCGAAGGGGTAGGGAGGGGAATGTATCGCGAAAGAATCGACTGTCTCGACCACCAATTCGTCTTCGACGATGGTACCTGTTCTTCCCGGACGGCGAACGATGGACGAAATGCGACCACGACACCGGCCACACATTATATATTATTGTCAATGCGAGGCCAGACGTCCCCGCCATTGTGTCGGCACCGACCACCTGGGTACACTCCCCAGTTCCAGCGCGTCGGTCCCGACACAAACACGGAGAAATCCAGTCTGCGGATCGAATGAATGCTGGATAGCGATTGATTCGATCAGGCGACGCCGGAGGACACCTCGAACGCGGAACACTCCCCGAAGCGTCCTTCCGGTGTGAAAACACTATTCACCTCCCCGGTCGCCCCGTACCCTATGGAACTTGACGAGACGGATCGGGCGATATTGCGGGAACTCCAAAAGAACGCCCGGACGCCATTCAGCGAGATAGCGCGACGGATCGATATGTCGAGTGCAACAGTGCACGACCGGGTCACCCGGATGGAGGAGGCCGGGGTGATCAGGGGCTATCACGCGGAAGTCGAGCCATCGGCACTCGGTCTCGAAATCGAATCCATCGTGGGAATGCGCCTCCGGCAAGGATCCGCTGAACGGGTCATCGACCAGCTCGAGGAGGTCGAGGCAGTCCAGGAAGTCTCCCTCGTCACCGGAGAGTGGGACGCGGTCGTCCGACTGGTTGCGAAGAATACCGAGGAACTCCGGGAGTTACTGTTCGACCGCATTGCCGACATCGACGGAGTGGACCGATCACAGACCATGGTGGTTCTCGGACACGAGATCGAATCCCACGAACTTCCGATGTGATCGATCTACGCGCTCGATTGTCCTCCCGCTACTCGATTCGGCCACTGTCACGGCAGACCGGAACCCTGAAGCGCCCGGTCGACTGCAATGGTGATGTCGATGACCTTTCCCGAGACTGACGTCGAGCGTACCTGGACGGGCGTCGTCCTCGCTATCCTCGCCGTCCTCGTCGGCGGTTCACTGCTCTTTCCTGACCGCGTGTACGGCGGGTTCGTCTGGCAGTACTTCTGGGGGCCGGTCTACGCGGACGCCCACAGCGCGGCCTGTGCCGCGTGGAACGGGGGGACGCCCCGACTTCTAACGGAGGCGACCTGTGCGACCGCCACCGGACCGGTCGCCTACCCGGGATACACGCTGGTCTCGGAGGTCGGGTACGCGATAACGCTCCTCCTCTCCCTTCTCGGCGTCGTGTTTCTACTCAGGCGCCTCGAACTCGGCGAACGGACGGAATTCGTCGTTCCACTCGTTCCATTCATCCTGTTCGGGGGCGCACTCCGCGTGGTCGAGGACGCGAACGACGCCCTCGGGGCCGGTACCCAGGCACTGCAGTACCCCTGGAATACCCTCATTATCAGTCCGCTCATCTATTTCACCGTCTTTCTCCTGACACTGGCCAGTCTCGTTCTCGCCGTCTGGCTCGAGCGATCCGGGAGGGTTCGCCGGTACGAGGTGGCACTTTCGCTCATCGGGACGGTGCTCTTCCTCGGCACACTCCTCTATCTGGGCTGGCTCTCGGTGGTGCGCCCTGCCGTCGAATTCCACCCGATATTCGTCGTCCTGACGGCGGTATTTGCCAGCCTGATCACCGGTGGTCTGTGGTGGGCAATCCGGACGTACCTGCCCGACGTGGCGAGGGGAACGCCCCGGGTCGGCGCACTGGTCATCTTCGGACAGGCGGTCGATGGGGTCTCAAACGTTCTCGCGATCGACTGGGGTGCTGAACTCGGGTTGCAGTACGACCTCGTCCCGAAACACCCGGTCAACCGGGCCATTATCAACTGGACGGATCAACTGGTCCCACCTGCAATTACGGGCGTCATCGGGACTGCCTGGACGTTCCTCCTCCTGAAGATCGTGGTCGCCACGGCCGTGGTGGGCCTCTTCGACGAGGAGATGATCGGCGAGAACCCACGCTTTTCGGTCCTCTTGCTTCTCGCCATCGTCGCAGTCGGCCTGGGGCCGGGGACGCGAGACGCCCTCCGGGCGACGTTCGGGATTTGAGTCCCCCGTCAGGGATAGGGGTGCATCGCCCGACCGAGCAGTGGCTCGAACCCGAGGTCCTCGGGCACCGACCTGGCACGGTCGCCGAAGAACGGTTCGTCCACGAAGAGCGGCTGGGACTCGGGGGATAGCACCCGTACCGCCTCGAATCCGAGTTGGGACACGTCCCGGGGGGTAATGCGAGCGGCGTACGCTAAGAGTCCTTCCCTCGTGAGCCGATCGACGAGGAAGTCGAGGGCTGCCTCACCGGTGGGCGGGTCCGCTGGTCCCACTGACTCGGCGGACACGACCGTATCGGGATCCAGCAATTCCTCCGCACCCTCCGGGTCCTCGGCGTATCTGCCGATGGCGCCGTCGGCATCGTCGGCCCGGTCCGGCCCCATCGAGCGCAACTCCATCCAGTTCTGGAGTGCCTCGGATAGCGCGGAGACGGCAACGGACTCGACGTCCGGTCCGGCGGCCGATCCAACAGCGAACGACGGCCAGGCCGACCGTGAAACGGCCACTGTCACGACCGGCACGTCGACGTCCTGCGTCTGGAGTGTCGGAACGACGGATAGTCCCTCGCTCTCGGCGCGCCGGCTCAGGACCTGGAAGGTCTCATCCGAAACCGAGAGGCCGAGCGGTTCGAAGGTCGAGTACCACCCGATCATCGTGGCGTCGCGCTCGATCACCTCGCTCAGCCCCGAGATAACGGCATCGACGGACCCGTTTCCGAGGCCGAGTCCGGTTGTGATCGCGGGGACGAACCGGGACTCGGGCGGCGGGAAGTGCACGAGATCTGCGGGGAGATATGTCTGATCCCCCGTTTCGAGGTTCCTCCCCGGGACCCAGGACAGGGTCTCGCCCGGATCCGGGTCGGGACGGTCCGACGGCCGGACGAACTCGGCGGGGGACGGGCCCTCTACCTCCCCGACTGGTGCGCGACGGAAGAACGACTCCCGATAGACGCTGGCGCTGTATCGCTCGAGGCCCTCGCCGAGAGCTTTCATGAACGCCTCGTCCCACCCGGCCGCGACGCCAGCGGCGCGGTCCGGGACGGTACCGTCACTGAAACCTGTCGTCTCGGCGAGCGTCGCGAGGTAATACGGGGCGGGGAAGGATTCCTGTTCGCCGACCTGGGAGATGATGCCGATCCGGTCGTCGATGGATTGCTCGGCGTGGGCGATCGACTCCTCGAGCGTCCGGGTACTGGCCGAGAGGTCGAGGTCGCGGTCCCGCTCGTCGGCGAACCGACACCCCGGGACGGGAAGTAGCGTTCGTTCCGCGTAGGGAATCTCGAGCACGACACCTCCTCGCTGTTGTCCGGCGACGATTCTCGATGCGAGAAGGCCTGCGTACGATCCGGCGACTCGTGCGGCGCTACGGTCGGCAGTTGCGTCCTCGACCGCATCGACGTCATTTGCCCTGACCCGACGTTCGAGACACTCGAAGCAGGCACCAGCGGGATGAAAGGTCGATATGGTCGCGTCGAGACCGTCGACGGGCGTGCCCCCGATTCCCCCGAGTTCGACGGCGATCCATGGCGTGTCACCCGCTTTTGCCAACTCGTTCGCAGTCTCGAATCCGTCACTTCCTGCCATTCCGGACACGATGGCGAGGTCCACGGATTGGACTGCATCGACGTCTGTCCGCCGGACTGGCATGTCGAGGTCGTCAACGGTGAGCGATGCGGTCTCGATGACCGGCCCGGATCCAACCAGACCGATCGTCACTCGAGGCACCCCCTGGTTGCCGTCGGCATGCTCGTGACAAACGCGACCGGGGTGAAAAGTACCGCGGCTCTATTCCTGGAGGGCGGATCTGGCGAATTCGACCAGCCGTATCGGATCGTCACCTGACGGGGCGTCCTCGTGGAGTTTCAGTCGGAGTCGTGGGCGACCGACGTCGATCGGGACCTTCTCCGTATCGATGACGCCGTAATCCTCGAGTTTCGTCTTCGTCCGCGAGAAGGTGGCTTTGCTCGCGATACCGACGTCCTCGCCCCACTTGCTGATGTCGTAGAGCAAAACCTCGTTTTTCGCCGCGACGAGGAGACTGATGCTCACCTCGTCCAGGACGGATCCCTCCTGTTCGAGCGATTCCAGGCCGTCGAGGGTGGCCTCGAAGTCGGCCCGTACCTGGTTCCCGAGGCTCTCCTCGAGTGTCTCCGTGATCCTGGATCTGGCCGGGGTCCGGAGTTCGAACTGTTCGGCCGTGTTCCACTCGTGTTCGATCGTGGCAAAGAGTGTCTCTGGAAACCCTCCTTCAGCGGTCGAGAGCCCACCGATGTGCGATTCGGCCTCGAGGAGCGCGGTCACCCGGTCGGGGGTGACGAACACCGGCGTCCGTTCGTAGTCGGGGATTGATCTGACACCGAGATTTCCGTTCTCGATCAGGTCAGCGACGTGACTCGCGATGATGAAATCCTCGAAAACCTCCTTGAGCGTGCTTCGGTCACCGATCGCCCGGACGTCGGTCCTGGCATTCGTCGAGCAGACCGCGTCGATGACCCGTTCCAAGATAGCCCGGTTGGGGTTGACGACGTAGACGACGTCCGGTTCGTCGACGAGGAGTGAACGAAGTACCTCGGTTACGTCCGTTCCCAAAAGATTCGAGTTCATCAATAATAGAGGATACGACGGGGCCGTACTTAATTTTAGACCCAATTTTTGATGGAAAAGATCAACGTTCATGACCGACCGGGATCGACAATCGGTGGACGGATCGACGATCCGGATTTGGTCGGGCCGAAACGCGTGGCGAATCGAACGGAACAGGTTTACAGTCTGTGCCCCCGCCATCGAGTACATGGACTTCGAATCCGTCGAGCAGGTGGATCCCGCCGTCGCAGACGCGCTTTCCGCCGAGGTCGACCGGCAGCGGAACACATTGTCGATGATCGCGAGCGAGAATCACGTCTCCGAGGCGGTCATGTCGGCCCAAGGGAGCGCTTTGACGAACAAGTACGCGGAGGGGTATCCGGGCGAACGGTACTATGGGGGCTGCGAGAACGCCGACGCCGTCGAAACGCTCGCAATAGAGCGGGCCAAAGAACTGTGGGGGGCCGAGCACGTCAACGTTCAGCCCCACAGCGGGACACAGGCCAATATGGGTGTGTACTTCGCCGTGCTGTCTCCGGGCGATAGAATCCTCTCGCTCGATCTGGAACACGGCGGCCATCTCAGTCATGGCCATCCGGCGAATTTCGCCGGGCAACTGTTCGACGTCGAGCAGTACGAGATCGACCCCGAAACAGGCTACGTCGATTACGAGGGGCTTCGCGAGACGGCGGAGGCCTTCGACCCGGACCTGATCGTCTCCGGGTACTCGGCCTATCCCCGCGAGGTGGAATGGGAGCGTGTCCAGGAGGCCGCCGACGCGGTCGGTTCCTACCACATGGCCGATATCGCCCACATCACTGGCCTCGTCGCGGCGGGCGTCCATCCCTCACCGGTCGGGATCGCAGACTTCGTCACCGGATCGACACACAAGACGATCCGCTCCGGTCGAGGAGGGTTCATCCTCACCGGAGAGGAACACGCCGACGCCGTCGACAAGGCAGTCTTCCCCGGAATCCAGGGTGGACCGCTCATGCACAACATCGCTGGCAAGGCCGTCGGGTTCGAAGAGGCCACGACGGACGAGTTCGAGGAGTACGCAAACAGGATCGTCGAAAACGCGAAGGCACTCGGAAACGCCCTCGAGGCGTCCGGCATTTCGCTCGTCTCGGGCGGGACCGATACCCACTTCGTTCTCGTCGACCTCAGGGAGTCCCACCCGGACGTGACGGGGAGCGACGCCGAATCCGCGCTCGAGGACGCGAACATCGTCCTCAATGCCAACACCGTCCCGGGCGAGACCCGATCCCCGATGAACCCGAGTGGGATCCGTATCGGGACGCCAGCCCTGACCACACGGGGATTCACGCCCGAGGACCTGCGGACGGTTGGCGACCTCATCGTTCGAGTGCTCGACAACGTCGAGGACGAGGACGAGATCGAATCGGTCAGGAACGCGGTCCTGGATCTGACGGAGGAGTACCCACTGTACGAGTGAACGCGCTGTCGGAGTGATCGGGCGTCCCAAGCGTATGCGGAGGGTGTCGGACTCAGTGATGCCACCTGATTGTTGTACATTTTAGTTACATATTATTTAAATTATTGTAGTTAATTCGTGAATAATATAGTCAGTTTCCCTGATCTCAACAATTTTAATTTTGTAAACGATACCTTTATTAATTTTAAAAAACATTAACAAACCAAATATTTAAACTTTTATTTAATTTTATATTAAGCATCAATTAATTTATTTTTTATACCAATATTTATTTTAGTCAAATACTATTAATTAGGTTATACACACTCATTTTACTTACACACACTCATTTTACTTACATACACTCATTTT